>CAZOTT010000141.1:0-6350 GCA_964582785.1 uncultured Acidobacteriota bacterium | reverse complement strand
GGGGGCGGGTCCCGGGAGTCTACCCCCCGATAGAATGGGCCGCCGGGAGAGGAGCGGACCGTGGGCGATCGGCGGGTGCGGAAGCGGAGCTGGGGCGGCTGGGTCGACGCGATGGAGGAGGTCCTCCGGGTGCTGGGCTCGTCGCTGGCGGCCGTCGAGTCGGTTCTCGACGAGGACCACGGCCGGGCCCGCTGGTCCCGCCCCGAGCGGGAGGACGCCGACCTGGAGGTCGCCCGGCGTCTCCTGGACGTTCCCGTGCTCGGCCGGCTCGTCGCGGCCGCCGCCCGGGTCGGCCGGGACGGGATCGAACCGCCGCGGGACCCCCGCTGGCTCTCTCCCTGGGGCGGGGAAGACCACCTGGTCCGCCGTCCGGAGGACCGGGTGGAGCCCCTGCCCGAGCCTCCCCCCGGCACCCCGCCCCCGGGTCCCGGGGAGGAAGCTCCGGCCCGGCTGCGGGTGGCCGAGCGGGCCCTGGCCGCCCGTACCCGGTCCCTGGCGGTGCTGCTCGAGGACCTGGTCAACCCGCTGAACGTGTCCGCCGTCGTCCGGACCGCCGAGGCCCTGGGGCTGGCGGAAATCCACGTCGTGCACCGGCAGGGCCGGGTCCGCCTGGCCCGGCGGATCCACAACCTGGCCGACCGGTGGCTCGACATCCACCTCTGGCGGGACGTGGAGGATGCGGTCTCCCACCTGCGGGAGCGGGGTTTCCGGCTCCTGGTGGCGGACTTCGGGCCCGGGTCGATTCCCGTGGACGAGGTCTCCCCCGGGGGACCGGTGGCCCTCGCCTTCGGCAGCGAACAGGAAGGGGTCTCTCCCCGGCTGGCGGCCCTGGCGGACGGGTTCTTCCACGTGCCCACCCGCGGGATGACCGCCTACCTGAACGTCTCGGTGACGGCGGCGATCGCGCTCCACGTGGTGGACGGCCGCCTGGCCGCCGCCGGCCTCCGGGAGCCCCTGCCGGAGCGGGAGGTCGCCCGCCTCCGGCGGGCCTGGTACGCGATCCTCGCGGGAAACCGGCCGGGCCGCCGGGAAGAGTACCTTCGCTGGCTGCTTGCCCCGCCCCCGCCGGCTCCTCCGGTCCGGGAGGTGCCGAGCCGGGAGAAGGCCGCCCGGCGGAAGTCACCGCCCGGTCCGCCCCGGCGGTGATCGCCGGCATCTCCCCGCGCCTGGTTCCCGCCGCGCTCCCGGGCCCCCCGGCGGGAGGCCGGGTCCCCGGCAAGGGCAGCCCTCCCCGGGGCGGACCCCGCCCGGGTGGTGCGGGCGCCCGGCCCCCGGGCGCGTAGAATCGCCGGCATGCGCGGGAAGGAAGGGCGGTGCAAAGGGGAGGACCCGCTGCGGCGCATCGGGCCGTGGTTCCTCGCCCTCGCCCTCTGGCTCCTCCTGATGGGGGTGTTCCTGGCGAGCTACCGGCCGTTTCACCCGGTCGGGCCGGACCTGCTCGGGGACCTCGGCACGTTCGACGGGGGGGTGTCCGTCGACCCGCGCGGGTGGAAGGGGGACCCCCCGGGGGAGACACCGGCGGACTCCTGGCAGCACTACGGGGACGTGGCCTGGGACCCGGAGGGAGGACTCGCCGGATCGGGGGCGGTGCGCCTCCGGGTCGGGCCCACCGGCCAGCGGGCGGCCCTCCGCTGGCGGCTGCCCCGGGCCCGGCGCTACCGGTACCTGGGCATTTCCTGCTGGGTCCGGTCCGAGGGGGTCCGGAAGGGAAAGCAGGAATGGGCCTGGCCGCGGGTCCTGCTGGTTCCCCGCGACGCCCGGGGCCGCGGATTGTGGGACCACCAGCGGCCGAGCCTGATCGTCGAGGGGGACGTGCCCTGGACCCCCATGGAAGGGATCTACCGGGTCTACCCCCACGACGCGTGGATCGAGGTCTACCTCCAGCAGGCCGGGGCGGCCGGGACCCTCTGGGTCGACGAGGTTCACCTCCACGAGATGCGCCTGGAGTCCGGGTACGCCGCGTGGAAGGCGTTCTTCGCCGCGGGCTGGTTCCTGCTCGTCGGGGGGTGCTTCCACGTCCTCGGGGTCTTCCGGGGCCGGTGGCGGTGGCCCCTTCTGCTGGTCGTGGTGGCGATCCTGCTCGGCGTGATGCTGCCGGGCCAGGTCCTGAACGACGAGGCGAACCGGGTCGTCGACACCGCCACCCGGGTCGCCGGCGAGATCCGGGCCGCCTGGCGCGTCGGGCACCCTCCCGCCGCCGGCCCGGGGGAGAACCCGGCGCCCGCCGGCCGGCGGGAGACGCCTTCCCTGGTCGACGTCAGGAACATGAAGAAGAAGGGTCACTTCGTGTTCTTCCTCGTCCTCGGGGTGGTGGCGCGGTTCGCCTGGGTCCGCCGGCGGCGCCACGGTCCCCTCGCCCCCTGGCCCTGGTTCCTCGGGGGCCTCGTCCTGTTCACCGCGGCCACGGAGGTTCTCCAGTACGTGACCTGGACCCGCACGCCGGCCCTCTACGACTGGAGCATCGACCTGGCGGGCCTGGCGGCGGGGATCGCCCTGGCCCTCTTCCTGGAGCGGATCGGGAACCCGGACCGGCCCTGCCCGGCTCCTTCCCCCGGCGGGGGGATTCCGCCCCGCCACCGGGGAGACGGGCGCCCGGGCCCGGCCTGAACCGGAGGTCCCCGCGGTCCGGGGACGGGGGCCCCCGGCCGTCCCCGGCGCTCCCGCCAACCGCCCGGAGCACGAGCGACTTTCCGCGGTTCAAGGCGGGAGCCCGCGGGCCGATGAGTCCATCGGATGAAGACCCAGCTCCAGCGAGTGCCGGGCGGGGAGTGCGGTGTTCCGCCGCGCCGGGGACCGGCGCGGCCCCGGGCATGGGGGCCCAGGGGGCGCGTGGCCTCCTCCCTCCTGGCGTGGATCGCGCTCGCCGGGGCCCTGCTCCCCTGCCGGGGGGAGCAGCAGTTCTTCCGCGGGTACGGGGTCGACGAGGGCCTGCCCCAGTCCCAGGTGACGGCCATTCTCGAGGACCGGGACGGGTACCTCTGGGTGGCGACCCAGGGGGGGCTGGCCCGGTTCGACGGCCGGGAATTCCACCGCTACCGGGAGGAAAGGGGCTTTTCCAACATCTTCGTGGTCTCGGGAATGGTGGACCGGGAGGGAAACCCCTGGTTCGGGCGGTCCGCCGGGGGCATCTCCGTGGTGATCCGGGGAACACCCCGTTTCCTCTCCCCCCTCCCGGACGGGTCCCGGGAACCGGTCGAGGCGCTGCTCGAGTCGCCCGACGGCCGGCTGTGGGTGGGCACCGCCGGGGGCCTCTACGTGGCGCCGTCCACCGCCGCGGTGGTGTCCGGTGGCACGCTGGAGAAGCTTCCGCATCCCGGGGGTGCCGTCCATGCGCTGGCCTGGTTCCGGGACCGGCTGTGGGTGGGCACCGATCGGGGGCTCTGCATCTACGGGGAGAACTCGGGGTGCCGGCCCGTCGCCGGGGTGCCGGCCGCCCCGGTGACGGTCCTCCGGGCCATCGGCCCCCGCCTGTGGCTCTCGGCCGGACAGGGAAGGATCCTGGCCATCGAGGAGGGAACCGGGGCCGACCGCGTCCTCGACGTGGGGCGCACCCTGGGCCTCGACCCCGGCACCTGCACCGACATCCTCGGCGACGGGCGGGGCAACGTCTGGATCGCCACCGCCCGGCACGGCGTGGTGCGGCTCGGGGGGGCGGCGGCGGGCAGACCCCGTTCGTGGCGTCGCTTCACCGTCGAGGAGGGGTTGCCGGTCGACCAGGTGAACGCCGGCTGGCTCGACCGGGAAGGGAATCTCTGGTTCGGGACGGACGGGGGCGGACTCGCCCGCTGGCTCGGCGGCACCTTCGAAACCCACTGCGACTTCCCCCGGGATCCCGGTCTCAGCTCCGTCTGGACCATTCTCCGCTCCTCCGACGGTTCCACCTGGTACGGCACCGACGCGGGACTGGTCCACGAGGTGCCCGCCCGCGGCACGGGAGAAAAGCCTTTCATCGAGGTCTTCCGCGGGCAGGACGGGCTCTGCGGCGAGGTGGTGCGCACCCTCCACGAGGACGACCGGGGGATGATCTGGATCGGGACGGGGGAAAACGGGGTCTGCCTCCTCGATCCCCGGCGCCGGGCCTTTCTCCCCGTGCCCGGCCTGGGCCGGAACTCCCTGCCCGACCCGCGGATCCGGCACATCGTCGGGGGACCGGACGGTTCGGTCTGGATCGCGACCTTCAGGGGCGGGATCGTGCACTGGACGAGGGGGACGGACGGCGGCGGGCCCCGCGTCCGGGTCTACCGCTTCCCCGGCCGTCCCGGGGAACACCGGACGGTCTACACCCTCTACCGGGACCGGGAAGGAACCCTCTGGTCGGGTGTGGAGGGGGTGGGCCTCGTCCGGTGGCGGCCCGGCACGGGCGGCGAGGGTCGCTTCGAGACCGTGGCGGGGGGCCCCCTGGCCCGCTGGATGATCTTCGACATCGGGGAGGATCCGCGGGGCCACCTGTGGCTGGCTACCGCGGGCGGAGGGCTCTACGAGTACGCGGACGGGGAGGTGGTGCGGCACGGGGAAGGGACCGAGCTGGACCAGGACATGCTCTACTGCCTCGTCGCGGACGGGCGGGGACGGATCTTCCTCGGTTCCAACCGCGGGCTCTTCCGGTACGACCCGGAGAACGGCGGCCTGCGCCGCTACGGCAGCAACGAGGGGTTCGGCGGCGTCGAGGCGAACCTCCATGCCCGCTGGGTGGAAAACGGGGACGTCTTCTGGATCGGGACGATCCGGGGCGCGATCCGCTACGACGCCCGCCAGGACCGGGAAACCCTGCCCCCTCCACCGGTGCGCATCACCGGTGTGCGCGTCTTCCTCGAGCCGGTCCCGGTCGGCAGCAATCCATCCTTCTCGTGGAAGCAGAACCACCTCACGTTCGAGTTCGTCGGCATCAGTTTCGCCGCCCCGGAGGCGGTCCGGTACCAGTACCGGCTCGACGGGGTCGACGAGGACTGGCTCCCCCCGACCAGCCAGCGCCGGGCGACCTACTCGAATCTCCGGCCGGGCCACTACGTCTTCCGTGTCCGCGCGCGCAACGCGGCGGGGGTCTGGAGCAGGGAGGAGGCGACCTGCGCCTTCACCATCCGCGCCCCGTTCTGGATGACCTGGTGGTTCTACTCGCTGCTCGCCGCCGGGATCCTGGGCACGGTCTACGGGGCCCACCGCTGGCGGGTGGCGGGGATCACCTCCCTCAACCGGCAACTGGAACAGCGGGTGGCCGAGCGGACCCGGGACCTCGAGGAGGCCAACCGGGAACTGCAGGACGCCCTCGAGGCGGCGCAGCAGGCCGCCCGGGCCAAGTCCGCCTTCCTGGCGGTGATGAGCCACGAGATCCGCACGCCGATGAACGGGGTGCTCGGCATGGCCGAGCTGCTCCTCGGCACGGGCCTCGACCCGCAGCAGCGGGAGCTGGCCGAGTCGATCGTGCAGTCCGGCCGGGTGCTGCTGACGATCCTGAACGACCTGCTCGATCTCTCGAAGATCGAGGCCGGCAGCCTGGAGCTGGCGGAGACCGACTTCGACCTCCGCACGGTCGTCCACGAGGTGCTCGGCCTCTTCGGCCCCGTGGCGGGGGAGAAGGGGATCCGCCTCGGGTGCACGATCGACCCGTCCGTTCCCCGCACCGTCGGGGGAGATCCCCACCGGGTCCGCCAGGTGCTGACGAATCTCGTCGGCAACGCGGTGAAGTTCACTTCGGCCGGCCACGTAATCGTCCACGTGACCGCCGGGGAGACCGGGACGCCCGGCGAGCTCCTGGTGCGGACCGAGGTCGAGGATTCCGGGATCGGCATCGCCCGGGAGGACCTGGGGAAGCTGTTCCGGCCGTTCGTCCAGGTCGACGACTCGTTCGCCCGCCGGTTCTCCGGCACCGGCCTCGGGCTCGCGATCTGCCGCCGCCTCGCGGAGCTGATGGGGGGCGAGGTCGGCGTGGAGAGCGAGCCGGGCCGGGGCAGCCGCTTCTGGGTGACCTTCCGCTGCCGGGGGGTCCCGGTGCAGGACCCGCCCCGTCCCCTCGCCGGCCGGAAGGTGCTGGTCGTCGAGGAAGAGGCCCGTTTCCGCGAGGTCCTCGCCCGGCAGCTCGAGTGGTTCGGCGCGGAGGTGCGCACGTCCGGGGGCCCGATCTGGAAGGTGGCGGAAGCGATCGGGCTCGACGCCGTTCTCGTCACCGTCCCGCGGGAGTCCGGTTCCGCGTCGCGGTTCCTCTCCGCCTGGATCCGCACCCTGGGCGAGCGGGCTCCCCGGGTGGTCGTGCTGGCGCCCCTCGGGGGGAAGGAGATCGTCGGGGAGCACGGGGGGGGGGTGGTCCAGCTCGCCCTGCCCGTCGACTACCGCCGCCTGGTCGCGGTGCTGAACGG
>CAZOTT010000140.1:0-6401 GCA_964582785.1 uncultured Acidobacteriota bacterium | reverse complement strand
CGACCCAGATCGAGCCATCGTCCCGCCGGCGGACGACGTAGGGGGAGTGGCGGACGAAGCGTTCGGTCACCGGGACGTTGGTCCAGATGTCATCGGGCAGGATCAGCTCCAGCCCGCTGCCCAGTCCGGCCCGGGTGCGGAGGATCGGCCGGCCACCCTCGTCGGTCACGTGCAGCGAGTCGTCGATGTGGGCGCCCCGGCAGTAGAGTTCCAGCTTCAGGAGCCCGGGGTTCCGGCGGAGATCGGTTTCCATCGCGTGGTACCCTCGTGCCGGGCGGGAAGTCCCCGCGCCCGGCGTCGATTCCGCCTTCCCGTGCCGGCTCACGGCAGCCCGTGGTAGAGCACGAGAAGGACGGTCAAGCCGTAGAGAACGCTGTTGACGAGGAGCGGCACGTCCCGGACCAGTTCCCGGGCCGGCCGGCCACCCTCGCCCCGCATGTGCACGAGGTAAAAGTACCGGAAGATGCCGTAGATGACGAACGGAATCGTGAATCCCAGTTTGTCGGTTCCCAGCTTCGCGGCCACCTCGGGAGAAAAGGCGTAGAACGTGTACGCGACGACGGTCGAGGCGGTGACCACCGCGATCATCTGGTCGAGAAAGGGGACGGAATAGGCGGCCAGGACGGCCCGGTGGTCCACCGCGCCGTCTCCCAGGCTGGTCAGCTCCTGGCGCCGCTTGCAGAAGCCCAGGAACAGGGCGAGCAGGCTCGTGCAGAGAAGGAGCCAGTTGGAGAACGAGACCCCGATCGCCTCCGCTCCCGCCACCGCCCGCAGGGGGTACCCGGACGCGAGGACCATGACGTCGAGGATCACGACGCGCTTGATCCCGAGGCAGTAGGCCAGCGAGGCGCCGACGTAGAGCAGGCCGACGGCGAGAAGACCGGGGGAGAGCCGGGCGGCGCCGAGGAGCCCGGCGGCGAAGAGCAGCGCGGCCACGGTGAGCGCCAGGGGGACCGGCACGAGTCCCGAGGCGATCGGGCGCCGCCGCTTGCGCGGGTGCAGGCGGTCCTGGTCCCGGTCGATCACGTCGTTGACCAGGTAGACCCCCGACGAGAGCAGGCAGAACAGGCCGAACCCGGCCAGGGCGTGGAGCACCGCCCCGGGATCGCCGAGCCGGCGGGCGAAGACGAGGGCGGCGAAGAGGAGGACGTTCTTCACCCACTGGTGCGGGCGGAGGCTGCGGGCCAGGCCTCCCAGGAGGGCGAACACGGCGCTTCCTAGTCCTCCCGGGCGCCGCCCGGGACCTGCCCCTCGTCTTCCCGGTCGTGCAGGGTGACCAGGTCGACGACCTCGAACGTCCGTTCGCCGGCGGGGGTCCGGACGACCACCTCGTCCCCCACCTCCTTGCCGACCAGGGCCCGGCCGATCGGGGACGACACCGAGATCCTGCCGGCGGCGGCGTCGCCCTCGTCGGCGAACACCAGCTCCCAGGTGACTTCCTCGTCCGTGTCCAGGTCCCGGACCGTGACCAGCGAGCCGAAGGCGACCCGGTCCCGGGGGATGCGGGACATGCGGACGGAGGACAGCTGGGAAAGGCGCTGCTGGAGCTGGGAGATCCGGGCCCGGACGTAGGACTGCCGCTCGAGGGCCGCGTGATACTCCGCGTTTTCCCGCAGATCACCGAGCGCGGTGGCCTTCTGGATCTCCCGGGGCAGCTCGATCCTGAGCTCGTGTTCCAGTTCCCTGAGCTCCTTCTCGAGTCGTTCGCGGATCCGACGCATCGCGCCTCCTCCCGCCCGTGGTCCGGGCCGGGGAGAGTCTAGCCCGGAACCGGCGGGCACCCAACGCGCGGTCCCGGTGCAAAGAGGAAGACCGGCCCGGCGGGCCGGTCTTCCCACGAGCAAGGGGGGTCATGAAGCGTCCACCGGCAATCTGGTTCCCCGGGGTGGCCGGGTCAAGTCGCTCCCGGGCCGCGGCGGCGGCTTGAGGGGCGGGACGAACAGGAACATAATGCCGGGTAATCCCGTTCCCGCCCTGCCGGGCGGGCCGGAAGGACCGCCGGGACCCGCTCCCGGCCCCGGAGAGAGGCGTCCGATGTCGACCAGCCCGAAGATCCTCCTGCTCCTCCTGCTGGTGGCGGGGGCGATGGTGTTTCTCGTCGTCCGCAGTACCGGGACCGCGACGGGGAACCTCTACTACCTCGAGGTCGACGAGTTCGTGGCCCACCCGGTGGACGGGGACGTTCGCCTGGCCGGCTGGGTCCGCGAGGGCTCGATCCGCCGGGAGAACACCGGCCTCGTCGTCCGTTTCCTGCTGACGGACGAGAACCGGAAGAACGGGATCCCCGTCCTGTACGACTCGCGGAAGGGTGGCGGGCGCATCCCGGACACCTTCCGGGACGGGTCCCAGGTCGTCGTCGCGGGCCGCCGTGGTCCCGACGGCACGTTCGTGGCCACCCGCCTGCTGGCGAAGTGTCCCTCGAAGTACGAGGTCGATCCCGCCGACAGGGCCGCCCGCACTCCCTGACCGCGGGGGTTTCCCCTTCCCGGAGATCCAGCGATGACCGTGATCGGCCAGGCCGCCCTCCTCGTGGCGCTGCTCGCCTCCCTCTGGAGCGTGCTCGCCGCGATCCTCGCCGTCTCCAGCCGGCGAGAGGCGTTCCTTGCCAGCGCCGGCCGGGGGATCGGCGCCGCGTTCCTGCTCCTCCTCCTCGCCTGTCTCGGCCTCGTCCGCGCGTTCCTCGCCGACGATTTCTCCCTCGAGTACGTGGCCGACTACTCCTGCCGGTCCCAGGCGACGATCTACAAGCTGACCGCCCTGTGGGGCGGGCAGTCCGGTTCCCTGCTCTTCTGGGCGACCCTGCTCGGGCTCTTCGCCACCCTGACGGTGCTGACGACGCGCCGCCTGCCGCGCCGGCTCGTGGCCTGGACCTTCCTCGTCGAGGCGCTGGTTCTCCTCTTCTTCGTCCTGGTGGTGGCGCTGGTGGACAACCCGTTCCGCCGCCTGCCCGCGGCCCTGGTCCCCGCGGATGGCGTGGGCCTGAACCCCCTCCTCCGGAACCCGTGGATGGTCGCGCATCCTCCCGCCCTGTACCTGGGCTACGTGGGGATCACGGTGCCCTTCGCCTTCGCGATCGCGGCGCTGGCGACGCGCCGGGTCGACGGCCCTTGGCTGGGGGCGATCCGGCGCTGGTCGATGTTCACCTTCACGTTTCTTTCCCTGGGAATCTTCCTCGGTGCCTACTGGGCCTACCTCGAGCTCGGCTGGGGCGGGTTCTGGGGCTGGGACCCGGTGGAGAACGCCAGCTTCATGCCCTGGCTGACGCTGACCGCGTTCCTCCACTCCGTCCTCGCCCACGAGCGGCGGGGGGTGCTGAAGGGGTGGGCCTTCTTCCTCGTGATCGTCTCCTTCCTGCTGGCCGTCTTCGGCACGTTCCTCACCCGCTCGGGGATCATCTCCTCGGTGCACGCCTTCGCCCGTACCTCGATCGGCTGGTGGTTCGGGGCGTTCCTCCTCCTGGCCGGTTGCCTCTCCTTCGGGCTGCTGCTCGCCAGGTACCGCGACCTGCGGCCCGACAACCGGCTCGATACCGTGCTCAGCCGGGAAGGATTCTTCCTCCTCGGCAACGTGCTCCTGCTCGGGATCACCCTGGTCGTCTTCTGGCTGACGACGCGGCCCGCCATCGACGAGCTGCGCACCGGCGTGCAGTCCGCCGTGGAGCCCGTGGTCTTCACCCGGGCGACGCGGCCCTGGTTCGTCCTCCTGCTGTTCCTGATGGGGATGGGGCCGGTGACCGGCTGGCGCCGGGTCTCCCCCGGCGCGCTGGCCCGCCGGGCGCTGGTACCGGCGGTCGGGGCCGTCGGCGGGGGCGCCGCCCTGTTCGCACTGGGGGCCCGGGAACCCTGGTCCCTGGCGGTTTTCGCGGCCGCCCTCTTCACGGTTCTCGGCGTCCTCCAGGCGGTCCTCGCGGACTGGCGGGCACGCCGGGTGCAGGTGGGCGAAGGTCCCGTGGTGGCCCTCGCGAGGGTTGCCCGGTCCAACCGGCGGCGCTGGGGTGCATGGGTCAGCCACGTGGCGATCGTGGTGATGGCGGTGGGGATCGCCGCGTCGACGGCGTACGAGCGGAAGAAGGTGTTCGAGTCGATTCCGCCCGGGACGACCGTGGAACTGGACGGGTACCGGTTGCGGTACGTGCAGCTCGATGCCCGGAACACCCCGGAATACGACGGCCTGGCGGCCCGCATCGAGGTGACCCGCCCCGGGGCCCCGGGCCCCGACCTGGTCTGGCCCGAGCTCCGGGTCTACCGCGGGCGGGAGCGGCAGCAGACCACCGAGGTGGCGATCCTATCGACCTTCCTTCCCCGCGCTCCCCGGGAGATCCGGCGGGCCGGGGAGGACCTCTACGTGATCCCGGCGGGAATGGACCCGGGAACCGGCCGGGTATCCCTCGAAGTCATCGTTCATCCCGGCATCAACTGGCTCTGGATCGGGGGTATCCTGCTCCTTCTCGGGACGCACCTGGCGGCCTTCCCCGCCCCGGAGGAAGTGGCCGACGTCCTCGCCGAGGGCGTGGCGGCCCGCCCCCTTCCCGCGCGCTGAGCCGGAGGACCGGATGACCGTGTTCGCCTTCCTCGCCGCCCTGCTCGGCCTCACGCTGGCCACCGCCCTGTGGGTGCTCGTTCCCCTCCTGCGCCCCGGGCCGGGCGCGGAGGACCGGGGGGAGTGACGGGAACCGGCGGCCCCCCGGCGCTCCTCCTCGAGGGGGTGACCCGGCGGTTCGGACCGGTGACCGCCCTCGCGGGGCTGTCCCTCGCGGTTCCGCGGGGAGGAGGCCTGCTGCTGCTGGGGGAAAACGGGGCGGGCAAGAGCACCCTCCTCCGGGTCGCCGCGGGAATCGCCCGGCCCACCGCCGGCCGGGTCCTCGTGTTCGGCAGGTCCCCGGGAGTCGCGGAGGGGCGGCGGCGGCTCGGGTACCTGGGGCACCGGGGGTTTCTTCACGACCACCTGACCGCCCGGGAGAACATGCTGCTCCACGCCGGCCTCTACGGCCTTTCCCCGGCGGAGGCGGGCGCGCGGGCGGACGAGCTGCTGGCGCGGGTCGGCCTGGAGCGGGCGGCGCAGCGGCCGGTCCGCGGCTTCTCCCGCGGGATGGTGCAGCGCCTGGCCCTGGCCCGGACCCTGCTCCACGGGCCGTCCCTGCTGCTCCTGGACGAGCCGTTCACCGGCCTCGACCCCCGGGGGCGGGAGCTCCTGGTCGAGTGGCTCGCCGAGGAACGGCGGGCGGGCCGGGCCCTGGTCCTGGTCACCCATCGGCCGGAACCGGTCCTGCCCCTCGTCGACCGGGTGGTCGTCCTGCGCCGGGGGCGCGTCCTCCTCGAGGGAGCGGCGGGGGAGCGTTCGGCGGGGGAATGGGCCGGGGCGATCGCCGGTCCGCGGGAGGTCCGGGCGTGAACCGCCAGGTGCGCGCCTTCCTGGCCGTCCTCGGGGCCGACCTCCGGCGCGAGGCCCGCACCGGCGAGGCCTTCTTCCCGATGCTGATGTTCTCGCTGGTGGTCCTCCTCGTCGCCGGGTTCGCGTTCGATCTCCCCGCCCTGCCCGCGGACGACCGGCGGCGGCTCGCCCCCGGCATCCTCTGGATCGCCGTGGCCTTCGCCACCCTGGTCGGGCAGGCGCGGGCCCTTCTCGCCGACCGGGAGGACGACCGCTGGACGGGGCTCCTCCTTTCTCCGCTGGATCGCACCCTGCTCTTCCTTGCCAAGTGGACGGTGGGTCTCGGCCTGGCGGCCGCCCTGGAGGTCGTGCTTGTTCCCCTCGCCGCGATCCTCTTCGAGTTGCCGGCCGGGGTCCGGTGGCTCGACCTGGCGGCGATCTTCTTCCTCTGCTCGGGGGCGCTGGCCGCCCTCGGGACCCTCGTCGGGGCGATCGTCGCCCGTCTCGGCCGGGGCGAGGCCCTGCTGTCGATCCTCGTCCTTCCCGCGGCCGCCCCCGTGCTGATCGCGGGGGTCCGCACCACCGGGAAGCTGCTGGCGGGCGGCACGCTGGCGGCCGCCGCCCCCTGGCCCGCCGTCGCCGCCGGGACCCTCGTTCTCTACCTGGCCCTGGGGGGGCTCCTCTTCGAATCCGCGCTCCAGGAATGAGGCGCGCGCGGAAGGAGTGCCGATGAGCGCAGATCGTCGCCGGTTCGACCCCCTCCCCCTCGCCGCGGGGCTGGCGTTCGCCGGGGGGGCGCTCGTGCTTCTCTGGGCGGCGTTCCTCTACGCGCCCCGGGAACGGACGATGGGGGACGTCCAGCGGATCTTCTACCTCCACGTGCCGGCCGCGACGAACGCCCTGCTCGCGTTCCTCGGGGCCCTGGGAGCGGCGGTCGGCTACCTGGCCACGCGCCGGGAGGGCTGGGACCGGGCGCTGCGCACCACCCTCGAGACGGGGGTCCCCTGGGCCACGGTCGTCCTCGTCACGGG
>CAZOTT010000139.1:0-6482 GCA_964582785.1 uncultured Acidobacteriota bacterium | reverse complement strand
TCTCTCACGGCTTGGCTGAGTCGGCCGCTCCCCGGCGGCCCACCGCTCGCCGTGCTTCCGCGCTCCACCCGGTTGCCCTGGCCGCCCTCCCCCCGTGCCGCGACGGAGGGAGCCCACGCTGCGGTCCAGGCCGCGGGGCCCGTCGCGCCGACTGCTTTCCGCTGCCGTGGATCGCGATCCGGGGGTCGTCGGGAGAGGGGGCGGGATAACGGGCGAAATGGCAGGTGGGGTGTCGGATAACTCGCGATCCGGCAGGTCGGGTGCGGGATAACGTCCGTTCCGGCAGGTTTGAGCGCCGAAGACGACCGGGAACCTGCCGCTGGCCCGGTTATCCGACACCCCCCCTGCCGGAATCGCGGTTATCCCGCCCGTTTTCGGGACCGGAGACCCGCCGCGCCTGCTTCCGGTCGGGCCCCGGGGCAGGCGTCCGTCGCCCAGCTACCCTGGGAGGTGCGCCGGAAATCGGGGTGGTTGAGGGCGCAAATGGTGGGCGGAAAAGGCCATTCCAGAGCCGGTGACCGCCGCGGTCGCGCCGGGCAGGGAGCCGACCGGGGCCGCTGTTCCGGGTGCGACCCGAATTGGCGGCGCACCTCCCGCCCCGTCCCGTTGGCCTTCCGCCGGGCCCCCCGCGTGCGGCCTCGCTTCCGGAACGCCTCCCACCCCCGTCCGGGATCATCTCCCGGATGGTCTTCCCGGGTGCGGCCTCGCTTCCGGCACGCCACCCACCGACCTGCTATCGGAAGAACGCGGCGACGACCCCGGGTGCGGTCCCCCTTCCGGCACGCCTCCCGCCAATGGCAGGCCGCATGGTGGCGCGAAGCTTTCAGGTGGGCTTCCCGGGGCTGCGGGTCGCGGTCCCGGCGGTACGGTGTCGAAAGCATTCGAACGGTTCCGGGCCCTGGAGGGTCGTGACTTCTCGTGATTCGTCCGGCACCTGAAAGCTTCGCTACACCATGGGCAGGTCGGCCGCTGCGCCGAATCTCATTCGGTAAGAGTACGAAGACGGCGTTGCCGATTCGAGACTATTCCCGTTGCAACAGATCCCTTTCCGTGAAAGGATCAGCGCACCCGAATGTGAGAAAAGGTCCGGGCAGGCGGGGGGCACCGCCGGGCGCGGACGGAACCGGGGCCCGAACCGGCCCTGGCAAGGAGGCAAGCCACATGCGGAAAGGAAGGAACGGAATGCTGCCCACGGTCGTCATCCTGGCCCTGCTGGCGGTGGGCCTCGTCCCAGCGCTGGCGGGGGAGGGTGAGACGGCGGACCGGAACTGGTCGGACAAGGCCGAACTCTCCCTCGTGACGACCACCGGCAACTCGGAGACGACCACGTTCTCGCTCTCCAACGAGTTCGTCCAGAACTGGACGAAGAGCGAGCTGAAGATCTTTGCCCTGGCGCTGCGTTCCGAGCAGACGACGAAGAACGCGGTCAACGACGCCGGCAGCCTGCGGGTCACCGATACGAAGCAGACGACCGCCGAGGTCTACCGGCTCTCCGGCAAGTTCCTCCGGGAGATCCGGAAGAACTTCCGCTGGTACGCGGAGGGCGGCTGGGAGCGCGACCGGCCCCAGGGAATCGACGACCGGTACTTCGCCGGGCTCGGCGCGGCGTTCGCCGTCCTGCACCGGAACGCCCACACCCTCGACGCCGAGGTGGGCGTGCGGTTCACCGACGAGACCCCGGTGGGTGGCGACTCCGACAGCTTCGGCGTCGGCCGGGCCGCACTCGCCTGGGGATGGAAGTTCAGCGAGACCGGGGAACTGTCCTCGACCCTCGAGGTGCTCCAGAACCTGTCCACCTCCGACGACACCCGGGCCAACTGGGTGACGGCGGTGACCAGCACCCTGACGGACAAGCTCGCGCTGAAGGTCAGCTACACGGTGCGGTGGGACAACGACCCGGTGCGCGAGGTCCTGACCTCGCCCGGGTTCGACGACGTGATCTGGGAGCACGACAAGACCGACACGATCCTCGCGGCCTCCCTGGTCATCAATTTCTGAAGAGGAGGAACGGGCAATGGAAGGCACGATGAACCGCGTGGGCGATCTCGCCGCGACGATGAAGGAATACGTGGTGATCTACGGGCCGCGGGTGCTCGGCGCCCTGGTCCTGCTGATCGTCACCTGGATCGTGGCCGGGTGGGTCGGCGCCGCGACCCGCCGGGGTCTCCGCCGCGGGAACGTGGACGAGACCCTCTCCCGCTTCTTCGGGAACCTGGCGAAGTGGGTCGTGCTCCTCGCCGGCATCCTCTCGATCCTCGGGATCTTCGGGGTCGAGACCGCCAGCTTCGCCGGGATCCTGGCCGGCGCCGCCTTCGCCGTCGGCATGGCGTTCTCCGGGACCCTCGGCAACTTTGCCGCCGGCGTCCTGCTGCTGACCTTCCGGCCGTTCAAGGTCGGGGACGTCATCAGCGCCGCCGGCGTCACCGGGAAGGTCGAGGAGATCGGCCTCTTCGCCACCACCCTCGATACCCCGGACAACCGCCGGATGATCGTCGGCAACCAGGCGATCATCGGGTCCAACATCGAGAACATCACCTTCCACGAGACGCGCCGCGTGCAGGTTGACGTGGGAACCGACTACGGCGCCGACCTGGACGAGACCCGCAAGGTGCTCCAGCAGGCGATCGCGTCGGTGGACGGGATCCTCGACGACCCGGCCCCGCAGGTCTACCTGGACGCCCTCGGGGCGTCGTCCATCGACTGGAAGGTCCGGGCCTGGTGCCGCACCGCGGACTTCTGGGGCGTCCGCGAGAACCTGACCCGGGCGGTCAAGATCCACCTGGACCGTGCCGGGATCGGCATCCCGTACCCCCAGATGGACGTTCACGTGGACCAGGTGAGCGCCTGAGCCGCGACCCTTCGCGGAATGGACGCCAGCGACGGCGGGGCCGCCCACGGGCGGCCCCGTCCTTTCCGGGTCCGTGGCGCGGAGGGAGGCCGGGAAGGCCCCCGCATGCGGGCGCGGGGGCTAGGGCAACGGGGAACTCCAGGAGGGGCCGGGGGGGTCGCCGGGTTCGATGCCGTCCCGGGCCCAGGCGAGGGCCCGTTCCTCGGCGTCCGGGCGGCGGGCGTCGATGTAGCGTTCCCCCTCGCGGATGCCGCTTTTGCCGGCGATGCGCCGGAACTGGCGGATCGCGATCGGGCCCCGGAACAGCACGGCGGAGCGGTCCAGGCCGTGGTCCCGGTAGAGCCGCTGGCCCTCGACCAGGAGAAGCTGGACCTCCGGCAGCAGGGGAGAGAGCCCGCGCATGTCCGCGACGACGGCGAACGGCCGCTCGATGTCCCGCAGCACGGCCCGGGACTCGTCGAGCCAGGCCCGGACCTCCGATTCCATCATCCTCCCGGAAAAGGACAACCAGAGACCCCAGGGACGCTTCTCGATCCGGTACACCTCCACCCCCTGCCTGCTGCCCGTCCCCCGGCCGCTTGGGTTCAACATACCACGCCGGGGCCCCGCCCCGGGCCGCGGAGGAGGTGCGCCGGGAACGGGGGCCGGTTTCGCCCGGAACCGGGGGGCGGGAAAGGTCCTTCGGCGGCCGGTGGCCGTCCCGGTCGCCCCGGGCGGAACTCCTTGCCAGGCCACCAGTTATAAGGGCCGCCCCCGTTCCCGGCGCACCTCCTTCAGGTTGCCGGGTTCCGGAGGATATGTCAAACAGACGTTGAACCGATGGCCGGGAATGTCCCGGAGAGAGCGCACCCCGGACCGCATGGTGTAGCGAAGCTTCCAGGTGCCGGCTCACCGTGGAGAAAAAGCTTCCAGGAGCCCGCCGGAACGACCCGGAAAGCGCAGGGGATGAACAGGAACGAACAATGGCGACGGCTTCCAGCCTCCCCCGTTCGTTGCCGCCGCCGCCCACCCGCCGACCTGAAAGCTTCGCTACACCATGGGCGCGTCCCCCTTCGTCGCCCGGAAACGCCGCTCCACCACGGGAAGGTCCGCGCTCCCCGCCGAGGAACCGGCTGTCGGCGGCGGAAGGTCTTTTCACGCCCGGCGATTCGGCGGAAACCCGGCCCCGTTCCCGGCGGACCTCCCTCCCTCTGCCCGGCCCGGGCACATGGACCGCGCGGCGGGGGGCCACCGGGACCGTCGCTCGCCAGGAACCGGCGGCCGGGGAGCCGGCACTTGCCCCGACCCGGCGACTTCCCGAACCGGGCCCGGCCCGGGGTCGGCCGGCCGGGGGATCCGGGGTAGACTCTTCCTTCCGCCCGGCGCCCGGGGAGGCCCGGGCGGGTCCCACGGAGGCAGGACCATGAAGTTCTTCATCGACACCGCCGACGTCGACGAGATCCGCGAGGCGGCCAGCCTGGGCATCCTGGACGGGGTGACCACGAACCCCTCCCTGGTGGCCCGGACGGGAAAGCCGTTCCGCCGGGTGATCGAGGAGATCGTCGCGGTGGTGGACGGCCCGGTCAGCGCCGAGGTCACGGCGACCGACTTCGAGGGGATGTGCCGGGAGGCGCGGGAGCTCCACGCCATCCACGAGAACATCGTCGTCAAGATCCCGATCACCCGGGAGGGACTGCGCGCCACCAGGTGGTGCACCGGCGAGGGGATCCCGACGAACGTCACCCTCTGCTTTCATCCCCTCCAGGCGCTGATGGCGGCCAAGGCGGGCGCCCGCTACATCAGCCCGTTCGTCGGCCGGCTGGACGACATTTCCTCCGACGGGATGGACCTGGTGGCGCAGGTCCGGCAGGTCTACGACAACTACGGGTTCGACACGGAGATCATCGTGGCCTCCGTGCGCCACCCGATGCACGTCGTCCAGGCCGCCCTCATGGGGGCCGACGTGGCGACGATCCCCTACCGGGTCATCGCCCAGCTGCTCGCCCACCCGCTGACCGACATCGGCCTCGAGAAGTTCCTCGAGGACTGGAAGAAGGTGCCCCGGGCCGACTGACCGGCGGGCCGCCCCCGCGGGCGCTCCCGGCGCGGGCCGGGCCAGGAGACGGGTCGTGGACAGGATCGAGGAACTGAGGGAACGGCTCGAGCGGGCCCGCCAGGGAGGGGGCCCGGGCCGGATCGAGAAGCAGCACGAGGCCGGCAAGCTGACCGCCCGGGAGCGGATCGAGCTGCTGGTGGACCCCGGGACGTTCGACGAGACCGACGCCCTCATCGTGCACCGGTGCACCGACTTCGGGATGCAGGAAAAGAAGATCCCGGGGGACGGGGTGGTCACGGGGTTCGCCCGGATCGACGGCCGCCCGGTGGCGATCTTCGCCCAGGACTTCACCGTGTTCGGGGGCTCCCTTTCCGAGACCTACGCGGCGAAGATCTGCAAGATCATGGACCTGGCGGTCAAGGTCGGCTGCCCGGTGATCGGCCTGAACGACTCGGGCGGGGCGCGGATCCAGGAGGGGGCGGCGTCCCTGGCGGGCTACGCCGACATCTTCCTGCGGAACACCCTGACCTCGGGCGTGGTCCCCCAGGTCTCCGCGATCATGGGGCCGTGCGCGGGGGGGGCGGTCTACTCCCCCGCCATCACCGACTTCGTGGTCATGGTGAAGAACAGCTCCTACATGTTCATCACCGGGCCGGACGTCATCCGGGCGGTGACCCACGAGGAGGTCACGAAGGAAGATCTCGGGGGCGCGCTCACCCACTCGTCGAAGAGCGGCGTCTCCCACTTCACGGCGGAGGACGACGCCCACGCCCTCGGGCTGATCCGGCGGCTCCTCTCCTTCCTCCCCCAGAACAACCACGAGGACCCGCCCCGCCGTCCCACCGACGACCCGCCGGACCGCCGGGAGGTGGCCCTGAACGGCATCGTGCCGGACAACCCGAACAAGCCCTACGACATCAAGCAGGTGATCCGGCTGATCGTGGACGACGGCGACTTCTTCGAGGTCCACGAGCACTGGGCGCGGAACATCGTCGTCGGCTTCGCCCGCCTCGACGGGCGGCCGGTCGGGATCGTCGCCAACCAGCCCGCCTACCTGGCCGGGGTGCTCGACATCGACGCCTCCCGGAAGGGGGCGCGGTTCGTGCGGTTCTGCGACGCCTTCAACATCCCGCTGGTGACCTTCGAGGACGTGCCCGGGTTCCTCCCCGGCGTGGCCCAGGAGCACGGCGGGATCATCGTCCACGGGGCGAAGCTGCTCTACGCCTTCGCCGAGGCCACCGTCCCGAAGCTGACGGTGATCACCCGCAAGGCCTACGGGGGCGCCTACTGCGTGATGGCGAGCAAGCACCTCCGGACCGACGTCAACCTCGCCTGGCCGACCGCGGAGATCGCCGTGATGGGAGCCGAGGGGGCCGTCGAGATCCTCTACCGCCGGGAGATGATGGCCGCCGACGACCCCGCGGCGTTCAAGAAGGAGAAGGCCGAGGAGTACCGCCGGGCCTTCTCGAACCCGTGGGTCGGGGCGGAACGGGGCTACGTGGACGCGGTCATCGAGCCGGCGGACACTCGGGCCCGGCTGATCTCGGGCCTGCGGATGCTGGAGACGAAGGTGGACACCTCGCCCCCGAAGAAGCACGG
>CAZOTT010000138.1:0-6485 GCA_964582785.1 uncultured Acidobacteriota bacterium | reverse complement strand
GCTCGACCTGGGACTCGACCCGGCCCTCGTCACCGCCCTGCCGGAGCGGCTCGGTCTCGCGGGCGTCCGGGTCCGGGTCGAGAAGACGCACCGGGGCGCGTTCGTCGCGACGCGCGTCCGGGTCATCGTCCGCGGCGCGGAAGAACCCCCGGCGGAACCGTTCGCGGGCGGCGGCCACGCGGGGCGCGGGCACGGTCATCATCGTCACGACCATCACGGCCACGGCCCGGACCACCCGCACGATCACGGGGACCATTCCGCGGAGGGGCACGACCACGGCCCTCCTCCCGGGAGCGGGGGGGATGTCCACGGTGAAGGCGCGGACCGGGCCCACGCCCACGTCCACGGCCCCGGCGGCCACGGCCGGACCCTCGCCGACGTCCTCGCGGTCCTCGAGCGGGCCCGCTTCCCGGCCCGGGCGGAGGGGCTGGCGCGGGCGGCGCTCGAACACCTGTTCGCCGCCGAGGCCCGGGTGCACGGGGGCACGCCCGGTACCGTGCACCTGCACGAGGCGGGCGCGGACGACGCCCTCGTCGACGTCCTCGGCACCTGCCTCGGGATCGCGGAACTCGGCATCGAGACCGTCAGCTGCTCGGCCCCGGTGCGGGTCGGGGGGGGAACGGTCCGGTGCGCCCACGGGGTGCTGCCGGTGCCGGTGCCGGCGGTAGTGGAGATCCTGCGGGGCGTCCCGATCGCGGGGGGGCCGGTGGAGCGGGAGACGGTGACCCCGACCGGGGCCGCCCTGCTGGTCGCGCTGGAACCGGACTTCGGACCGGTGCCGGCGATGCGCCTCGACCGGGCCGGCAACGGCGCGGGGACGCGCGAGGACCCGGTCGTCCCGAACGTGCTGCGGGGCCTCCTCGGGGAGACGGACGCGGGCCCGGCGGAGCGGGAGGTCGCCGTCCTGGAGACGGCGGTGGACGACATGCTGCCCCAGGACATTCCCCTCGTCGTCGACCGGCTCCTCGGGGCGGGAGCCCTCGACGCGATGGTGACCCCCCTCGCGATGAAGAAGGGGCGGCCCGGGTTCCTGTTCACCGTGATCGCGGAGGCGGGCCGGGAGCAGGAACTCGCCGGGCTCCTGCTGCGGGAGACGACGACCCTCGGGGTCCGCATCCGCCGGGAGCGGCGCCTCGAGTGCCTGCGGGACCACGTGGCGGTGGAGACCCCGTGGGGTATCGTGCGGGTCAAGCGCGCCCTCGACCGGGGGGGGCGGGCGGTGAAGGCCCGGGCCGAGTTCGAGGACTGCCGGGCGGTGGCCCGGGAAGCCGGGGTCCCGGTGGACCGGGTGCGGAAGGCGGCGGAGAACGCCCTCGACGACGGGACGGGACGGGAAGACGATTCGCGGGGCTCGTGACGCCCCCGGGAGACCAGGAGACGATGGCCGGACCGCGCACCTTCTACGTGACGACGCCGATCTACTACGTCAACGACCTGCCCCACATCGGGCACACCTACACGACGGTCGTGGCCGACGCCCTCGCCCGCTACCACCGGCTTGCGGGGGACGACACCTACTTCCTGACCGGGACCGACGAGCACGGCCAGAAGATCGAGCGGGCGGCACGGAAACGGGGCATCGCCCCGCGGCAACTCGCCGACGAGGTGGTCGAGAACTACCGGAAGCTGTGGCCGGCCCTCTCGATCAGCCACGACGACTTCATCCGGACCACCGAGGAGCGGCACCACCGGGGCGTCGAGGCGCTGTTCGCCCGGATCCGGGAGCGGACCCCGGACGCGATCTACCGGGGGAAGTACGTCGGCTGGTACTGTACCGGCTGCGAGAGCTTCTACCCGGAAAACCAGGTCGCCGACGGGAAGTGCCCCGAGCAGGGCCATCCGGTGGAACGGGTCGAGGAGGAGTCCTGGTTCTTCCGCCTCTCCGCCTTCGGCGAGCGCCTCCTCGAGCTGTACGACGGCCGCCCGGGGTTCGTCCTGCCGGAGACCCGGCGGAACGAGGTCCGGTCGTTCGTCGCCGGGGGACTCCGGGATCTCTCGATCTCCCGCCCCCGGTCCCAGGTCTCCTGGGGCCTCCCCTTCCCCGGCGACCCGGACCACGTCGTCTACGTCTGGTTCGACGCCCTGACGAACTACATCTCGGCCCTCGGCTTCGGCGACCCGGGGGGCGCCCCCCTGTGGGAACGGTACTGGCGGGAAGGGCCGGACGCGACGGTGCTGCACCTGGTGGGGAAGGACATCCTGCGGTTCCACGCGGTCTACTGGCCGGCGTTCCTGATGGCCGCCGGACTCCCCCTCCCCACGACGATCTTCGGGCACGGGTGGTGGCTGCGGGACGAGTCGAAGATGTCGAAGACCCGGGGGAACGTCGCCCGGCCCGGGCCCCTCCTCGAGGACTTCGGGCCGGATGCCCTGCGCTGGTTCCTGCTGCGGGAAATCTCCCTCGGCCACGACGGGAACTTCTCGGACGAGGCGGTCCTCGACCGGACGAACGCCGACCTCGCCAACAACATCGGGAACCTGTTCTCCCGGGTGGTGGCCCTGGTCGCCAAGGGAGAAGGGGGCACGGTCCCGGCCGTGGAACCGCTCTACGACGACGAGCTGGGGGAGGCCTCCCGGGAGGTGCGGAAACGGTACCGGGCCGGGTTCGAGGCCTGCGATCCGGCGGCGGCCCTCCGGGCCCTGACCGACCACGCGGACGCGCTGAACCGCTACCTGGTCCGCCAGGAACCGTGGCGCCGGAAGGGACGGGAAGGCCACTGCTCGCGGGTGCTGCGGACCGCGGTGGGGGAGCTGGCCCACCTGGCCCTGCGGCTCCACCCGGCGATGCCCGGGGCGGCGGCCACCTTCTGGCGGGCCCTCGGCCTCGGGGAGGACCCCGCCGCGGAGATCGCCCCGGGGAAGGACCTGCTCGCGGTGGACGACTGGGCCGTCGGCGGGAACACGGTCCGGGCGCCCCTGCGGGTGTTCCCCCGCCTGGACAAGAAGAAGGTGCTCGGCGCCGCGCCGGAACCGGCCGCCGCCCGCACCGGGCGGGGGAACGCCGGCGCGGGGAAGGCCGCGGGCGGGGAACCGGGGGACGCGGCGGGGCGGATCACGATCGACGACTTCTTCCGGGTGCAGCTCCGGACGGCCCGGGTGCTGAAGGCGGAGCCGCACCCGGACGCGGACAAGCTCCTGCGGCTCGAGGTCGACCTGGGAGGCGAAACCCGCCAGCTCGTGGCGGGGATCGCGAAGGCGTACCGCCCGGAGGACCTGGTCGGGAAGACGATCGTCGTCGTGGCGAACCTGAAGCCGGCGAAGCTCCGGGGGCTCGTCTCCGAGGGAATGCTCCTCGCCGCGACCGACGCGGACGGGGTGCCCCACCTGCTGGTGCCGGACGGGGACGTCCCCCCCGGGTCCCCGGTTTCCTGATCCTGGCCGCCCCGGCCGCCTCCCCCGCGCCCCGGGGGCGGCCCCCCGGCCCGGGCGCCTGCCGGTTCCGGCCCCGGCCGGGCCTCCATGCCCGCCCGGGCCGCCTCCCGCCGGGAAACCCGTGTCCGGAGACCGGGGAACGGCTGTCCCCGGCGGCAGGGGTGGCGTATCTTCCCCCCGTGAGCCGAAAAATCCTGCCGTTCCTCGCCCTGCTTCTCGCCCTGGGCCCGGGCCCCGCCGGGGCCGGTGCCCGGGTGCTCTTCGACGCCTCCCACCGGGAGAACGCGGGGAACGCGGACTGGGTGATCGACGCGGACGCCTGGGACCTCCACCAGGAGCACTACCCCTGTGGCCAGTGGGAAGACGAGTCCCACGCCCAGCGGTTCCCCACCCCGGCCCCGGGAGAGATCGGCCCGAACGATCCGGAGACGACCTGGACCGGGGGCATCTCGGCCTTCGGGATCGACCTCGTGAAGCTCGGCTACGAGGTGGAGACCCTCCCGGTGGAAGGGGCGATCACGTTCGGGGACCCGGACAATCCCCAGGACCTTTCCCGTTACGACGTGTTCGTCCTCCCGGAACCCAACCGGCCGTTCACACCGGAGGAAATCGATGCGATCCGGCGCTTCGTGCGGGAAGGAGGCGGGGGCATCTTCCTGGTCGCCGACCACCAGACCTCCGACCGGGACTGCGACGGGTGGGATGCGCCCCACGTCCTGAACGAACTGCTCGGGGTCGAGATCGAGGGGGGCGCGGTGACCGACCCGGGGATCGCCGGGATCGTCTTCAACGTCGAGGAGATCGCCGGCCTCGGCGACGGGGACTTCTGGTTCGACGACCCGGTGGACGACAACGTCACCGACGACCCCGGCGACCCGATCGTTCACGGCCCCCACGGGGACGGCTCCGGCGGTCTCGGCCTGTTCGGTTCCACCGCCCTGACCCTCTATCCGGCAGCCAACGGCACGGTGCGGGGACACGTCTGGAAGACGGACGCCCCGGAGCGGGGAAACGTCCACGTCACCTTCGCCACCGCGTGGGTCGGCGGCGGCCGGGTCGCGGCCACCGGCGATTCCTCCCCGGCGGACGACGGGACGGGCGACCCGGGCGACCATCTCCACGACGGGTGGGACAGGGCGTCGGGAGGGGTGAACAACCGGGAGATCTTCCTCAACGCCGTCGCCTGGCTGGCGGACGCGGAACCGGACACGGTCCCGCCGGGCCGGGTGGAGGACCTCGCCGCCACCTCCACCGGGGCGACCACGGTCCGCCTCGAGTGGACCGCCCCCGGGAACGACGGGGACGAGGGGCGGGCGGCCCGCTACGACATCCGCCGGGCTCCCTGGCCGATCCGCACCCCCGCGGACTTCGCCGCGGCCACCGCCCTCGACGGGGAACCGGACCCCGGCCCCGCCGGCAGCCACGAGAGCTGGGACGTCACCGGTCTCGCCCCCGGGACGGCGTACTGGTTCGCGCTGGTGGCGGAGGACGGCTGGTCGAACCGGTCCGACCCCTCGAACACGGCGGGCGCCACGACGGGTCCCGCGGGCGCCGGGGGCGGCCCGGGCGCGGACCACCCGGTGATCTCCGAGGTGCAGACCCGCGGGGTCTCCGACCACGACGACGAGTTCATCGAGCTCCACGACCCCACGGGGGAACCGGTCTCCCTCGCCGGCTGGTCGCTCCAGTACCGGGCCGCCACCGGGTCCACCTGGCTGGTCTTCGCGCTGCCCGCCGAGACGATCCCGGCCCACGGCTACTACCTGGTCGCCCGGCCGGAGTACACCGGCCACGTCCCGGCGGACGCGGTGCAGGACCGCTTCCTGATGGGCGCCTCCGGGGGCCTCGTCTTTCTCGTGGAGGGAACGGCCCCCCTCGCCTCCTGCGACGACCCGGCGATCGTCGACAAGGTCGGCTGGGGCACGGCGAACTGTCCCGAGGGGACGGCCGCCCCCGCCCACGGTCCCGGCGAGTCGATCGAGCGGGCCCCCGGGGGCGACGACCCCGCCTGCGGGAACGGCACCGACACCGACGACAACGGCGCCGACTTCGCGATCCGTTCCCCCGCCGAACCCCAGAACCGTTCCTCCGGCCCGGAGGGCCCCTGCGGCGGGTCCGTGGACCCGCCGGGAGAGGTCGGCCCCTCCCTGTGGCTCGGTGATCCCGGCCGGGACGACCTCCGCTGGGCCGCCGCCTGGGAGGCGGACCACTACCGGGTCCGCCGCGGCGACCACCCGGACTTCGTCGCCACCCACCCGCCGCCGGACCCCGCCGACGTGGTGGCCGAGCCCGCCGACCCGGCCTGGACCGACACCTCCCTGCCCCCCGCCGGCGCCTGCCTCTTCTACTTCACCACCGCCGTCGCCGCCGACGGGGCCGAGAGTCCCCACTAGCCCTCCCCGGACCGGGAAAAGGCTCCCCGGCGCCCCGCGACAACCGCCCCGCCGGCGCGGCGCACCCTTTCCGGCAGCGCCGGTCCTTCCGATGGAACTCCCGGGGACGGCACGAGCTCGCCGGGTCTCCCCCGCCGCGCGCGTCCCCCCGCCCCGCGACGAACCGGGGGCGGCCCGCGGCCGCCCCCGGTCCTTTCTCCCGGGACGTCCGGCCCTGCTCAGGGCGCGTCCACCCCCGGTTTCAGCTCCACCCAGTCGTGGTAGGCCTTCCCCGCGTAACCACTGGAACGCCTGCCGAGAAGCACCCTCATTCCAACCAATTCCTCTCGAGAAATCGGGACCTCCCCACGACTGATGAGCTCACCCTCGATATAGAAGGAAGGAATCCCATTTTCATCAACGACGATCCTCAGACGCACCCACCTGCCCAGATACTTGTCCGCACGGAACGAGAACGGCGACGAATGCAATTCTCCGTCGCTTCCGTAATAGGACGCATGCACCCACGCCTTTCGTCGAGTCTCCGGCGGCTCTCCCCAGCAGGCATCGCCCACGTAGAAGAAGTCGAGGAACGTCCTCGAGTTCCAGAACCCCGGACACGAGGGCCCACCAGTGAATCCCTTGCCCAGACCGATGAACGCGTTCTGCCAGCACCCGTGCGGGTTGGGCTGACTCAGATACACTTCACCTTCCAGCGTAAACGGCGGAGAGAGGTCAAAT
>CAZOTT010000137.1:0-6560 GCA_964582785.1 uncultured Acidobacteriota bacterium | reverse complement strand
CGCACCGAGGATGCGGGGACCCTCCTGCCCCACCTGGCGGCCCGGCGGATCCCGGTCCGGCACGTCCGCATCGACCGGGGCGAGGAACTCCCTCCCGGCCCCGCGGGGCTCGCCGGCCTCGTCCTGATGGGCGGGACGATGAGCGTCAACGACCCGCTCCCCTGGATCGAGCGGGAGTGCCGGCTGGTCCGGCGGGCGATCGAGGAGGGCCTGCCGGTGCTCGGGATCTGCCTCGGCGGGCAGATGATCGCCCGGGCCCTGGGCGCCCGGGTCCACCGGAACCCGGTCCCCGAGATCGGCTGGTACCCGGTGCGGCGGGAACCCGGCCCCGCGGGGGCGGAGTGGTTTCCGGGGGACCGGGACTCCTTCGAGGTGCTCCACTGGCACGGGGAGACCTTCGAGCTGCCGGAGGGGGCGGTCCGGGTCCTCGGGAGCGACCGCTGCCGGAACCAGGGCTTCGTCCTCGGGGACCACGTCCTCGCCCTCCAGTGCCACGTGGAGATGACCGCGGAGATGGTCCGGGCCTGGGTGCGCCTCCACCGGCGGACCCTCGCGCGGGGCGGCCCGGGCGTCCAGTCGCCGGGGGAGATCCTGGACCGGCTGGAGGAGCGGGTGGCGGCCCTGGCCCGGGTGGCGGCCCCGGCCTGGGAGCGGTTCAGCTCGCTGGTACGGGAGCGGGCCGGCTGACCCGCCAGGCCGGCGGAAGCTGCCGCAGGGGGCGGCCCGCGAGGACGGCCTCCCAGCGGTCGGCCACCGCCCCCGGGGCGAAGCGGGCGGGAAGCCGCTCCCGGGCGAGGGCGAGGCGGCGCCGGACCTCGTCCGGGTGGCGCAGGCACCACTCGATGCCGCTCGCCAGGTCCTCGCCGATCCAGGCGAGCTCCCCGAGCTCCACGTAGGCGGGCAGGGGCCAGCAGAGGGGCAGGCGGCCCGCGTGGAGCGCCTCCACCGGCCGGTTCGGGCTCTTCGTGCACCGGTGGGGATGGTGGGAGGAGGGAACCAGGACCAGGTCCGCCCGGGCCAGTTCGCCGGGCAGCCCGCCCGGGGTCCAGGCGACCGGCACGACCTCGATCTCCGGGGCGACCCGTTCCCGGAGGCGGGCCAGGTGGGCCCAGGCCCGTTCCGTGCGGGGGGTGAAGACCCGCAGGACCAGGTTCCGCCGGGCCCGGGCCCAGGCCCGCAGGCGGGGAAGCTGCACCTCCAGGGTCGGCAGGTTGAGCAGGTGGCCGAACCAGAGGCAGGCCAGGGGGCCGCCGGGGGCCGGGTCGAACCGGGGTTCCCCCGCCGGGCCCTCCCACGGGTCGTCGACGACGATCCAGTCGTCCCGGCCGACACGTTCCTCGATCACCCGCCCGAGGGCCGGGGTGGCCACGGTCACCCGGTCCGCCATCCCCGCGAGGGCCCGGTGGTGGTCCTCCCACCGGGAACCGTCGAAGTGATGGTCGCAGAAGTCGGCGACGAGCCGGGCGCCCCCCTGCCGGGCCCGGGCGGCGATCTCCTCCGCCCGGTGGTCGAAGCTGCTGCCGATGACGACCGCGTCCGCCCCCCCGGGGAACCGGCCCACCGGGTCCGGGTCGCGGACCTCGAAGAGGAACACCTCGTGGCCGCGGCGGACGAGTTCCCGGGCGGGGATCGCGGCGCGGTAGCGGACGGCGGCGAAGCTCCACGCCCAGCGATCGCCCCACCACTCCCGGCTGTGCGGTACGACGAAGACGATGCGCATCACGGGGAATGTAGTTCCCGGACGGTCCCGGGCACACCGGGACGGAACCGGCCTTCAGCGGCCGCCCTCCGGGGACACGCACCGGCAGGACCGGGGGGCGCGGAGCAGGTGGGTCCGCCGGGAGACGAGGTGTCCTCCCCCCGGGGCCGGGCGCCACTTCCGGTAGCCGAGCTGCAGGAACCAGTCCACCGGCACCCGGGCGAGGGCCCCGGGAGAGACGTGGAGGCGGCCGGGGCCGAGGCGGCGGATCCCGGGAACGAGGGGCAGCAGCCGGTCGAGGCGCAGCCGGCGGAAGACGGCGATCCGCCGGTGCCGTCCCTCGGGCAGGTCCCGGCCGAGGAAGAACCCGTCCTCCCCCTGTCCCTGGTAGAGGGGCAGGAGCACCCGGCCCTCTTCCGGGGCGGTCACCTCTCCCCGCCGGTCCCGGCCCAGCACCTGGCCGGCGCGCACCCGGTCGAAGGTCCGGAACCCGGGGGCCATCTCGAAGGCGTCCCCCGGGCCGATGGCGTGCCGGTAGCGGACCTCGACCCACCGGGGCAGCTTCCGCGCCGCCCGGCGGAGCCGGCGGCGGTGGATGACGAGGCCCGGGACCTCCGCCTCGGCGACCAGGCCGGCGGAGCCGAGGGCGAGCCAGAGGGCCGACTCGAGCAGGTGGACCGCCCGCGGGTCCCCGTGGGGACCGACCTCGACCCCGAGGGTGACGAAGCCGAGCTCCGACAGGTACTCCAGCAGGGACCCGTCGAGCTGCTCCTCGAGGCCGAGGATCGCCGGGACCGGCAGCCCGGCGGCGAAGCGGCGGTTCGGCAGGGTGTCGCCCACCACGAGGAACGGCGCCCCTTCCGCGGAGCTCGTGTGCAGGTCGACGAAGAAGCACGGCCCCCGGCCCCCGGCCATGGTGGCGCAGAGGGCCCCGTGCAGTTCCCGCAGCTCCCGGTCCTCCGGGTCCTCGTCGGCGGCCGGCGCCCGGTGAAGGACGGGGATGATCCGTTCCGGCGTCCACTGCCGGTTGAGGTCCTTCGCCAGGTGGCGGACCCCCCGGGCGAGGGCCGCCCGGTTGCCGGCGAGGGCGACGACCCGGCCCCGGAAGGGATACAGGCCCCGGCCGAGCCGGCCGATCACCCGCTCGGCGGCCGCCACCCCCGCGGGCTCGTTGCCGTGGAGCCCGGCGACGACGACGAGGGTCGGGCCGGGGCGGTCCCCCTCCGCCTCGGCGATCACCCGCGGGGGCGCTCCCGCCTCCCCGGGAACCCGGAGCTGTTCCGCCACGGCCCCTACTCCCGCAGCTTCCGCTCGAGGAGTTCCCGGGCGATCTCCATGAAGTCGCGCCCGGTGATCATCCCGACGAGGCGCCCGTCCTTGACCACCGGCAGGCAGCCGACCCCCGCCCGCCGCATCCGGTCGATCGCCTCGAGGGTGGAGGTCTCGGGGGTCGCCGTCACCGGGTTGCGGGTCATCACCTCGGCCACCGCCACCGGCTCTCCGGCGGGATCCACCCCGCCCCGGGCGAGCAGGCGGAGGAGCGCCCGGTACGAGACGAGGCCCACCAGCCGTCCGGCGGCGTCCTCGACCGGGACGTGGCGGACCTTCTGCCAGTCCATCAGCTGGGCGACCAGGTCCACCGGCTCGTCCTCGTCCACGGTGACCAGGTCGGTGGACATGTACTGCTCGACCTTCAGGTAGTGCCGCTTCCAGCCCCCGCCCTCGGCGAGGTCCGCGGGCTGCCAGCGGGCGACCGGGTCCCCCGCCTCCTGGCGCGCGGCCATCGCGGCGACCAGGGCCGCCATCCGCTCGGCCCCGGTCCCCTTCTCCCCGAACCCGGCGAGGGAGCGGAGCATCCACTGGGCGCCGGTCCGGTCCTCCTCGACCCGCTCCCGGACGACCCCGAGGTAGAGGTCGGCCTCCCCGGGGTCCACCCCCCCGGCGAGGAGCCCCTCCCGGGCGAGGGGGAGCAGCCGGCGGAGGACCAGGTCCCCGGCGGGGAGCGTCTCCCCCCCGAACCAGGTGAACTGGGCGGCGAGCCCCTGGCGGGCGGCGGCGTTGAAGTTGGCCTTGGCGTCGTCGAAGGAGATCTCCCGGGTGACGTCCCCCACCTCGGCGGCGATCCCGGAGATCAGGCCGAGCCAGAAGGCGGCGTTCGCCACCTCGTCCCGCGGGGTCGGGCCGGCGGGGAGGATCCGGTTCTCGATCCGCAGGTGGGGCCGGCCCCCGGTGACCCCGTAGCAGGCCCGGTTCCAGCGGTAGATCGTCCCGTTGTGCAGGCGCAGGGCCTGGAGGGAGGGGGTTCCCCCCTCCGCGAGCACCGCGAACGGGTCCTCGTCCACCTTGCCCGCCAGGAGGGAGCGGAAGCGGGCGATGTCCTCCTGGAACAGCTCGAGGACCGATTCCCGCACCCAGCGGCGGCCGAAGCTGACCCGGGGGAGGGTCTCCCGCAGGTGCTCGGTGGGGCTGCGGGTGTCGATCGCCTGCTGGAAGAGGGCGATCCGGGTCTCCTTCCAGAGCCGCCGGCCGAACAGGAGCGGGGAGTTCACCGCCACCGCCAGCACCGGGGCGGCCACCACCTGGGCGATGTTGTAGAACCGGGCGAACTCCTCCGCCCCGACCTGGAAGTGGACCTGGAACGAGGCGTTGCAGGCCTCGACCATGATCGAGTCGTGGCGGACGTCCAGGTCGTCGATCCCCCGGATCCGGAACTCCCACGTGCCGCCCCGCAGCCGGGCCATCGCCTCGTTCAGGGCCCGGTAACGGGGGACCGGCGTCATGTTCGCGAGGTCCAGGTCCGACTTGCGGATCGTCGGCAGGATCCCCGCCAGGACCACGTCCCCGCCCAGTTCCCGGGCCCGCCGGCGGGCGATCCCGAGCACTTCCCCCAGCTCCTCTTCCATCGCCGAAAGGCAGCGGCCGCCGAACACGAGGGGCGAGAGGTTCGCCTCCAGGTTGAAGCGGGCCAGCTCCGTGGTGAAGCGGGGGTCATCGATCCCCGCGAGCATCCCGGTGGCCAGGGGGGCGGGATGGCCGGCCCGGTCCACCAGGAACATCTCCTGCTCGGCGCCGATCCGGCGGGTGTCCGCCTCGATCCGCCCCTCCCGCAGCATCTCCTCGAGGGCCCGCAGGTCCCGCAGGAGCGCCTTGGTGAAGGACCGGCGCCCCGCCCCCTCGAGCCGGTCACCTGCCTGCTGGTCGCCCATCCCCTTCCTCCCGGGGGAGTTCCCGCCCGGCCGCCGGGCGGGACGGGCGGAAGATACCGCTTCCGGCCCCCCGCGGCCATGGTGGCGCGAAGCTTTCAGGTGGTCGTTCCGGGCGGGGACCGGGCGGATCCGGTGGTGTCCCGTGGGGGAATTCGAACGGTTCCGGGCCGGTGCGGATCCAGGACATTCCCCGGATCTTCGTCACCTGAAAGCTTCGCGCCACCATGGGCGGGGCAGATGGGTCAGGGCGGAACAAAGAACGAAATAACCGTTCTTTAGCCGAAAAATACTCGGCGTTTATCTTGCATTCCGAATAACTCACTACTAGGATACGTAATCCCCACAAACAGCCGACTGCTATCAGTAAGGAGACCGCCGATGATCCTCGGAATTCCAAGGGAGACCCACCCGGGCGAACGCCGGGTTGCCCTCGTGCCCCGGGTCGCCGGGGAGTGGATCCGGGCCGGCCTCGAGGTGCGCCTCCAGCGGGGCGCCGGCCGGGACGCCGGCTTCCCGGACGAGGCCTACGAGGAGCACGGGGTCACGGTGGAGGAGGACCGGGACGCCCTCTTCGCCGCGGCCGACGTGATCCTGGCCGTCCGGACCCCCGGGGCCTCCGCCCGGGGCCGGGAGGACCTGGACCGGCTGCGGGAGGGTCAGGTGCTCGCCGGGTTCGCGGACCCGCTGGGCAACCCCGGGCTGGCCCGGGAGGTGGCCCGGCGGGGCGCCCGCCTCCTCGCGGTGGAGCTGGTGCCGCGGATCACCCGGGCCCAGTCGATGGACGCCCTTTCCTCCCAGGCGACCGTCGCCGGGTACAAGGCGGCGCTGGTGGCGGCGGCGCGGCTGCCGCGTCTCTTCCCGATGCTGATGACGGCGGCCGGGACGATCACTCCCGCCCGGGTGTTCGTCGTCGGGGCGGGGGTGGCGGGCCTGTCCGCCATCGCCACGGCGAAGCGGCTCGGCGCCGTCGTCGAGGCGTACGACGTGCGCCCCGCCGTCCGGGAACAGGTGGAGAGCCTCGGGGCGCGGTTCGTCGAGCTGGAACTGGCGGCCGCGGACGCCGAGGACCGGGGTGGCTACGCGCGGGAGCTCGGCGAGGAGTTCTACCGGAAGCAGCGGGAGATGATGCACCGGGTGGTCGCCGGGTCCGAGGTGGTGATCACGACGGCCGCGATTCCCGGCCGCCGCTCCCCCGTCCTCGTCACCCGGGAGATGGTCGAGGCGATGCCTCCCGGTTCCGTGATCGTCGACCTCGCCGCGGAGCGGGGGGGGAACTGCGAGCTGACCCGGGCGGACGAGGAGGTGATCCACGGGGACGTGACGATCCTCGGGCCGACGAACCTTCCCGCCACCGTCCCCGCGGACGCCAGCCGCATGTACGCCCGCAACCTCTACAACCTGCTCTCGCCGATGGTCCACGAGGGAGGGGTGCGCCTCGACCTCGAGGACGAGGTGATCGCGGGCTGCCTCGTCACGGACGGCGGGAAGGTCGTTCATCCCCGGGTGCGGGAACTTCTCGGGGAGGACGCCGGGGCCCCGACGGGAGGGAACGACTGATGGAAATGCTGCTGATGCTGGTGACGATCTTCGTCCTCGCGACCTTCGTCGGTTTCGAGATCATCACGAAGGTCCCCCCCACCCTGCACACTCCCCTG
>CAZOTT010000136.1:0-6670 GCA_964582785.1 uncultured Acidobacteriota bacterium | reverse complement strand
GGGGCCGGGTGGGAACGCCGACGTACTTCACGTCCGACCCGGACTTCGACGCGGGGAACAACCAGTTCAGCCTGGAACTGACCCGGCTGCCGGCCCGCCGGGGCCCGATGGAGACCCGCCTGATCGGGCCGATCAACTACCCGTTCCATGTCTTCCTCCTCCAGCGGGAGCGGGAGCGGTGGCGCCGGGAGGGACTGCCCGCCGCCGAGCGGAAGCGGCGGGAAAAGGAACTCTCCGCGGCCCTCGAGCGGGAGGGTTACCCCCGGCAGCTCGTCGCGAAGGTCCGGCTCAACGTGTTCGACGATCACCTGGAATGGGAGGTCTCCGGGCGGAAGGGCACGCTGCGGCCGGGGGAATGGTCGGACTGGGTCGTCGTCGACTTTCCGCTGAACTGGCTGGTCGACTGGCTCCAGCCGATGCGGGGGATGGGGCGGTTCAAGCTGATCTCCCTCGACCCCGAGGTCGAGCTGTACTTCTCGCCGATCAACTTCCATCCCTCCTGCCACCCCGTGATCTTCTCCTGGCCCCCCGACTGGGCGGAGCGGCTCGCGCGGCGGCTCGGCCTGTTCAAGACGATCGGCTGGGCGATCGACACCTGGTCGTATCCTTCCGGGGTCGGGGGCGTCGACCTGTTCATCGAGGACATGAAGAAGACGGTCGCCGGCTTCCGGCGGATCATGAACGCGACCCTCGCGGACCCCGATCTCGACATGTACGTGCAGATCTACTACTTCACCGACCGGGCGGGGCACATGTTCTGGCACGAGCTGGACCCGCAGCACCCGCTCTATGACCCGCGCAGGGCGCCGAAGTACGAGGCGGCGATGCGGGAGGTGTACCGGACGATGGACGAGATCGTGGGGGAGGCGATGGAGAAGATCGGCCCCGACACCCTGTTCCTCGTCCTTTCCGACCACGGCTTCTCGTCGTTCCGGCGCCAGATCAACTACAACACCTGGCTCTACAAGCACGGTTACCTGGCCCTCAAGGGGGACGTGGGGACGCGCAACCTGGAACAGCTCTTCGACCGGGACCTGACCGACGTCAACGTGTTTTCCGGGATCGACTGGTCCCGGACGAAGGCGTGGGCGATGGGGCTCGGCTCGATCTACATCAACCTGGTCGGCCGGGAGCCGCAGGGGATCGTCATGCCCGGGAAGGAGTACGAGCAGCTCGTCCGGGAGATCAAGGAGGGCCTCGAGGCGGAGGTCGACCCGGCGACCGGGCTCCACCCGGTCTACCGGGTCTACACCCGGGACGAGATCTACCACGACTACGACCCGGAGAAGATCCCGGACCTGCGCGCGGCGAACATCCGGAACTACCGGGTCTCGTGGCAGGACACCCTCGGCGGCATCTCGACGAAGGTCTTCGAGGACAACGACCGGGTCTGGTCGGGGGACCACTGTTCCCTCGAGCCGGAGGAGGTCCGGGGGATCCTCCTCGTCAACCGCCCCCTGCGCACGGACCATCCCTCGATCGCGGACATCGCCCCATCGGTGCTGAAGACCCTGGGCCTCGAGCCGGACACCGACCTGGACGGGACCGTGATCTGGGATCCCCGGGGGAAGTGAGAAGGGGACCCGTCGCGGCGCTCGTCGCCGCCTGCGTCGCCGTGCTGCCGCTCCCGGCGGTGGCGGGCCGGGGAGACGACCCGGGGGCCCGCCTGGCCCGGTTGCGGCGCGAGATCGCCCGCCTCGCGGCGGAGCGGGACCGGCTGGCCCGCCGGGAACGGGGCGTCCTCGGGGCCCTGGAGCGACTGGCGGCCGAGGCTCGCCTGCTCGATGCCCGCGTCGAGGAGCTGGACCTGCGCGCCCGCCGGGAGCGGGCGGCGCTGCAGCGGCTGGAGGATCGCCGGCGCCGGCTGGCGGGACGCCTCGCCGTCGAGCGGGAGCGCCTCGCCGGGACGGCGCGGCTGCTCGCGCGGCTCGGCCCGGTGGGGCGGCTCCGGCTGCTCCTCGCGGCACGGGATGCCGACCGGCTGGCGGCCGGCCTCCGGCTGGTGCACGAGCTGACCGCCCGCCAGCGGGAGATCGTCGCGGGGATCCGGGCGGACGAGGCGGCGCTGCGGGACGTGGAGGAGCGTGTCCGTGCCCGGCAGGAACGGCTGGCCGGGCTGGCGGCGGACGCGCGGGAGGCGCGCCGCCGGCTGGCGCGGACGATCGCCTCCCGGAAGCGGCTGCTCGCCCGGGTCCGCGCGGAGAGGGAAACCCGGGAACGGGCCCTCGCCGAGCTGCGGGAGGCGGCCGACGACCTCGCCCGGGCGATCCGCTCGGGAGCGCCGGCCGATCCGCCGCGGCTCGACGTCCGGCGGTTCCGGGGCCTCCTGCCGCTGCCGGTGGCGGGGGGCCGGGTGGCCGTCCCGTTCGGCGAGCAGCGCGATCCGCGCTTCGGGACCCGGATTCCCCACCCCGGGTGGGACCTCGATGCCCCCTTCGGCGCGCCGGTACGGGCGGTCTTCGACGGAACCGTCGTCTTCGCCGACTGGTTGCGGGGCTACGGGCTGGTCCTCGTCCTCGACCACGGGCACGGTGTCCACTCGGTCTACGCCCACCTCTCGATGATCCTCGCGCCCCGGGGCACCCGGGTGGCGCAGGGGGACGAGATCGGCAGGGTGGGGGACACCGGGTCGCTGCGGGGTCCCGGGCTCTACCTGGAGATCCGCGAGGACGGCCGTCCCGTGGACCCGGCCCGCTGGCTGCGCCGGGAGGACGCGGCCCCCTGACGGCCGGGCCCGGCTACTGGCCCCGGGACTCGAGCCAGCGCTCCGCCTCGATGGCGGCCATGCAGCCGGTGCCCGCGGCGGTGATCGCCTGGCGGAAGACCTGGTCCTGGACGTCGCCGCAGGCGAACACGCCCTCGACCGAGGTCCGCGTGGAACCCGGCGAGGTCACGATGTACCCCGCCTCGTCCATCTCCAGCTGGCCGTGGAAGATCTTCGTGTTCGGGTCGTGGCCGATCGCGACGAAGACGGCGCCGCAGGCGAGCTCGGTGGTCTCCCCGGTGCGGGTGTTCCTGAGGCGCACCCCGGTGACCTTCTCGTCCCCGAGGATCTCCTCGACGACCGAGTTCCAGGCGAACCGGATCTTCTCGTTGGCCCGGGCCCGTTCCTGCATCGCCCAGGAGGCGCGAAGCTGGTCCCGCCGGTGGACGATCGTCACGGACTTCCCGAAGCGGGTCAGGAAGATCGCTTCCTCGAGGGCGGTGTCCCCGCCGCCGACGACGACGATGTCCTCCCCCTGGAAGAAGAATCCGTCGCACGTGGCGCACATCGACACGCCCCGGCCCATCAGCCGCTCCTCCGACTCGAGGCCGAGCTTCCGCGCCGAGGCGCCGGTGGCGACGATCAGGACCTCGCAGGTGATCTCCTCCTGCCCGTCGATCGTCACGCGGAACGGGTGGCTGCGGAGGTCGACGGCGCTGGCAGAACGGGCCTCCAGCCGGGCGCCGAACTTCTCCGCCTGCTTCCGGCAGCGGTCCATCAGCTCGGGCCCGGTGACTCCTTCCGGGAACCCCGGGAAGTTCTCCACCTCCGTCGTGATCATCAGCTGCCCCCCCGGCTGGATCCCCTCGAGGACCAGGGGCCGGAGGTTGGCCCGGGAGGTGTAGATCGCGGCGGTCAGGCCGGCGGGGCCGGAGCCGAGAATGACGACCTTTTCGGTGCTGCTCATCGGCGGTGCCTCCTGGGGAACGTGATGGCCCGGCGGAAGAACGAACCGGGGGCGCGATGTTAGCGGGGGCGGGGCCGGCGAGCAACGCGGCCGCCGCGCCGGCGTTCCCGGACCAGGCGGTCGGCCAGTTCCGCCAGGGTCTTGACCCGGTGAAGAACCGGGAGGTCCTCCGGCGGAGGCCCGTCTCCGGGGTCGACCCGGGCGGCGGGGATTCCGAGGGCCGCCGCCGGCAGGATGGCCCTTCCCGGACCGCCCGAGACGACCAGGACCTCGTGCTCGTCCACGACCATCTCGTGGAGCAGGGCGAGCAGGTGGTCCGGTTCCGGGAGGTAGCAGCCGACCCGGTCGGCGGCCACGGCGTGCTCGAAGGGGACCGGCATCCGGGCCAGGGTGCGGGACAGGTCGTCTCCGTCCGCGTTCGCGATCGCCGCCAGGCGGTAGCGGCCGGACAGGCGGGCGAGGGGCCCGGCCACGCCCGGGACGAGGGGCCAGTCCGGCATGCCGGCCGCCACCACGGCCGCCCGCGCCGGGGGCAGGTCGAGTCCGACGTGCTCCGCCGCCCGGACCAGGCTCCCGGCCAGGACCTCCCGGCAGGGACGGAACTCCTCGAGTTCCGGCAGGATCCCGTCCTCGGCGGCGTCCAGCGCGGCCACGAGGGTGGCCGCGGAGTCCTCCCCGATGCCCGCCTCCCGGGCGAGGGCTTCGCGGAGCCCCCGGTCCCGGTCCACCAGGGTCCCGTGGAGGTCGAAGACGAGGACCTTCGTGTCGATCGGGGTGTCGAACATCGCGGGGAGTCTGGCAGCCGGGCCGACCGGGGGCAAGGCCCGGGAGGCCCGGGCCGGCGGTCGCCGGGGGATGGGGCGGACCCGGCCCCCGGGACGACCGGCCCGCCCGGCCGGTCCCGCGGCCGGGCCGGTGGGATAATGCCCGCTCGGCGCGGGGCGGGTCCCCCCTGCCCGGGGGAACGCGCCGCGGGGAGCGCGGATGGCCGGGCGGTATTCCATCGACGACCCCGTCCAGGTCCTGCGGGGGATCGGTCCCCGCTGGGCGGCGGAACTGCGGGACCGGGGGATCCGGGTGGTGGCGGATCTCCTGGATCACCTCCCGTTCCGCTACGAGGACCGCCGCCGGCCGCGCCCCCTCGCCGCCGCCCGGCCCGGGGAGCCGTTCACCGGCACGGGCACGATCCGTTCCGTGGACAGCCGGCGGGCGCGGCGGCGGCGCATGGAGATCCTGACGGTCCTGCTGGAAGACGGGAGCGGGGCACTGCCGGTCCTGTTCTTCAACCGGGGGTACCTGGCCGACTGGCTGCGGCCGGGAACCCGGATGGTCGTCCACGGGGTCCCGCGCTTCGGTCGCCACGGGATCGAGCTCCATTCCCCCGAGTTCGACCTGGTCCGGGAGGACGAGGACGAGGACCGGGCCCTCGGCTGGGTGCCGGTCTACGAGAAGCTCGGCCCGCTTCACCCGCGCCGGGTCCGCTCCGTCATCCGGGAGGCGCTCGCGGGACTCGGGGAGGTGCCGGACCCGGTGCCCGCGGGGATCCTGCGCCGTCTCGGCCTTCCCCCGCGCCGGGAGGCCCTGCGGTTCGTGCACCAGCCGCCGCCCGGGACGCCGGCCGAGACCCTCGCGGAACGGGCGACGCCGGGGCACCGGCGGCTCGCCTTCGACGAGTTCTTCCTGCTGGAGCTGGGCCTCGCGATCCGCCGGGGGCGGCGGCGGATGGAACTGCGGGCCCGCCCGTGGCGGATCGACGAGGGGACCGTCCGCCGGCTCGTGGGGATGCTGCCGTTCGAGCTGACGGGGGCCCAGCGGCGGGTCCTCGGGGAAATCCTCGCCGACCTGGGGGCCCCCTGGCCGATGAACCGGCTGCTGATGGGGGACGTGGGGTCCGGCAAGACGGTGATCGCCGCGCTGGCGATGGCGATCGCCGCGGAGAACGGCCGCCAGGCCGCCCTGATGGCGCCGACGGAGATCCTGGCGACCCAGCACGCGGCGAGCATCGGGCGGCTCCTGGCCCCGGCGGGCCTCGCGGTCGAACTCCTGACGGCGGGGCTTCCCGCGGCGGACCAGGAGCGGGTGCGGCGGCGGATCGCCGGCGGGGAGGCGCGGCTCGTCGCCGGCACCCATTCCCTGATCTCGCGGAAGGTCCGCTTCGCCGACCTGGGCCTCGTCGTGATCGACGAGCAGCACCGTTTCGGGGTCGTCCAGCGGGCCGACCTGCGGCGCAAAGGAGACAGCCCGGACGTCCTCGTGATGTCGGCCACGCCGATCCCGCGCACCCTCGCGATAGTGACCTGGGGCGACCTCGACGTTTCCCTCCTCGACGAGAAGCCCCCGGGCCGGCGCCCGATCCGCACCGTGGTCCGCACGTTCGAGCAGCGGGAGCGGGTGATGGAGGGGCTGGCGAAGGCCCTGGCCCGGGGACGGCGGGTCTACGTCGTCCGCCCGGCGGTGGAGGAGGGAGGGGAACGGGGGCTCCTCGCCGCGGAGGCGGGCCTCGAGGAGTACCGGCGGCGCTTCCCGGGGGTGCCGGTCGCCCTGGTGCACGGAAGGATGCGTCCCGACGAGCGGCGGGCGAACCTGGAGGCGTTCGCGCGGGGAGACGTGCGGCTGCTCGTGGCGACGACGGTGATCGAGGTCGGCATCGACGTGCCGGAAGCGTCCGTCATCGTCGTCGAGGACGCGGACCGCTTCGGCCTGGCCCAGCTCCACCAGCTCCGGGGGCGGGTGGGGAGGGGGGACGTCCGCAGCTACTGCGTCCTGGTGGCGTCGGAGGGGGCCGCCCCGGAGGCGCTCGCGCGGCTCCACGTGCTGGAGGCGACGGACGACGGGTTCCGGGTGGCGGAACGGGACCTGGAGCTGCGGGGCCCGGGAGAGATGGCCGGTACCGCCCAGCACGGCATGCCCTCCTTCCGCGTCGCGGACCTGGTCCGGCACCGGGACCTGCTGCTGGCCGCCCGGGAGGAGGCGTTCCGGCTCCTCGAGGAGCGTGGGGA
>CAZOTT010000135.1:0-6689 GCA_964582785.1 uncultured Acidobacteriota bacterium | reverse complement strand
GCCCCGAACTCGATATCAGCGCCCCGCCGGGCTCGGGCCCCGCCGGAACGGCCGGGGACACGGAATCGTCACGTGTCCGTGACGGGAGTGCAGGGGCGGCCCGTCTAGACTCCCCGCCTGATCGAGATGGACGGACCGCCCGGGCGGCCGGATCGGGAGCCCCGGGCAAGGAGGAGCGACACGATGGCACAGAAGAGCAGCCTCTTCCGGGGCATCCTTCCCGCGGCGCTGGCGGTTCTCGCGGTCCTGGCCGCCCTGCCCGCCCTCGCCGGGGACGGAAAGACGCGTCTCTGGGAAGACCCGCAGACCCACCAGGTCTACACCGAGCCCGGGCCGGGCCGCGTCCCCGTCGACGTGGACGCCGGCGGGGAACACGGCGCCGCCCACGGGGTGGTTGTCGACTCGAAGGCGGTGCGGCTCCAGTTCTCCGGCGTCCACTACCTGGGCTTCGTCCTGCGAGATCCCGACGAGGGGGAGAGCACCTCGAAGTTCGAGACGCGGCGGAACTACTTCCAGGTGAAAGGCTACTTCGACAAGAAGAACTACATGCGGCTGACCCTGGACACCCACCAGAAGGACGACGGGGACTGGGCCGTGCGGCTGAAGTACGCCTACCTCTGGCTGGCCGACATCCTGCCCCACACCGGCATCGAGATCGGGCAGGTCCACCGGCCCTGGATCGACTACGAGGAGCACCACGGCTGGCTCTACCGCTCGATCTCCAAGACCTTCGTCGAGTCGTCCGAAGGCGCCCACCTGATCAACTCCGCGGACCTGGGTGTGAACCTCAAGACGAAGACCGACCACTTCTCGTCGGAGATCGCCCTCGTCAACGGCGAGGGCTACCACGGGAAGAGCTCCGGCCAGGGACTCTCCCTCGAGGCGCGGCTCACCTGGCACGCCCTGGGCACCGGACGGAAGCACGTGAAGGCGACCCGGGACCGGTGGCTGGACGTCAGCCTGTTCGGCGTGAAGAGCAACGACGACGAGTCCCGGACGGGGGTACCGGGGGGAACGGACTTCACGATGGCCGGGATCCACTTCGCGTGGAACACGCCCCATTTCCTGCTCGCGGCGATGTACGTGGACGCCGACAACGACGAGTGGGGCGCGTACGACGGGAGCGGGATCACGGTGAACGCGGAGTACCGGCCGAACGACCGCTGGGCGATCCTGGCCCGCCGGGACGACTGGGACCAGTCCGAGGTCCGGTCGAACAAGGGCGGGGACCGGACGAACACGATCCTCGGCATCGCCTGGCGGTACAACTCCTCGGTGCGGTTCATCCTGAACACCGAGCTGATCGACTACGACGAGGATGACGCCCTGAACGCGGGGAAGACCGACGAAACCCGCTGGTACGCCACCGCCGAGGTCCACTGGTAGGCGGCCCTTCCGGCGCCGGCGGGAGGGAGCGCTGCACCCCGTTTCCACCCGGCCCGGAAGACCGCCTTTTCGAACCCCTGCTTTTCCTTCTCCCTCCTCGACCACGCGGGGCGCCCTCCGGGGCGCCCCGTACCTGTCCCGGCCCGTTCCCGGCCCGTCTCCTGCCGTTGCGCCCGGCAGGGCCGGGGCCGTCGCGAGAGCCCCGTTGCGGGAGTCCCTCACCCCTTCGTCCCACCGAAGCTGGGCGGTGGGCCGTCGCGAGGGGCCCCTTGCGGAGACCACCGCCGCCGGGGCGGACCGGGGGACCCGCAAACGGTCCTGCCGCCGGCATCCGCCGCGCGGGTTGCGTGCCCGTGCGTTCTTGGCTATATTGCCAAATGTCATTCCCCGGCCCGGGGGCGCGGGTGAGCCACGGACGACGGCGGTACGGGTAACGTCACCGCCGCCGATCCCCGGCCCCGGGCGGCGGGGGAGCGACGGGAGGACCCGCCATGGACGATCGCACGCGCGCCGCCTACGAGGCCCGGGCCCGGGTTCTCAAGGCCCTCGCCCACCCGACGCGCCTGTTCATCGTGGACGAGCTGGCCCGCCGGGAGCGGTGCGTCTCGGAGCTGGCCGAGATGGTGGGCGCCGACGCTTCCACCGTCTCCCGCCACCTGGCCCAGCTCAAGGGGGCGGGGATCGTCCGGGACACCCGCCAGGGCTCCCAGGTCTTCTACGAGCTCCGCGTCCCCTGCGTGCTCAAGTTCTTCTCCTGCGCGGAGTCGGTCCTCGCCACCGTGGCCCGGGAACAGCTCGACCTGGCCCGCTGAGAAGACCGGGGGAGGGGCATCCCGATGACCTCGTGGCCGGAAGTCGCCGTCGGTACGCGCCAGCAGATTTGGCCATTCGGCCATATCGCCATGCTCCGGCCCGGGCCGCGCGCCGGGAAGCCGGCCCCGCCGCGCTCGGCCCGGGCGATCGCCGGCCCGGCGCCCGGGGAGACCCGCCGATGAGCCTCGTCTGGAAGTCCGAGTGGAAGCCGTTCCTCCTCCTGGTCGGGGGCTTCCTTGCCTGCTGGTGGCTCCCCGTGGACAGCCCGCGCTTCCGGGGGGCGGTCCTCGAGTCCCTGGCGCTCGTCCGCTGGTACGCCCGGGAGCACGTGCTGCTCTGCCTCGTGCCCGCCTTCTTCATCGCGGGGGCGGTCGCCGTCTTCGTCCGCCGGGAGGCGGTGATGCGGTACCTCGGGCCCCGCGCCTCCCGGCCCCTGGCCTACGGGGTCGCGTCGGTCTCCGGCACGATCCTCGCCGTCTGTTCCTGCACCGTCCTGCCGCTGTTCGCGGGGATCTACCGGATGGGTGCGGGGCTCGGGCCCGCGACCGCCTTTCTCTATTCCGGGCCGGCGATCAACGTGCTCGCGATCGTCCTGACCGCCCGGGTCCTCGGGATGCGGCTCGGTGTCGCCCGGGCGGTGGGCGCGATCGCCTTCAGCGTCCTCGTCGGGCTGGCGATGGAGGCCCTGTTCCGCGAGGACGAGGGAGAGCGGATCGAGGCCGCCCTGGCGGAACCGCCCCCGCCGCCCCCTTCCCGTCCCCTCTGGCAGAACGGCCTGCTCTTCGCCGCCCTGGTGGCGATCCTCGTCTGCGCCAACCTGGCCCGGCCGGACCACCCCGGCGGGGCCTGGTTCCTGGCGTGGCGCTGGAAGTGGCCCCTGGTCGCCGGCGCCGCGGCGGCCCTCGCCGGGATGCTCGTCGCCTGGTTCCGCCTCCCGTGGTGGAAGGTGGTCCTGGCGGCGGCCCCGGCCGTCCTCCTGGCGGTGCTCCTGCCGGGGCGTCCCGTCGTCGCCTTCGGGGCCGGCGCCGCCGGGCTTTCCTTCCTGCTGGCCCCCGCCGGGGGGGAGGCGGGGGACTGGTTCGCCGAGTCGTGGGGCTTCGCCCGCCAGATCCTCCCGCTCCTCTTCGCCGGCGTGCTGGTCGCGGGGCTGCTGCTCGGCCGTCCCGGCCACGGGGGCCTGGTCCCCGCTTCCTGGGTCGCTTCCGCCGTCGGGGGGAACGGGTTCGGGGCGAACTTCTTCGCGTCCGTCGCGGGGGCGTTCATGTACTTCGCCACCCTGACCGAGGTCCCGATCCTGGAGGGCCTGCTGCACAACGGCATGGGCCAGGGACCGGCCCTCGCCCTTCTCCTGGCCGGGCCGGCCCTCAGCCTGCCGAACATGCTCGTCATCCGCCGCGTCCTCGGGACGAGAAAGACCGTCGCCTACGTCTCCCTGGTCGTCGTCATGGCGACGCTGAGCGGCCTCCTGTACGGCGCCCTGTTTGCCGGCGCCCCTTCCTTCCACGGAGTCTCCCGATGAAGATCGAGATCCTGGGTACCGGTTGTCCCAACTGCCGCCGGCTCGAGGAGAACGCCCGCCGGGCCGTGCGGGAACTCGGGCTCGCCGCGGACATCGAGAAGGTCACGGAGATCGACCGGATCGTGGCCCGGGGGGTGATGACGACCCCCGCCCTCGTGGTCGACGGGCGGCTCGTCACCGCCGGCCGCGTCCCGACGGTCGCCGAGCTGCGGGACCTCCTCCCGCCCCGGCCGGCCGGGCCGGGCCCCCTTCAGGGACCGGCGGGGGCCGGCTCCCCCTCCACCAGGTAGAACCAGGCCGGCGGGTCGGCGCCCGCGGCGCCCGGGTCGGTCCACTGGACGCCGGGGGAGGCGGGGTCCTCGTCGGTGACGCCGGTGCGCCAGGGGATGCCCCAGGTGACCGGGTCCGGGTCGGTGGCCCGGCGGACCCGGTAGGAGGCCGCCCCTTCCGCCTCTTCCCAGGAGAGGAGCAGGTCCCCGTCCCGGCGCTCGACCCGGAGACCCTCCACCGGGGCGGGGGCCGGGGGCGGGCAGCCGGCCGCGATGCAGCGGCGGTCGCCGTCGCAGTTCCCGTAGGCGGCCACCGGCTCGACGGCGTAGAAGCGGGTGGCGCCGGCCCCGCCGGCCGGGTCCGTCCACTCGGTTTCCGCCACCTCCGCCACCGGCTCCGCCGCCGCCAGGGCATCCTCGCAGGAGGTGTCCGCGCGGTAGAGCCGGTACCCGCTCGCACCCGGCACTGGGTCCCAGGCGATGGTCGGGCCTTCCCCCGGGCAGGCGCCGGTCCCGGCCCGCAGGCCCCCGGGCCACGGGGCCAGTTCCCCGATCGTCAGCAGGATCACGGAGGGCTTCGCCGCCGGGCCGGTCACCACCAGCGGGTCGTCGCCCGACGAGAACTCGTCGGCGAGGCGGAAGCCGTCGCTCTCCAGGACCTCCCGCCGCACGGTGCGCTCGACGCCGCACGAACCGAGCCCCCGCACGGTAAGGCGGAACTCCACCATCCCGGGGTCGTCGTAGTTGACGAGGAGGACCCGCATCGTCCGCCCGTCCTCCGACCGGCCCGCGTAGATCGAGGCCTGCCGCCAGTCCCCCCCGTCCGCCCGGCGGCGCTCGGGCGTCTCCCCCAGCAGCGCCCAGGCGCGCACCGCGTAGGCCGGCGGCTTCCGGGTGCCGTCGGCGCGGTGCAGGTAGATCTCCTCGCAGAACACCCCCCGGTCGTCCCCCCGGTAGACGTGGGCCAGCCCGACGCCGTCGTCCGCCATCCCGGACATCGCCACCAGGTTGAACGCCGCTCCCGCCGTGTTGCAGTGGAAGGGAGTCCAGAGGGGCGCGTGGTGCCACTCGCTGATCACCTGGGGCACGCGGGGGAACCCTTCCCCGTCCAGGGCCGCCCGGACCGACTCGGCCATCTCCCGGTACCGGCCCGGGGAGCCGACCTGGTGGTCCTCGTAGTGATGCCAGGAGAAGAAGTCCAGGGGAACGCCCCGCTCCCGGCAGTACCGCAGGAAGCCCTCCCGGTAGTCGGCGTCGAACGGGTCGCTGATCCCGGCCGCCCCGACCAGGATCGACGGGTCCACCCGCTTCATCTCCCGGGCGGACAGCTCGTAGAGCCGGTAGAACTCCCCGGGCGTTCCGGTCCAGAACTGCTCCAGGTCGGGCTCGTTCCAGAACTCCCAGTAGCGGATCCCCCACTGGTGGCCGCCGTTCCACCCGCGGTTGAAGTGGGCGACCACGTGGGCCGCCACCCGGGCGAATTTCTCCGGGTCCGCCGGGGGAGCGTTGTGCTCGGGCGGATCCTCCCAGGAGTAGCCCAGGCGGTAGTAGACCTCCGCCCCGGAATCGAGGATTTCCCGCACGACCTCGTCGGCCGGGCCGAAGTGGTAGGCGTCCGGGTCGTCCGGGTCCCGGGACATGTCGGGAAAGATGCCCGAGCCGTCGAGGTAGGCGAGGTCGGTGTACCCGTAGAAGTCGTGGGTCCGCACCTGGGCCACCCGCAGGTAGCGGTAGGAATCGAGCAGATCCGGCAGGTCCGGGGGCGTCCAGGGTCCCGCGTTGACGCCGCCCAGGGGAGGGACCCGCCCCGCCCCCGGCTCCCGCGCCTCGACGCTGAAGGAGCGGGTGCCGGTCCCCGCGCCCGCCGGACCGACGGCCAGGACGGCGGCCACGAGGAGCAACAGGCCGACTCCGCACCGGGCCGGCGGCAGCACACGCATCCTGGAACCCTCCGTGCCCCGCAAGGTACGGTGCCGCGCCCCCGGGAACAACCGGGCTTCCGGGCCACCCGGGAAGGAACGAAGGCCCCCGGCCCCGCGTTCCCCCCCGCGGGGCGGGCCCCCCGGGGGCCCGCCGGCGGGACCTTCCGGGTCTCCCCGGCGGCAGTCCCGCCCCGCCCCGGGGCGGTCCTCCCGGCGCCCCTGCCGCCCGGCGAGACGCCCGGCGAGAAAAACGAGAGCCCGGGGACGTGGCGTCCCCGGGCCCCGTGCCGTCCTCGATCCGGTATCGAGGCGGTGGCCACGTCACGGGGTGATCGACGGCCCCGAATCACCCCCGAGGAACGGCTTGAGCAGCCGCGCCCGTGACGGTTGACGGAGCTTCTTGAGCGCCTTCGACTCGATCTGCCGGATGCGCTCCCGAGTCACCTGGAAGGCCTGGCCGACCTCTTCCAGGGTGTGCTCGTTGCTCTCGTCAACGCCGAACCTCATCTTCAGGACCTTCTCCTCCCTCGGAGTCAGGGTCTTGAGAACAGTCCCCGTCTGTTCCCTGAGGTTCATCCTGACCACCGCCTCGACTGGAGAAGGGGACTTCTTGTCCTGGATGAAGTCGCCGAGGTGCGAGTCTTCATCCTCCCCGATCGGGGTCTCCAGCGAGATCGGCTCCTGCGCGATCTTCAGGACCTTGCGGACCTTGCTCACCGGCACGTCCATCCGCTCCGCGATCTCCTCGGGGGTCGGGTCGCGCCCGGGCTCCTGCACGAG
>CAZOTT010000134.1:0-6690 GCA_964582785.1 uncultured Acidobacteriota bacterium | reverse complement strand
GCGCCAGGCGTCGGCGGGGAGGCCGGCCTTGCGGGCGAGGTGGGACAGGGTGGTCGGCAGGTCCCAGCCCTGCTCCCCGGGCACCTGGGGCAGGAAGACGGCCCGCCGGCCGTCCTTCTCGATCACGATGCCGTGCCGGCCCAGCTCGATCTCCCGGTACGAGTCCACCGGGTGGGGCGGGGTGAGGACGGTGACCTCCACGGCGAGCCGGTCGAGTTCCTCCGGGCGCACCGGCGTGAACCGCCGGTCGGCCAGGGCCGCCTGCAGCGATGCGAGCACGGTGGCGGAGAGCAGCGGGTAGCTGGGCCAGATCTGGCCGATGCAGCCCCGCAGCCGGCCGCGGGCCCGGATCTCCCCCGGGTCGGTCCGGTTCAGGGTGACGAAGACCGCCTGCTCCCGGTCGTACACCGGGTCGGGGGGCAGGGCGGCCAGCTCCCGGTGGAGGTCCTCCCGGCCCCGGAGCTGGGTCTCGAGGGCGGCCCGGGCGAGCCGGACGAGGCGCCGGCCGACCTCCCCCGGAACCTTCGCGTTCCCCGGTTGCGCGACCTCCCGGCGTGGCGGCGCGAGCAGGGGCCGCGCGGAGGCCGGGGGCTTTTCCGTCCAGGCGATCGCCACGTAGGTGACCGAGTTCTCGTCCTCGAACCCGGGGATGTCGATGGAGGCCCAGGTGGCGAGCCGGACCGGGTGCAGGTCCCCGTGGAGGAGCGGCAGCAGCTCGAGCATCGTCGCGAGGCCCATCCGGCCGCAGATCGTGTCCGCCGTCTCCGCCAGGAACCGCCGGAACCCGGCCGCGTCCCCGGCGAGGATCAGCGACACCGCCCGCTCGTCGAGGTCCCGGATCTTCTCCCGCACCTTCGGCGCCGAGGATCCCCAGGGGGTGTAGCCGTACCGGGGCCCGTAGTGGGTGAAGTCGGAGGAGAAGACGAAGAGCGTCCGCCCGTCGTCCAGCTTCGCCAGGCGACGGGCCATCTCCCGCTGCCCCGCCGCGTCCACGCTCCCGGCCAGGACTGGCACGAGGCAGAAGTCCCCCAGGGTCTCCTGCAGGAAGGGCAGCTCGATCTCGATGGAGTGCTCCCGCTCGTCCACCCCCGGCACGGCCCGCACCAGGTCCCCGTCCCGGAGGGACGCGGCCGCCGCGCCGCAGACCGGGATCCGCCCGAGGGGGGTCTCCCAGGCGGCGTAGTCCCCGATGTCGTAGCCGCGGAAGCCCCCCCGGTGGGAGGGAGCGACGACGACCACCCGGCGGAAGGCCCCGGGCCGGAGGGTCCGGAAGGCCGCCGCCGCCACGGTCCCCGAGTAGCGCCACCCGGCGTGGGGGACGACGAGGACCCGGGGCGTCCCGGGGAGGGAGGGGGCCTGCCGGGCGTCCCGCATCATCTGCCAGGCCTGGACCATGGCGAGGGCCCGGGGCCGCGGGTACCAGGAACCGGCCAGGGCCGGGGGGCGGACCGTGCCGGTCGCCGGGCCGGGCGCGGCGGCGCAGGCGGGGAGGGCCGCCACGAGGGCGGCGGCGAGAAGCGCCGCGGGAACGGACCTGGTCATCGCTGTTCTCCTTCGCGTCCCGGGCCGGGCCCGGGCAGGAGGAACGCCGCCCCGGGGGAACGGCTCTCCCCGGTGCGGTCCACCCGGATCGCCGCCTCCCCGGTCACGGGGCAGCGCGCCTCGCACAGGCCGCACCCGACGCAGAGCCGGGGGTCGACCCGGGGCCGGCGCAGGGTGACTTCCCGGCCCTCCCGGTCCCGGGTCACCACGTCCTCGAGCCAGATCGCCTTGGGGCTCGTCGGGCAGACCTCCTCGCACACGATGCACGGACGGGCGTTCGCCCAGGGCAGGCACCGCCCGCGGTCGATGAAGGCGGTCCCGACGCGGACCGGGGTTCCCTTTCCGGGCTCGGCCCACCCCTTGGCGGCCACCGTCAGCGGCGCGATCGCCCCGGTGGGACAGACCTCCCCGCACAGGACGCAGCTCGGCTCGCACCAGGCCCGGGAGGTGTCGAGGACCGGCGTCCAGAGCCCCTCGATCCCGGTCCGGCCGAGGTCGGGCTGGAGCACCCCGGTGGGGCAGGCGGTCACGCAGGCGTCGCACCGGATGCACCGGGCGAGGAACTCCTCCTCGGGCAGCGCCCCGGGCGGGCGCATCGCCCGGGAGGGGAGGGCGCGGGCCCCGGGCGCCCCGATCCGGGCGAGGGGCACCAGGGCCGCCCCGGCGAGTCCCGCGGCGAGCATCCTGCGCCGGCCCGCGTCGAGCCCGCCGGCGGGCGCCGCCTCCGGCGCGAGGAAGCCGTACGAGATCGCCCCTTCCGGGCAGGCGGCGATGCAGTTCAGGCAGACGTGGCACTCGGCGACCCGGTGGAGGTTCCACGGCTCGTCCGCCCCCTGGCAGGCGGTGGCGCAGGCCATGCAGTGGGTGCACCGGTCCGGGTCCACGTGGATCCGGAAGAGGGAGACCCGGGAGATCCAGCCGAGGAACGCCCCGAGGGGGCACACCACCCGGCACCACCACCGGGGGATGAACGCGTCGGCGGCGAGCAGGGCCGCGAGGATCGCGCCGGTCCAGAACGCGCCCGAGAAGAGCCGCGGCCGGAACCCCCCTTCCCCCCGGAGGAACCCGATCGCCGGGAAGACGACCGTCCCGAGGGAACGGCCGAGCAGGGAGAGCGGGTCGAGCATCCCGATCGCCAGGGTCCCGAGCAGGGCCGCCCCGGCCCCCGCCGCCAGCAGGTGGTACTTCAGCCGGTAGTGGGGACGGAACCCGTTGATGCGGGTGGGAGAGCCGCGGCGGAAGGGCTTCGTGCCCCACGCCACGAGCTGGTGCACTGTCCCGAACGGGCAGACCCAGCCGCAGAAGGCCCGGCCGAGGAGCACGGTCGCGGCCACGGTGACGAGGGCGAGGAGGAGCGCCGCCGGCAGCAGCCAGGCGGCGGCCAGAATCGCGGCGGCGGAGAGGGGGTCCAGGTGGTGCAGGAGGCCGACCGGCAGCCGCCGGACCCCCTCGTCGGTCGCCAGGCCGAGGAAGGCGACGAACAGGACGAGGAAGAACCCCTGCCAGGCGATCCGCGCGATCCGCGGCCAGTAGACGACGGGCCGGGGGGGAAGCTCCCGGTCCGCGGCGGGGAGGCGGGAGGGGCCTCCCGCCCCGGGACGCGGGTCAGGCCCCGCCACGGGGGACCTCCACGGGAGCGAGGCCGGCGCGGCACGATCCGAGCCCCTTCCCCTCGGCGAGCAACAGGTAGGGCACGTCGGCGGGGGCCAGCCGGAGCAGGGACGCCGCCCAGGTGTCGCAGGCCACGGGGTCCGTTCCCGCGGCCACCGCGTCGAGGACGACCACGTCCTCGAGCCGCCCCCCCGTGGGACCGGACCGGACCATGACCCGGGTCGCGTCGACGACGGTCAGGGTCGGCAGGAACGCGGCCGCCAGGTCGGCGATCGAGGGGTGGATCCGCTGGTGCAGCCGGGACCGGGTCCCCCCCAGCAGGCCGTACCAGTTCTTCATCCCGCAGGTCAGGGCCGAGAGGGCGTGGTCCTTGACCACCGGGACGTTGATCAGCCGTTCGGCGGCCAGGGCCGGGGCGAGGACCTCCCACCGCTCGAGAACGGTCCCGTGGAGGTCCGCGGCGAGGAAGCCGGTCCCGTCCGGGAGCAGCAGTTCCCCCCCCGCCTCCCGGACCGCCGGCCCGATCCCGGACCGTTCCGCCGCCCGGCGCCCGTCCTGGACCGGCACCTCCGCCACGATCACCCGCCGGGCTCCCGCCGCCCGGGCGAGGCGGACCACCTCGGCGACCACCGCGGGCGAGGTGTTGGCGCCCTGTTCCGGCAGCCGGTCCCAGGCCATGTTCGGCTTGACCAGGACCGCCTCTCCCGGCCGGACGAACCGCTCCATGCCCCCGACCGCGCCGATCGCCCGGCGCACGAGTTCCTCCGGGCGGGGCCCCCGGGCGACGGCCAGCGGCGGGAAGCGGGGGTCGTCCGGGACCCGGTGGTCCGGGACGGGGAGCCCGCCCGCCGCCCGGTGGAACCTCCCGGCGGACCTCAGCCCCAGCCGGGCGAGCAGGCCGGCGCCCCCGAGCACCAGGGCCGCCCGGGCGAGCCGGCCGAGCGCCTGGCGGCGGTCCATCGGGCGGCCGCCGGTCATCGCGGCGGCTCCCCGCAGCCGGCCGCCGCCAGGCCGGGGGCCAGGCCCGCCAGGCGGTCCGCGGCCAGCACCCGGGCGGCGGCCGGATCGTCCGGGATCCCCAGCACCGCGCACCTGCCCGTGCGCAGGAACGCGACCCCGTCCTCCGCCGCCCGGTCCCGGCCCGCGGGCAGCCCGCGGTCCCGGAGGAAGGCCCGCGCGGCTTCCGGGCGGCGGAAGACGTAGAGCTCCAGGTCCGCCGGGACCGGTGCCGCCAGGCGCCAGGCGACGATGGCGAGGCACCCGGCCCGGCGGAGGGCCACGTCCGCACCGTCCACCCGCTCGGAGAACCGCCCGGGGGGCAGGTCGTCCTCCGGCGGCCCGAGAAGGCGGGCGAGGGCATCCCGGTCGAGTCCGCCGGGAACGGCCGGCGCGGCGGACGGGACCGGGGCCGCCTCCCCGGGAGACGCGGCGGGTCCCGCCTCCCGCCGGACCGCCCGCCACGCGAGCACGCCGGCGAACGCGGCGAGCAGGAGGAGGAGCCCGGCGGCGGGCAGCAGCCCGCGGTGACGGGTAACCCGGTCGCTCATGCATCGAAGGATACTCCGCGGGTAGACTCGGGGGGCATTCACCGGAGGGACCCGCGGAAGGAGGCCCGCAATGAACCGCAAGACCCTGTCGATCGTCGTCAGCTTCCTGTTCCTGGTCCCGGCGGTGGCGCTCCTCGCCGGGTGCGGTCCCCGGCAGGAAACCGCCGGCAACGCCGGGAAAACGGCCGCCGCCGCCCCCGCCCGCGAGCCCGCGGCGGCCCCGGTCGAAGTGCTCCTCGGGGTTGATCCCGCCGCGCCGCCCGCTGCCCTCGAGCGGGCCCGGAAGGCGACGAAGGAACTCCTGGCCACCCTCAAGGGACGCCTGGTCGCTGCCATGCAGCAGGGAGGGCCGGAGAACGCCCTCGCCGTCTGCCACGAGGTGGCGCAGGACATCGCGGCCTCCGCCCAGGAGGAAGGCCTGAAGATCCGGCGGGTGACCCTCCGGGTCCGCAACCCGAAGGACGCCCCCGACTCCTGGGAATCGGAGCTGCTGCGCCAGCTCGAGCAGGCGAAGGCCGCCGGGACGATGCCGGACGAGGTCGCCCAGGTGCTGGAGGACGAGCACGGCCACCGGGTCCTCCGCTACGCGAAGCCCCTCCTCGTCGGCAAGGTCTGCCTCGCCTGCCACGGTGACCCGGAGCAGATGAAGCCGGGGGTACGGCAGAAGCTGGCCGACCTCTACCCGGACGACCGGGCCACCGGCTACCGGGAGGGCGACCTCCGCGGCGTCGTCTCGGTCACGGTCGACCTGGACTGACCGCGGCCGCGGCGCGGACTCGAGGAAGCGGCCCTCCCCGGCCCAGCACGGACTCTGCGGCACCGCCCGGGTCACGGCTGTCCTGGACCGACCCCGGCCGCGGCACCGTCCCGGTCACGGTCCGCCTCGACTGACCCCGGACCGGCCGCCGGCACGCGGAAGCGGACCCCGGCAGGCACGCCGGCCCGCTCACGCCCCACCCGGACAGGTGTCGGCCCTGCCGCCACGCGGCGGGGCCCGCTGCCCGTGGGGCCGTTCTCGTGTTCCCCGGCGCCTGCGGCCGAGGCCTTCGGTGCGCGGGTCCACCGGGTGCAGCTTCCGGCCATCTTGCCGCCCCGCGCCGCAGCTCATGGGAAAGGCGAGGGCCTGCCTCCGTCGACCGGCCGGCGCGAGAAGGTGCGGGATAACGGCCGAAATGGCAGGTGGGGTGTCGGATAACTCGCCGTGCGGCAGGTTGGGTGCGGGATAACGCCCGTTTTGGCAGGTTTCGAGGCCCGAATCGCGCGAAAACCTGCCAGCAGCCCGTTTATCCCACACCCCACCTGCCAGAACCGCGGTTATCCCGCCCGTTTTCGGAGGTGTCCCGGAAAAGTGGGCGGGTTTCCGCCGTAGCGGGGGGCCGGCTCCGCCGCTCGCGGTCTGCAGCTCGTCGCACGCCCGGTTGGCAACTCGCGCGGAGGGCGCGGGGAGGGTCGCGCGCGGCTTCCGGCCTTCTCGCGGGCTCGGCCGGCGGCGGTCGTGCGGTTCTGCGCGCTTCGCGGCTCGCCGCGCCTGCCGGCACGCCGCCCCCGCGGTCGGTCCCACGAGGTCGCCCGGCCCCGGCGTGCGTGACCGTACGGGAACGGGCTCGATCGCGGTCCCGGGGCGAGAATAGCCGCCGGAGGAGTCCCGATGGACGGCAGGCGGACGCGGTGGAACCCCGCCGTGGAGCTGATGGAGGAATCGGTGATCCGGGAGATGACCCGGGTCGCGGAGGACACCGGCGCGGTCAACCTGGCCCAGGGCTTCCCGGAGATGCCGGTCCCGGCCCCGGTGCTGGAGGCGGCGGCCCGTGCCCTCCGCTCGGGGAAGAACCGGTACACCCGGACCTGGGGCGCACCGGCGCTGCGGCGGGAGATCGCCCGCTTCCTGCAGGGGCGCTGGGACCTGCGCTACGACCCGGAGGAGGAGATCGTCGTCACCTGCGGCGCCTCCGAGGCGATCGTCGCCTCGCTCCTCGCCCTGGGCTCGCCG
>CAZOTT010000133.1:0-6787 GCA_964582785.1 uncultured Acidobacteriota bacterium | reverse complement strand
CGGCGGGAGTAGCTCTCGAGGCCCCGCTTGAGCAGCCGGACGATCGTGCTCTTGGAGGAACCGACCGGCCCGTGGAGGAGGATGACCCGCTTCTCGGTGCCGTAGCGGCGGGCGGCGCTCTTGAAGATGTTGACCAGCTTCATCAGGGGAATGTCGAGGCCGTAGACGGCGTCGGCGCCGCCCCCGTCGGGGTCGTCGAAGAAGTGGTAATGGACGATGTGTTTCTTGTTGTCGACGTACTCCGACGTCCCGTACGAGAGGATCATGTCGTAGACCCGCTCGAAGGCGGTCCGCGTGACCCGGGGGCGTTCGAGGACGATCGAGAGGTAGTCCTCGAAGGATCCGGTCCAGTTCTCCTGGCGGAACCGCTCGATGTCCTGCTGCTGGACGAGGTTCTCGAGGATGGCGCGGCCGGTCAGGGCGGAGTTCTGCATGGCGGGGTCACCTCCCGGGCGCGGGGGAGCGGGGGCTCGCCCCGTCGCCCTCCATCGGTCAAGATGGGTTCCTGCCCCGGCCCGGGGCAAACGGTTTCGGACGGAAGCGGGACCGGGGCAGGGGAGAGACGCCGATGCCGGAAGAGACCGCCGGTCCGGTCCTGGTCCTGGAGGGGGCGCTGCCGCCCTCCGGGGCGGCGGTGGTCCGGGCGGGGACCGTCGCCGCCTGGCGAACCGCGGGGCGGGGGCCGGCTCGCCGCGGCGACCTCTTCGCCGTGGCCCGGGAGGTCCTGGCGTCCGCCGGGGAGGAGGCGGACCGGCTGGCGGGCGTGGTCGCGGACGTGGGACCCGGGTCGATGACCGGCCTGCGGGTGGCGCTCGGAATCGCGGCCGGGCTGGGGGTGGCCCGGCCGGGGCTGCCCGCGGCGGGCGTCGACAGCGCCCGGGTCCTGGCGGCGGCCGCCGGGCTCCCCCTGCCCGCCGCGGTGGCGATCCCCTGGGGGCGGCTCCGCGTCCTGCTGGCCCGGGCGACGGAAACCGGGACGGAGGCGCGGCCCGGTGACCTCCTCCCGGTCACGGAACTGGCCGGGCGCCGGGACCTGGCGGGGCGGGAGGTGGCGGTACCGGCCGGGGCGGATCACCTTCCCTGGCCCGCCGGGACCCGCCCGGTCCCCGCCCGGGTCCCGCCCGTGGTCGCCCTGGCGCGCCTGGTGGCGGGGGGAGCGATTCAACCGCGCCGCGGGACCCGGCTCTGCCCCCTCTACCTCGTTCCCCCCGACGCGGTGCTGCCCGCCCGCCGGGGGAGGCTGCCGGCCGGGTACCGGCTGGTGGAACTGGGCCCCGGCGACCTGGCGGAACTCGTGCGCCTGGAAGCCGCCGTGTTTCCCGACCCGTGGACGAGGGGCATGATCGAGGCGGAACTGTCCGGCGGGGACGACCGTCTCCGGCCGGGGGTCCGTGACCCGGGAGGGCGCCTCGTGGCGTGGGGTTTCGGCCGGCTCGGGGTGGAGGCCCTCGAGGTCCTGGCGGTGGGGGTGCTGCCGGAAGCCCGCGGGCGGGGACTCGGCCGGGCGATCGTGCGGGAAATGCTGCGCCGGGCCCGGGCCGCCGGCCTCGCCCGGGCGGACCTGGAGGTCCGGGTGTCCAACCGGCCCGCGATCCTGCTCTACGCCTCGGAGGGGTTCGTGCCGGTGGGGCGGCGGCCCCGCTACTACCGGGACGGGGAGGACGCCCTGCTGATGAGCCTCGTCCTGCGGCGCTGACCCGGGACGCGGAGAGTGGTACCCTCCATGTCCCGATGGTGACGAGCGGAGAAGAACGAGCGACGAGCGGGCGCGCCCCGGGGTCCGTGTCCGACCGGGCCGGGGGACCGTTCCCCCGGTTCGCCCGCGAGGGGTGGCCGTTCATCGGCATTCCCCTGGGGCTCGGGATCGCCGCCGCCGCCCTCGGCTGGCCGTTCGTCGCCGTCCCCCTGCTCCTCCTGGCCGGCTTTTCCGCCTGGTTCTTCCGCGACCCGGACCGGGAGGTCCCCGCCGACCCGGCCCTCGTGGTGGCGCCGGCGGACGGCCGAGTCGTCGAGCTGGAGCACCTGCAGGACGGTCGGCTGCGCCTCGCGATCTTTCTCTCGATCCTCGACGTGCACGTCAACCGGGCCCCGGTGGCCGGCCGCGTCGTCCGGGTCCGGCACACCCCGGGGCGGTTCCTGGCCGCCTGGCGCCCGGAGACCCGGGACGTGAACGAGCGCAACGAGGTCGTCCTCGCGACGGACCGGGGTCCCGTGGAGGTCCTCCAGGTGGCCGGGCTGGTCGCGCGGCGGATCGTCTGCCGGGTGGGACCCGGGACCACGGTGGAAAAGGGAGAGCGGTTCGGGATGATCCGTTTCGGCTCCCGGACCGAGCTGATCCTGCCGCCGGGAGCCCGGCCGCTGGTGGGGCCGGGCGACACGGTCCGCGGGGGGGCGACCGTCGTCGCCCGCTGGGAGGATCGGTCGCCTTGAGTTCCCGCCTGCGCGGCCGCCCCGGGGAACCCCGCCTGTTCCGCGCCCGGCTGCGGGGCATCACCGGATGGCTGCCGGGAGCCCTGACCCTCGGCAATCTCCTGGCCGGCCATGCCGCCATCCTGCTCGCGGGCCAGGGCCGGCTGCTGGCCGGGACGGTCCTCGTGCTCGTGGCCGGCGTGCTGGACGGCCTGGACGGCCGGGTGGCCCGGCTGGTGGGAGCGACCTCGGACTTCGGCGAGGAACTCGATTCCCTGGCCGACGCGGTGTCCTTCGCCGTGGCGCCTTCCATCATCGCGTTCCACGCGGGGCTCCAGGGCCTGGGACGGATCGGCTGGGCGGCCTGTTTCGTCTTCGCCGCGTGCGGCGTGATCCGGCTCGCCCGCTTCAACGCGGCCCCGCACGATCACCACTGGTTCATCGGGCTGCCGATCCCGTCGGCGGCGGCGGCGGCGACCTGCCCCCTCCTCGTGACGGGCGGCGAACCGGTGCCGGCCCGGTACGTCCCGGCCTACGCGGTGGCGATCGTGGGGGTCGCCCTGCTGATGGTCTCGGCGATCCGCTACCGGACCTTCAAGGACATCCGGTTCGGGCGGCGACCCTACCGGATCCTCGCCCTGTGGGCCCTGTTGCTGGCGGGCCTGGTGGCCAGGGCGGAGTGGATGATCCCCGGGCTGGTCGGCTTCTACCTCCTGTCTCCCCTCTGGTGGCGGCGCAGGACCTCCCTCCGGGCGGGGACCCGCGTGGCGCGGCCCCGGGAAGGGAAGGCCGGGGATCCCGCGGCCGGGTCCCCCCCGGTCGAGGGGACGCCCCGCTGAGGGGATCCGCGGCGGGCCGCGGGCATCCCGTCTTGCCCGTCGTCCGCCGGGGAGTTTACGATCACCCGGGACGTTTCCCGACGAGGAGCCCATGGACCCGACCCGTCGCCGCACCTTCCTGCTCGTGTTCCTCCTTTCGGCCCTGCTCGGCCTGCCGGCCCGGGCCCAGGACGCGGACGCGGCCGCGGGCGTCGACCCGGCCAACCCGGCGACCGTCCGGCGCCTCCAGGCGGTCCTGGCGAGCCTCGAGGAGAGGGTGCGCCTCGTCGACCGGATGGCCGCCGACGCGGTCCGGGCCTACCGGAAGGCCGCGATCGCCCGGAACGACGCGCTGCAGGAACTCGTCCAGGCGCGTGACGGGCTGGACCGGGAAGCGACCCGGGTCCGGGACCTGACCCGCCAGCGGCTCGAGACCCTGGTCCAGGAGGCGGGGGAAGCGCGGGCCCGCTACCGGGGGCTCGAGGAGGAGGCGGCCCGCCGGCTGGCGGACCTGCGGCGGCTGGTGGCCGAGCGGGAGGCCCTCGTCGAGCGGATCGCCGACCTCCGGGCCCGGATGCCCCAGCGCGAGGACGTGCTGACCGGCGAGTGGGAGGTCACCTGGATGCCGGCCGGCGTCACCGGGACCTTCTACCTCGAGCAGTCCGGCACCCTCGTCACCGGGCAGTACCGGCTCGGTCCCCTCGGGAGCGGGAGCCTCCAGGGCACCTTCGTCGGGGGGAAGCTGCACCTGCAGCGGATCGACGCGGAGCGGGGCCGGGACGCGGAGCTGACCGGGGTCCTGGACCCGGACGGCAGGAGGATCCGGGGCACCTGGCAGTCCTTCGAGCTGGTCCAGGGGGGGATTCCGCGGGGGCAGTGGGTCGCCCGCCGTGTCCACTGAGGACCCGTCCCGGGGGCGCGGCGCCTGGCCCCTCTTCGTTGCGCTCCGCTTCGTGCGTGCGCGCCGCCAGGGGTTCGTGTCCCTGATCTCGTTCCTCTCGGCGCTGGGGTTCGCCGTCGGGGTGGCCTCCCTCGTCGTCGTGCTCGCCCTGATGACGGGTTTCCAGGACGAGGTGATCGGGCAGGTGCTCGGGGCCAACGCCCACGTCCTGGTCTTCGCCGCCGAGGGGAACGGGGAGATCGACGACCCGGACGGCCTGGTGCGGCGGATCCTCGCGGTGCCCGGGGTCGTGGCCGCCGGCCCGGTGGTTCACGGGTACGCGGGGCTCGTCGCCGGTGGCGACCGGCTGGAATGGACGTCGGTGACGGGGGCCGACCCGGAGACCCTGGCCCGGGTCACCGATCTCGGGTCGAAGATGGCGGCCGGTTCCCTCGCCGCCCTGTCCGAGCCGACCGCCAGCGGCCGTCCGGGGATCGTCCTCGGGGCCGTTCTCGCCCGGAAGCTGGGGACCTTCCCCGGGGATACGATCCGGATGGTCGTGCCCCGGCCCCGGCTGGCTCCCTGGGGGGCCTCCCTCCGCAGGCCGGCGGTGGAGGTCGTCGGCACCTTCGAGACCGGTTTCCGGGAGTACGACGAGACGTGGTCCTTCGTTTCCCTGGCGGCGGGGCGGAGGATCTTCGGCGTGCGGGGCGCCCACTGGATCGCCGTGCGGGTGGCGGACGTGCGCCGCCTCGCCGAGGTGGAGGAGCGGCTGGCCGGGGCCCTCGGCCCGGGCTACCTGGTCGACGACGTGATCCGTCACAACCGGTCCTTCTTCTCCGCACTGCGCCTCGAGAAGCTGCTGATGTTCTGCGCCGTCGGGCTGATCGTTCTCGTGGCCGCGCTCGGCGTGATCAGCACCCTCGTGCTGACGGTCACCCAGAAGGTCCGCGTGATCGGGGTCCTGACGGCGATGGGGGCGACGCCCCGGGACATCCTGGCGATCTTCGTCGCCCAGGGCCTGGCGATGGGCCTTTCCGGGACGTTCCTCGGCGCCGTGCTGGGGACCGGCCTCTGCCTGGTCCTGGACCGGTTCCGCCTGGTCCGCCTGGACCCGACGATCTACTACCTGGACCACCTGCCGTTCACCGTGCGGCCCGGCGACCTGCTGGCGGTCGTGGGGGCGGCGTCGCTCCTCGCCCTGCTGGCCACCCTGTGGCCCGCCTGGCGCGCGTCCCGGCTCGAGCCGGTCGAGGCCCTGCGCAATGAGTGAGGGGACCGTTCCGGTCATCGAGGCACGGGAGATCCGCAGGGCCTACCGGCGGCGGGCGGGAGGACGGGTCGTCGAGGTCCCGGTGCTGGACGGGGTCGACCTGGCGGTGTCGCCGGGGGAGCGGCTGGCGGTCGTCGGCGAGTCCGGGACGGGCAAGACGACCCTGCTGAACCTGCTCGGGGGGCTGGACCGCCCGGACGGGGGGGAGGTCCTGCACCGGGGAACCCCGCTCCCGGCCACCGTGGCCGCCCGGGCGCGCTGGCGGCGCCGTCACGTCGGGTTCGTCTTCCAGTTCCACGGCCTGCTGCCCGAGTTGTCCGCCGAAGAGAACGTCGCCCTGGCCGGCAGGATCGTGGGGATGGCCGCGGGGCCCGCCCGCCGGGCCGCGGGGGAGATGCTGGCGGCGCTGGGGCTTTCCGGCCGCCGCGACCACTACCCCGACGAGCTTTCGGGGGGAGAGCAGCAGCGCGTCGCGATCGCCCGCGCCCTGCTCGGCCGGCCCTCGCTGGTCCTGGCGGACGAGCCGACCGGCAACCTGGACCCGGCCACGGGGGACCGGGTGTGGGAGCACCTGGTCGCCCTGCAGGAACGGCTGCGGTTCGCCCTCGTGGTGGCCACCCATTCCCGCCGGCTGGCCGGGGCCTGCCACCGGGTCCTCTCCCTCGGGAACGGCCGGGCCGGGACGACCCCCTGAGCGGGTTTCGCGGGGCGGACCAGAACGGGCTTTCCCGCGGGCAGCCGGGGCACTATCTTGATCGCGTGGACCCCCGCCGCGGCCCGCGGACCGCGGGCCGAGCGGCGCGCACGAAGCGGGGAATGGTGAGCCGATGATCGAGCAGTTCACCGAGAAGGCGAAGCGAGTCCTCTTCCTGGCCCGTTACGAGGCGACCCAGCGGGGGGCCCCGTTCATCGGGAGCGACCACCTGCTGATCGGCCTCCTGCGGGAGGACGATCCCCTGGTCCGGGAGCTGTTCCACCGGGGCAGCATCTCGGTGGATCTCCTGCGGTCCGAGCTGGAGAGCTCGCCGGGGGGGGCCGGGGACGTGTCCCGGGGGGTGGACATCCCGTACGGGGAGGACGCGCGCCGGGTGCTCGAGTGCGCCGTGGAGGAGGCTCGCGGGCTCGGGTCCCCCTCGGTGGACGTGGAGCACCTGCTCCTCGGACTGATCCGGGTGGACGACGCCCCGGCGGGCCGGATGCTTGCCGAGCGCGGAATGCGCCTCTACACGGTCCGGGAGGACATCGTCAACCTGGCGAAGATGAAGGCGACCGGCGGCCAGGAAGAGAAGAGGAAGGAGACCCCCTTCCTCGACGAGTTCGCCCGCGACATGACGAAGATCGCCCGGGAAGGGGGATTCGACCCCCTGATCGGGCGGGAAACCGAGATGGAGCGGGTGATCCAGGTGC
>CAZOTT010000132.1:0-6838 GCA_964582785.1 uncultured Acidobacteriota bacterium | reverse complement strand
GAAACCTGCATCGAGCTGCTCCGCGAGCGGCTGCTGCCCCAGCTCAACCTGTTTTCGTACGGCCAGGTCGAGAGCCCCTACGGTTCGGGGCAGTTCCTGCGCGATCTCGAGCAGCCGTTCGGGGACGACGAACGGGTGGTCCTGCACGCGATCGAGGGCAAGGAAGGCATTCCCGACGCGATCCGCGCGTTCCTGTCGACGGGGAGGTGAGCGTGAGCCTGCCGCGCGAGCTGGCCGAACTCCAGGGCCGGGTCGAGAAGGTCGCCCGTTCGTACGGGCTGACGTTCTTCCCGGTCGTGTTCGAGGTCGTGGACTACGCCCAGATGAACCAGCTCGCGGCGTACACGGGGTTTCCGGTCCGCTACCCGCACTGGCGCTTCGGTATGGAGATGGAGCAGATCAGCAAGTCGTACGAATACGGGTTGTCGAAGATCTACGAGATGGTGATCAACAACGACCCGACGTACGCCTACCTGCTCGAGGGCAACTCGCTGCTGGACCAGAAGCTGGTGATGGCCCACGTCTACGGCCACGCCGACTTCTTCCGCAACAACATCTACTTCGCCCACACCGACCGCCGGATGGTCGACACGATGGCGAACCACGCGACGCGCGTGCGCCGGTACCGCGATCGGCTCGGCATCGAAACGGTGGAGCGGTTCCTCGACGCCTGCCTCTCCATCGAGGACCTCCTCGACCCCCAGGCGGTCTTTCTCGGCCCCCTGGAGAACCTTCCCCCGGAGGAGGACGAGGACGACGGCGGCCCGGAGTCCCCGCCCCCGCCGCTCCGGCGGCTTCCCGCCAAGGACTACCTGGAGCCGTACATCAATCCCCCGGAGTGGCTGGAGCGGGAGCGGGAGCGGCTCCTCGCCCGGCAGCGGACAAGGCGCTTCCCCCGGCGCCCGGTACGGGACGTGCTCGGCTTCCTCCTCCGGCACGCCCCCCTCGAGGGCTGGGAACGGGACGTCCTGTCCATCGTCCGCAAGGAAGCCTACTACTTCCTGCCCCAGCGGCAGACCAAGATCATGAACGAGGGCTGGGCGTGCACCTGGCACACCCACCTGCTGGAACACCACCTCCTGGACGATGCCGAGGTCGTCGACTTCGCCGACCATCACTCCGGCACCGTCGCCACCCTGCCCGGCCGGCTGAACCCCTACAAGCTGGGCATCGAGCTGTTCCGGGACATCGAGTTCCGCTGGAATACCGGCCGCTTCGGCCGGGAGTGGGAGGAATGCGATGACATGGCCGAGCGGTCCCACTGGGACCGGAAGCTCGGGCTCGGCCGCCGGAAGATCTTCGAGGTCCGCCGGGTCCACAACGACCTGACGTTCCTCGACGAGTTCCTGACCGAGGAGTTCTGCCGCCGCCAGAAGCTGTTCGTCTTCGGCCTGGACCGCCAGCGGGAGGCCTGGGTCGTCCGCTCGCGGGAGTTCGCCCGGGTCAAGGAAGCCCTCCTGTTCCAGCTGAGCAACGGCGGCACGCCGGTGATCGAGATCGTCGACGCCAACTACCGCAACCGCGCGGAGCTGCTGCTGCTTCACCGGCACTACGGCGTCGACCTCCGCCTCGACTGGGCGCGGGAAGTCCTCCGCTCCCTCGCCTCGATCTGGCGCCGGCCCGTGTACCTCGAGACGATCGTCGAAGGCCGTCCGCGGCGGCTCGGATACGACGGGGAACAGCCGACCGAGGAGGAGATCTCCGGGACCGCCGGGGCTCCCCCGGACGAGGCGGTCCCCCTCCCCTAGCCCGAACCCCCCGGGTCCGGGGAACCGCACGCCCGGGAGACCGGCTCCGGGCGGGTCGCCAGCAGCCTGGCCCCGCGCGGACCGAGTTCGAGCACGCCCAGCCCGTCCGGGTACCGGCGCCAGGCTCCGCCGGGTGCGACCCTCGCCCGGAACGCCCCCGGCCGCGCACCGCCCGCTTCCCGGCAGACGAGCACCACCGGGAGCCCCGGCTCCCGCGGCTCCTCGCCGGCCGGAAGATGGCACCGCGGGACGATCGCCACCCGCCGGCCCAGCGCCGGGAACCCGACCCGCACCTCGCCGCCGCGCACGGTCCACGCCGGCCGGTGGGAAGAACCGGCGGCCACCAGCGGCCCGCGCGAGGTCGCCGCCAGGTGTCCGGGCCGATCCCGCAGGAAGACCGCCGGCAGGCGCTCTTCCCACAGCCGCCACAGGACCCGGGACGGGGCGAGAAACGAGGGCCGGGGAGAGCGGGTCGCGGGATCGAGAACCACCAGCAGGTCGGCGCCATCCCGCTCCCAGGTCTCGAAGGCCCGGTGCGAGAAGCGGAAGACGTCGCCGAGCCCGGTGCTCCCGGCGACGCCCAGCAGGATCCGGACCGGAGGCCGCCGTCCCGGGCGCTGCCCGCCGCAGAGGAGCAGGCGGCCCGCGCGGACCGGGCCGAGATCGCGACAGCTCGCCCCCGCGCGTTGCAGCACCCGGCGGGCCCACCTCTCCCGGGTGGGGGAGACGACGAGCAGGTGGCGGTGTTCCCCGGCGGCCACCTCCCGCAGTTCCCCGGCCAGCGATCCGGCGGACCACCAGGTGGGACCCTGTCCCCGCCGCCCGGTCCCCTCCTCGGTCGCCGCCCCGAGGTAGAAGCCCAGGCCGTGGATCGTCCAGCCGACGGGGAAGATCTCCACGCCGGCCAGTTCCGCCTTCCCGACCCGCTCCCGGATCTCCCGCGCCAGCGCCCTGCCGTCCCGCTGCACGGGGATCGCGGACGCTCCCGCCCGCAGGCCGAGCAGGAGCACGATCGCCCCGAGGGTGACCGCCGCCGGGTGCCGCAGCGGGAGGGCGGTCCAGCGGCGCCGACGGGAGGCGCCGGGGCACGGGGCCAGCGATCCCGCCACCGCCAGGGAGAGCGGCGCGAACAGCGGGACCGCGTAGAACGCCAGACGCGACCGGGCCACCACGAGCACGAGCAGCGGGGCCACGAACCACGCCGCGAGGAAGGTCCAGCAGGAGGCCCGCGCACGGACACCCCGCATCCACCGGCCGAAGGCCCGGGGCCAGGCCAGCGACCAGGGCAGGCCCCCGAGGAGCAGGGCGGGGCCGTAGACCGTCACGGCCTTGGACCACGCGGCGTTCCGGTGATGGACCCCCGTCGCGACGCGGCGGACGAACTCGTCGAGGAACAGGTACCCGAACACCCCCCGGCCCGAGAGGAGCAGGACGAGGAACCAGGGCAGCGCGACCAGCGCGAAGGCGAAGAGGACGCCGGGTCGCAGCCAGGACCAGCGGCGGGGCGTTCTCCCCCTGCCACCCACCAGGACGAACGCCGCCCAGCCGAGCAGGGGCAGCAGGCCGGGCGGTCCCTTGGTGAGGAAGGCGAGTCCCCAGGCCGCCCACCCGGCCACGTACCAGCGGGCCTCGCGCGTCCCGCAGGACCGCCACCCGCGCCAGAAGGAGTACATCGCGACGAACTCCCAGAGGGCCAGCAGCGTGTCGGTCGTCGCGACGCTGGCCGCGACGAAGGGCAGGAGGGACGACCCGTAGACGATGCCGGTCCAGCGGCCCCGCGGGTCCCCCCACATCTCCTCTCCCCAGCGGGCCAGCAGGAGGATCGCCGCGAGGAAGGCGAGCCCGAGGTAGAGGCGCGCCGCCCATTCCGAGTTGCCGCAGGCCCGCAGGGGAAGGGCGATCGCCCAGTACGTCAGCGGGGGCTTGGAGAGGTGGGGAACTCCGTGCAGGGTCGGTACGACCCAGTCCCCGGAGAGGACCATCTCCCGGGCGACCTCGACGTAGCGGCCCTCGTCGGGTTCCCACAGGCCGCGGGTACCCAGGAACGCGAAGGCGAGCAGGCAGGCGGCGAGCACGACCGGCCCCCACCGCGGGGCGGGGGGGTTCCCGGGAGAACGGCCTGCCGCGGGCAACCGGACCATGGAGCCAGCATACCCCCGGGCCCCCGCCCCGGCACCGGCACCGCTCAGAACAGCCAGCGGGCGGTCAGACGGACGTCCCGGCCCGTGCCGACCGTCCCCCGGAGAACGCCGGCCCACTGCTTGTAGGTGTCGAGGAAGGCCACGTACCGCTTGTCCGACAGGTTGCGGACCACGAGGTCCAGCCGCAGGTCACCGCCCGTCACGCGGCGGTGGATCCCCGCCGCGAGGTTCCACAGCGTGTACCCGGCCGTATCCGCCCGGGAGAAGAGTTCGTCCGGGCCGCTCGCCCGGCCGGGGCCGGTCACGTCGGCCCGCACCTCGACGAAGGGGTGGTGCCATCTTCCCGTCGCGGGGGGCTGCCACCTGGCACCGATCACGACGTGGTCCGGCGGGGTCACCGGCAGGCGCCGCCCCGTCTCCCGGTTCTCGGTCAGGACGTGGGACCCCGTGGCGAACAGGGACACCCGGCGCGTCGCCGCCCACCGCAGGTTCCCCTCGTAGCCCTCGATCACGGCGTCCCCCTGGCGGTACTCGACGACCGGCAGGGTGGAACCGTCGGGCAGGGTGATCGTCCGGCCGGTCTCGGCCGCGTAGATGTGCCCGTCGAACGAGTTCCGGTAGAGGGAAACCTCCCCGCCGAAGCGGCCGCTCCGCCAGCGCAGGGCGAGCTCGGCGTTCGTGTTCGTCTCCTCCGCGAGCCCCGGGTTCCCCTCCTCCCAGGCGGCAACCCCGGAGTGCTGGCCGCGGGCGAACATCTCGTACTCCGACGGGGGACGCCATCCCCGGCCCAGGTTGGCCACGAGGGACACTTCCCGGGTCAGCCGCCACGTGGCCCCGGCGGAACCCGTCAGGGCGCCGAAGGAACGGGAGAACCCCGCCAGTTCCTCCCGGCCCGCTGTCCCGTGCACGGTCACCCGGCGGGCGTCCCAGCGCAGTCCCAGGTCGAGGACCAGGCGATCCAGGTCTCCCCGGGGTACCAGCCGGACCTCGTGGAAGACCGCCAGCGCCCAGCCGCTGGCGTGGTAGTTCGGCAGCAGGGGAACGCTTCCCCGCGTGCCGTTGTCCTGGTTGCGGACCTCCAGCAGGACCCACGACCGGGTGTTGCCCCCGGCCTCCCGCTTCCACTCCGCGCGGGCGATCCTGGTTTCCAGGTCCAGGTCCACGGCAAGCGGACCGTGCTTTCCACCGGGCCAGACCTTGCGCACGTTCTGCGCCCGGTGCAGGGCCACCTTCCACTCCCCCCGCCGGCCGGGGAACCGCGCCTCGAGGTGCCCGATGTCGTTGCGCAGGCCGAGCCGGAAGTGGGGCAGCGGGGGCAGGAAGAAGCCGAAGTCGTTCTCCCAGTGATTCCAGCGGCCCTCCACCCGGACGCCACCGTCCAGGGTGGCCCCGACGACGACCTCTCCCGAGGACTGGTTGTAGTCCGTGTTTTCCAGTTCCCGGTCCGGCGTCTGCGCGTCGTCCGCGGTGCGGCGTGTCCACGCCGCCCGCCAGCCGAAGGTCCCGACCGCCCCTTCCAGCTTCAGCCGGCCGGTGGCCGCCTCCGCGTTGTCTCCGTAACCCGCCAGGACCTCGCCGTGAAGGGAACGCTCCCCGTGCTCTCCCGCGGGGAGAGGAGGCGAGACCAGGTTGACCACGCCGCCCATCGCGCCCGCACCGTAGAGGACGCTCGCCGGCCCGCGGATGACCTCGATCCGCTCGGCATCGTACGGCTCGATGTTCGGCGGGTGCCGCAGGGAAAACTCCTGGTAGTGGTGGGCGAAACCGTCCGAGAGAAGGAGCACCCGCTCGTTCGTCATGCCCCGGATCATCGGTTTTCCCGCCTGTTCACCCGTCGACACGTTCTGCACGCCAGGGACCTGCTCCACCGCCTCGCCGATGGACAGGCCGGCGGACGTCTCGAGCGAGTCCCCGTCCACGACGTCCACGGTCTGCGCCACCTCGAGCTTCTTCGCCGCCCAGGGGAGCGCGGAGACGGTGACCTCCTCGTGGAAACCGGCGGCGGGCGCGAGGCGGACCACCAGCTCACCGGCAGCCGGCAGGTGCACCCGTTCATGGTGCGGTTCATACCCGGGGAGATGGAAGCCGACCACCACCTCCTTCCCGCAGGGCAGGCCCCCCAGCCGGAACCGCCCCGCGGTATCGGAGAGGGCCCCCCGGTCGAGGTCGGGCAGGCGTACCTGCACCCCCGGCAGGGGCTGTCCCCCGATCGACTCGACGATCCGGCCGGACAGCGTGCATCCGCCGCCGGTGCCGGGACCCGCGTCCCCCACCGGGGCCGCACCGGCGGAAACGGGCAGCCAGGCGGCCAGGATCGCCACGGCGGCAGCGACCCGGCGCCGGGTTCGGCGCCCGTGGTCGTCGCAACAGCTCGTCATCATCTCTGTCATCTCCGGTTCCCTCCCGGAACATGCGCGGCACGCGGCCCGGCCACGTACCGGCGGTGGTCGGTGATGGAAGAACGGACGGGTGTCGTTTCAGAGAGGACGGGAGGGGGAAGCCCGGCCGGGAGGGAGCAGCCGCGCCGGGGTCGCCGAACCCGGTGCACGGCGTGCCGGAACCGGCGCGCCGCCGGGACGAACGGACGGGCCCGGAATGGGCGCCGCCGCGGGGGGCGATACCCGCCGCGACAGGACGCAGGCGAGGCAGGGATGCACGGCGTCCGCGTGGACCGCGTGGTGTGCCCGCACGTCGGAGGGGCCCGCGCCCCCGAGGCCGGCGAGCTGGCAGGTATGCCAGCTCGCCGCCGCCACGAGCAGCGGCCCCAGCAGGGTCGCGAGGACGGTCAGGACCGCCCGCGCGGGACGGGAGCGCATGCGATGCATCGGACCTCTGGCCGCCTTCCTCCGGGGAAGGACCGCGAGAAAACTACCCCCTCCCGCCTGCCCCCGCCACATGGTGTAGCGAAGCTTTCAGGAGGGTGGAGTGTCCGGTGGTGTCCGGACGGTT
>CAZOTT010000131.1:0-6862 GCA_964582785.1 uncultured Acidobacteriota bacterium | reverse complement strand
GACGGTGACCGACCTGCCCCCGACCCTGCTGGCCGCCGCCGGGATCGAGACCGGCGCGGACTTCGACGGGAAGAACCTCTGGCCCGCGCTCCGCACCGGCAGGCTGGTGCCGCGGGAACCGCTCTACTTCGCGGTGGAGGACAGTGAGCAGGTGCACCTGGCCGTTCTCGACGATCCGCTCAAGCTGATCCTCGTCTGGGACAAGCGGACCCACGCCCCCGCCGAACGGCACCTCTACGACGTGGCCGCCGACCCCGGCGAGCGCCGCGACCTGTGGACGCGGCGGCCGGCGGATGTCGCGAGGCTCCTGCCCCTGCTGGGCAAATGGTGGACTCTCCACCCGCGGGCGGCGGACCTGATCCCCCCGGAGACGTTCACCCCCGGGGGCCCCCACGGCACGGCGGCCGGGACGGCGGCCGCGCGGGAACCCCGCCCGGTCACCAGGTCCAGGTGAAGGGGCCGGGAGCCTCGTCCGCCAGTTTTCGGCCGGCGAGGCCCGCGATCCAGGACCGCAGCCGGTCCGGCACCCGGCCGATTCCCGGCCAGGGCGGATCCGCGAGGCCGACCGCCGCGATCTTCCCCTCCTCGAGAAGGCGGACCGGCAGGTCGTCCCGCAGGGGCCCCGCCAGGGGCCAGGCGGCGAGGAGCCGTCCCTCCATCCGCGGGTCCCGGGACAGGGCGGCGAGGCGGGCCGAGAACGTGTCCGGGTCCTCCCCCGACAGGACGACGACGGTTCCCGGGAGACGGTCCGGGAGGGACCCGGCCACCGTGACCGGGGGTCCCGCCGGCGATCCCTTCCGGCCGCGGCGGCGCCGGCGGGCCCGCCGGCCGGTGCGGGCGGGCCACGACTCCCGCACCGCGGCCTCGACCCGGGAGGAAAGGCCGGGAAACGCCCCCTCCGGGACGAACAGCAGCACGCCGTCCGCGGCCGGGGGAGCCTTCTCCCGCCGGGCGGAAACCTCCCCCGGGCGCACCGCCAGGACCGCCGGGGGCAGGTCCCGGCCCGCTTCGCTCTTCCGCCACTCGTTGGCCGCCCGGACCAGGTTCCGGGGATCCTCCTCCCCGGGGGCCGGGCCGAGGGGGAACCGCCAGGGGGGCAGCCGGTGGGGCGGATCGAGGGGGAAGAGCAGGAGCCGCGCCCCCGCCACCCGCTCCGGCAGGGGCACGAGGCCGGGCACCGGGGCCCCCCGGCCCTCGTCCGCCCGGGGGCCCAGCACGAACCTCTGCAGGACCTTCCGCGGGACGGGGGCGGCGAGGCGGACGTCTCCCTTCCGGAGCACCACTTCCACCGGGCCCACCCCGGCCGCTTCCCCCCCGGCGCGGCCGACCCGCAGGACCAGCACGTCCCCCGGCAGGGATCCCGGCCGGTCCTGCTCGAGGGGCGGGGCCGGTTCGTCCCCCGGAACCCAGTAGCGGTCCGGGGGGCCGGGAACCGCCGTCAACCGGTTCCCCCGCCGCCGGAAGGTCCAGGCGAGGAACCTCCCCCGCTCGTACCGCCGGAAGTGGACGGCCGTCCCGTCCGGCCGGAGCAGGAGACGGCGAAAGGCCGCCCCGGGACCGTGCCGGTGGAAGAGGGTCTCCACGATCCGCACGGCGAGGCGGCCCCCCGGCCCCGCGGGCCGGTCGACGACCCGGAGCAGGTGGTCGCCGAACGCCCGCTCCAGGCGGACGCCGGCGGCGGGATCCGGCGCCGGGAGGCGGTCGAGACCCGGGCCGTGGTCGGGCAGGACGGTCCCGGGCAGGCCGGCGGGATCGCGGCGCCATTCCTCCCGGGGCCCGGCGGCACGGCCGGAGGGTGCCGGGTGCGCTTCCGCCCCCGGTCCCCCCTGCTCCGCGGCGGCGGCGGCCCGGTCGAGGACCCGGTCCATCCCGAGGTCGAGGCCTCCAATCCCGATGGAGAACACCCGGAGGTGGGGTTCCGCCAGGTAGCGGGCGCGGACCCGTTCCCGGGGTTCCCCCTGCAGGGAGGCCAGGACCAGGTGGTGCATCCGCAGCCGTTCCGCCCGGGCGACGAGCCGGTCGACCTCCCCCGCCGGGGCCGCGGCCGGATCCACGCGCCGCATCTCCCCGAGCAGGCGGCGGTGGTCGGGCAGGCGGGGATCGAGGCCGAGCATCGCCCGGCGGAACCGCTCCTCCCGGGGCAGCGGGCCGCCCGTGCGGGGAGCCAGCCGGTCCAGGGCGAGGCCGACCCCGGTGCGGTCGATCACGTCCACGGGATCGTCCGCGCCGGGGGCCGGAAGCACGTCGAACGCGAGGAGCTGGGGGAACGTGCGGGGGGTGGGGGCCGGGGGCAGCTCGAGGGCCAGCAGGGCGTCCAGGTCCGGCACCGCCACTCCCGCGTCCCGGGCCCGGCGCAGCCAGGTGGCCAGCGAGAGAAGGCGGGCCACCTGGTCGAGTTCCCCCAGCTCCGGGAACAGCTCCGCCAGCCGGTCGTACCGCCCGTTGATCGCCGCGATCGTCGCCCGGGTCCAGGGGGGCAGTTCCCGGGTGCCGGCCCCGGCCTCGAGGCCGCGCAGCCCCTCCGAGCTCGCCAGCATCCGCGCCCGCCGGATCGCGAGCAGGTCCCGGGCCGGGGAGAGCACCAGGTCGACGGTGTCCGGGTAGAACCAGAGCCGGGTCTGCTGCCCCATCACCCCGCGGCTGGCCGGGTTCCGCGCGAACCTCTCCAGGTGGGTGGCGAACCCCGGGACGCGCCGGCGGATCTCCTCCCGGACGTCCCGGCCCGCGAGCACGTCGATCCCCTGGCTGAAGGTCTTGAACCGGATGTCGCACAGCAGGCTGACCCAGCCGAGACGGGTGTCCCCGATCCGGCCCCCGAAGTCCACGAGGGACCGCCAGGGGTGCCGTCCCCGGTCCAGGCTCATCGAGGGGGTGGCGCCGTCGCCGTGGGCCACCGCCCGCCAGGCGACCGCCAGGTCGGCGAGGGTGACCGGCCGGCCCAGGAGGGAGGGTACGCGGGCCGGGCGGGAGCCGAAGAGCACGAGCCGCCCGTCCTCCGCCAGCCGGCCCCCCTCCACCTGCCAGCCGTCCGCGAAGAACGCCTCGAGGGCGGCGAGGTCGAGGGGCGGGCGGGTCCCGTCCGGACGGGTGTCCGTCACCTCGATCACCCGGCCGGCGGTCCCGAGCAGGAAGGAGGTCGTCTCCGGGCGGGCGATCCACGGGTGGACCTCGACCAGGAGCGGGGGCGGGGGACCGCCCGTCCGGGCCGCCAGCCGGCGGCGTTCCGCCGCGAAGACGTGGCGCACCACGGGCCAGGCGGCCCGCAGGGCGGCCCCGGCGGCCCGGGTGCTTCCCTCCGCCGGCACGGTCTCCCCGCGGACCCCCGGCAGGGGCAGGAAGGCGCGCATCCGGCCGCGCCCGTCGGACTCGAGCAGGTAGCGGCGGGACCGGAGGAGGGCGGCCCAGGCCGGCTGGGCCTCCCCCGCCGCCCACAGGGCGCCCAGTTCCACCATCGGGGGGTCCGGCGCGCCGAAAAGGGCATCGAGGGCGTCGGGCAGGACGAAGGCGTACGGCTCGAGCAGGGGATCGACGAGGACGTGATCCAGCCGGTCCCGCTCGCCGCCCCCCTCCCCCGCCGGGCGCGGCCGGCCGCCGAGTCGGTCGAGAACCACGCCGAGGGGTTCTCCCGAGGGGGTGATCGCCTCCCGGTCGACCAGGCGGCCGTAGTCGACGACCACCCAGTCGGCCCGGGGAGCCGGGCCGGAAGCCCCCCGGGAGGCGGCGAGCAGGCCGGGGACGGCGGCAGCCAGGAGGAGCGTGAGGACGGGACGGATCGAGCGGCGCATCGGGGATCCCTTCCGGTCCCGCGGCGGGACCGTCCCGGGCAATCTACCGCGGATCGGGACCGGGAGCCGGGATCAGGCCGGGAGGGGCTCGGCGAGACGGTCGAGGAGGCTGCGGGGGATGCCGGCGCCGGTCCGCTCGGAGATCTCCCGCGCGCACCGCTCCCGGATCTCCCACCACTCGGACTCCGGCACCCGGAGGAACGCCTCGACGACCCGCGGGTCGAACTGGGTCCCGGCGAAGTCGATCAGCTCCTGCCGGGCGCGGGCGTAGGGCAACGCCTTCCGGTAGGGACGGTCCGAGGTCATCGCGTCGAAGGTGTCGGCCACGGCGAAGATCCGGGCCCCGAGGGGAATCTCCTCGCCGCGAAGCCCGTTCGGGTAGCCCTTCCCGTCGTACCGCTCGTGGTGGGCGAGCACGATCCGGGCGGATTCCTCGAGGAAGGCGATGTCCCGGAGCATCTCCCAGCCGAGCTTCGGGTGGAGCTTCATCAGCTCCCACTCCTCGTCGTCCAGGGGTCCGGGCTTCCGCAGGATCCGGTCCGGGATCCCGATCTTCCCCACGTCGTGGAGCATCGCCCCCCGCCGGACGTGGGTCATTTCCGGCTCGACCACGTTCAGTTCCCAGGCGAGCCGTTCCGTGTACTCCACGACCCGGATCGAGTGCCCCTGGGTCTCGTTGTCCCGGTAGTCGAGGGCGATCATCAGGGCGGACAGGGTCGTGTCGTAGGCGAGCCGCAGCTCGTCGTTCAGCATCCGGATGCGGGACATCGCCTGGAGCACCTCGTGGGTGCGTTCCTCCACCAGCTTCTCCAGGCGTTCCTGGTAGGCCCGGTTCTCCAGGACGAGGCGCCGCTTCTCGAGGGCCTGCTCGGTTCGTGCCTTGACCTCCGGGAGGGAGAACGGCTTGCAGAGGTAGTCCGCCGCGCCGGCGTGCATCGCCGCGACCGCCGTCGAGGCGTCGTCGATCCCGGTGATCATGACGACGGCGACGTCGTCGTCCCGCTGCTTGACCCAGCGCAGCAGCTCGGTCCCGGACTCCCCCGGCATGTCGATGTCGGAGAGCACCAGGTCGAACTTCCCGTCGGTGAGCTTCCGCTTCGCCTCCTCGGCGGAGTTCACCGTCTCGACCCGGTACCCGAACGTCTCGAGGCCCTCGCGCAACACCTCGCGCACCGAGGGATTGTCGTCGACGACGAGAACGTTCGCCCGCGGCTGATCCATCCGGTACCCGTGGGGGCGCGCGGCTTTCCCGCGACGGCCCCGGTTTCCCCGCACCGCCGAATATAGGTTCCGCGGACCGGGGGGGCACGTTTCTGCAACTCCCTTGACGAAAGCGGGTTGCGGCCGGCGGAGACCGGCGCCGCCGTCCCGGACGGGAACGGGCATCCCCGGGGGGACCCGGCCTTTCGCGGGACCCCTCCGGGTGGCCGGATCTCCCGGGCCGCGGCCCCTCTTCCCGCCCGGTGCGCCGCGGCCGCCGACGGGGAAGCCGGGGTGGGCCGGCCGTTCCAGCGCCGCAACCGCGGGTCCCCCGGGGCCGGTCTCCATCCTTCTCCGCGCGCTCCTGGCGGGTAGAATCGGGACCCGAAGGAGGAGATGCCCCGTGAAGCCAGGCCGGATTCCCGCCGCCCCGATCGTCGCTGTCCGTTGCCTCCCCGTCTTCCTGCTCGCGGCCCTGTGCGCCCTCCCCGCCGTCGCGGCGGGGGACGCCTCCGTCGCGGGCCGGGTCGCCGACCCGGACGGCCGGCCCGTCGCGGGGGCCCGGGTCGTGGTCCTGCCGGTGGAACGGGTGGAGTTCCTGCGGGACCCCGCCGCCTGGAGGGACCGCTCCGCGCGGACGGAGCAGGACGGGACCTTCCGGGTGCCGGTTCCCCCGGGGAAGCGGTTCCACCTCGAGGTCCGGGCCCACGGGTTCGCGCCCCGGGGGGTGGACTTCCCGGCCGCCCCGGCGGGGAAGACCGTGGACGCCGGGACGGTCCGCCTGTCCCGGGGCGCCGCGGTCTCCCTCGTCCTCGCGGACGAGGAGGGTCACCCCCTGTCCGGCATCCCCTTCCGGCTGACGGTGGACACCGGCTCGCGGTGGGAGACACGTACCCTCGGCGAGGCGGACGGGAAGTGGCGGGGGGAGCGGCTCGTGGTCTCCGGCATTTCCCCGGGCACCCGGCGGCTCACCCTGGACGCCGGGGGCTACGCCACGGTGGACCTGGGCGAGGTGGACCTCGAGGAGGGCCGGACCGTCGACCTGGGCCGGGTCGTGCTCCGCCGGGGACCCGCGATCGAGGGGGTCGTGCTCTCCCCGGCGGGGAAACCGGTCGCCGGAGCCGAGGTCTGGGCGCGCCCCGCCGGGCCGGCGGGCGGGGCGGCGTCGCCGCGGAAGACGACCCGCACCGGCCGGGACGGCCACTTCCTCCTCGGGGGGCTGGCGGAGGACACCACCTACACGGTGTCCGTCGCACCGGGGAAGGGCCCCTCCTGGGAGGGCACCGCCCGCCCGGGGGATCGCCTCGAGATCCGGCTCCCGGAACCGGGCGCCGTTTCCGGGCGCGCGGTGCTCGGGGGGAGCGGGATGCCGGCGACCCCTGTGGTCGTGCGCTACCACCGGCTGGACGGGGAGGAGAACACCCCCTCCCTGCCGGGGTTCGCCACCAGCCGCTGGCTGGACGAGCGGCAGACGTTCCGGGAGAGCGACGGTTCGTTCCACCTGGAGAACCTGGCGCCGGGCACGTACCGCCTGGCGATCGAACATCCCGGCGCCCTCCCCCACACCCTCGACCGGGTGGAGATCCCGGAAGGCGGGAAGGTCGACCTGGGTACGGTCACCCTGGACCCGGGAGTCGAACTTTCGGGGACGGTGGTCGATGCCGTCACCGGGGAACCGGTCCCGGGCGCCGTCGTGGAGCAGGCGGCGGAGGACCCGTTCCTGGCGATCCGGCGGCGGATGGACGCCCTGTCCGGCGAGCCGGAGGAGGGCATCCGCACCGACGGGAAGGGCCGGTTCACGCTGGGCGGCCTCCGGCCGGGGCGGGTCGCCCTCGAGGTCCGGGCGGACGGGTACTCGAGCGCACGGGTGGAGACGA
>CAZOTT010000130.1:0-6899 GCA_964582785.1 uncultured Acidobacteriota bacterium | reverse complement strand
CGAAGACAGCGTGCCGGGGTCGACCCGGGGGGCGTCTCCCCACAGGTGCTCCAGGTCGTAGTAGCGGCGCGCCCGCTCGGAGAAGACGTGCACGATGAAGTCCCCGTAGTCGAGCAGGATCCAGGTCGCCTCCAGCGATCCCTCCACCCGGGCGGGGAGCCCCGTCTCCCGCTTGACCGCCGCCAGCACCTCCTCGGCCAGCGAGCGGACCTGCCGGTCGGACGTGCCGTGGCAGATGACGAACCAGTCGGCGAGGCTGGTGATTCCCCTGAGGTCGAGGACCGCGAGGTCCTCCGCCTTGCGGGCGGCAAGGGTGCGGACGGCGGTCGCGAGGGCCCGGTCGGCGCGGCTGGTCATCCGTGGCCTCCCTCCGGCCCGGCCGGCCCGTAGAGGCCCCGGGCCAGGATGTAGCGCTGCACGGCGGGGTGGAGGTCCTCCCGGGGCAGGTCTCCCCGGGCGATGCGATCCCGGATCCGGCGGGCGGCGATCGGGACCGGGTCCATCGGGATCCGGTAGATTCCCCGGCGTCCCGGCGGCGGGGGATCCCCGGGCGGGCGCAGCCGCTCCCGGTCCTCCGGCCGCAGGCGCTCGAGGCCGAAGCTCCCCGGCCGGGCGGCGACCGCCAGGTGGGCCAGCTCGAGGATCCGGCCGGCGTTCTTCCACCACGGCAGGTCGTCGTAGGAGTCCGCTCCCAGGACCAGGTAGATCTCGTCACCGGGACGTTCCGCCGCGATCTCCTCGAGGGTGTCCACCGTGTACGAGACGCCCCCCCGGCGGAGTTCCCGGGCGGAGGGGAGGACCCGTTCCTCCCCGGCGAAGGTCATCGCCACCATGGCGAACCGGTCCCACCCGTCCGCCCGCGGTTCCCCCCGGTGGGGCGGGACCGCGCACGGGATCACCTCGAGGAGGCCCAGGTGGAGCCGGTCCCGGGCCGCCCGGGCCACCTGCAGGTGGGCGAGGTGAGGCGGGTCGAAGGTGCCCCCGAAGATCCCGACCTTCATGCCCGCGGCTCCTTCCCGGCCCCGGCCACCGGGTCGGGGCCGCCCTCGCCGGCGGCGGGCCGCCCGTGCTCCCGGACCAGCCGGTCCATCTCCCGGACCAGTTCCGGGAGGCCGGTCCCGGCCACGGCGGAGACGGCGAGGAAGGGGACCTGCCGCGCGGCCGCCGCTTCCCGGAGACGGGCGAGGCGCTCCGGGGCGTCCAGGGCGTCGATCTTCGTCGCCACGATGATCCGGGGACGACCGGCGAGAAGGGGAGAGTAGGCCAGGAGTTCCCGTTCCAGGACGGCGAGGTCCCCGACGGGGTCCCGCCCCTCCGCCGACGACACGTCCACGAGGAAGGCGAGGGCCCGGCAGCGCTCCACGTGCCGGAGGAAGCGATGCCCGAGCCCCCGGCCGGAGCTCGCCCCCTCGACCAGCCCGGGGATGTCGGCGACGACGAACGAGCGGAAGTCCCCCGCGTCCACGACCCCCAGGTGGGGGACGAGGGTCGTGAACGGGTAGGGAGCGATCTCCGGCCGCGCCGCGGAGATGCGGGAGACCAGGGTGGACTTGCCGGCGTTCGGCCAGCCGACGAGCCCGATGTCGGCGAGAAGCTTCAGGACGAGCTTCAGGCGCCGCACCTCCCCCGGTTCCCCCGGCTGGGCGAACCGGGGCGCCTGGCGGGTCGCGGTGGCGAAGAAGGCGTTCCCCCGGCCCCCCCGGCCCCCCCGGGCGGCGAGGAACCGCTCTCCCTCCTCGACCAGGTCGGCCAGACGCTCGACCCCGTCCTCGTCCCAGACCTCGGTGCCGAGGGGCACCGGCAGGACCAGGTCGTCCCCGGACCGCCCCGTGCGGCGGCTGCCCTCGCCGGGGCGGCCCCGCTCCGCCCGGTACTCCCGGGCGTACCGGTAGCGCAGGAGGGTGTTTTCCCGGGAGGTCGCCTCGAGCCAGACCGATCCCCCCGCGCCCCCGTCACCGCCCGCGGGGCCTCCCTTCGGGACGTACTTCTCCCGCCGGAACGCGACGCACCCCGCCCCCCCGTCTCCACCGGCGACGGTCAGGACGACTTCGTCGAGGAACACGGGAAGGGTCGGGGCCCCGGGCGGGGCGGGGACTCAGGCCTGCGGGTCGATGGAGACGTAGCGGCCGAGCCGGCCTCGGTCCTGGAAGCGGACGACCCCGTCGACCAGGGCGAAGAGGGTGTCGTCGCTCCCCCGCCCGACACCGGGCCCGGGCTTGATCGGGGTCCCCCGCTGCCGGACCAGGATGTTGCCGGCGCGGACGAACTGGCCCGCGAACCGCTTGACCCCGAGGCGCTTCGACTGGCTGTCGCGCCCGTTCCGCGAGGACCCACCGGCCTTCTTGTGCGCCATGGCTGCCTCCTCAGGCCTCGATCGAATCGATGCGGACGAGCGTGTACCACTGCCGGTGTCCGTTGAGCCGGCGGTACTGCTTGCGCCGCTTCTTCTTGAAGACGAGCACCTTGCGGTCCCGCCGCTCCTCGACCACCCGCCCGCGAACCTTCGTGCCGGCAACCAGCGGGTCGCCCACCCGGACGCCGTCGTCCCCGGCGACCAGCAGGACCCGCTCGAAGGTGACCTCCTCGCCCGGGGCGAGCCCCAGGCGATCGACCTTGACGAGGGCGCCGGGTTCGACCCGGACCTGGCGGCCGCCGGTGGCGATGACCGCGTAAGACACGGAGCCCATGATCAGGTTCCTCCCGCGCTGTGCGTGTCCGTGCCGGGGAGGCGCCCGGCGCCACACCCGGATCCCCTGCGCGGCCGATGGGTGGCCGCACGAAGGGGGGATTCTAGGGGGGATCCGGGAGGCCGTCAACTCCCGGGGCCGCGCGGAGCGAAAGCCGGGCGAAGTCAGGCCCTCGCGGGGGTCCCGGTGACGGCCCCGGAGCGGAGGGCGGCCAGGGTGACCTTGACGAGCGCCTTGAAGGTCTCGAAGACCCCGATTCCCCTCGGGGCCACCGCCTCGATGACCGGCTCGCCCTTGAGCCGCAGGTGCTGGACGAGGAAGTCCACCGGCAGCGCGTTCGGCAGGTCCCGCTTGTTGAGCTGGAGGACGTAGGGGATCGAGCGGAAGTCCAGGCCGTTTTCCCGGAGGTTGACCTGGAGGTTCCGCAGGGACTCCACGTTCGCCTCGAACCGTTCCTTCTGGGAGTCGGCGACGAAGGCGACCCCGTCCGCTCCCTTGAGGATCAGCTTCCGCGAGGCGTCGTAGAAGATCTGGCCGGGAACGGTATAGAGCTGGAGCCGCACCGAGAACCCGGCGATCTTCCCGAGGCTGATCGGGAGCAGGTCGAAGAAGAGGGTCCGTTCCGACTCGGTGGCGAGGGAGACCAGCTTGCCCTTCGCTTCCGGGTTCGTCTTCTCGTAGATCCACTGCAGGTTGGTCGTCTTCCCCCCGAGCCCGGGCCCGTAGTAGACGAGCTTGCAGGTGATCTCGCGCTGGGCGTAGTTGATGTACGGCATCTCCGGGCCTCTTCAGAAACCGTCGCTGAACAGCTTGTCGATGTCCTCGTCGGTGATCTCCGCCAGTGGGCCACCCGCCCCGTCGAGGGCACCCGCCCGGGTGGCCTGCCGGGCCTCCTCGAGGACCGCCGCGATCTCCGGGGCCACCTGGCGGACCCGGAGCCGGACGAGCCCGAGGGAGGACCGGGCATCGAAGACCACGACGAGGAGCGCCGTCTCCCCGACCGCCGCGTAGTAGAGGTGCTCCTCGTCCCCCTCGTGGTACATGGAAAGGAAGGTCCGCTCGCCGATCATCCGGGCGAGCCCCTCCGTTGCCGCCACGTTCCCCGCCGCCAGGGAGGCGAGGGCCGTCTGGTCCACGCCGGGGAGGTTCCCCGCGAGGGCCAGGGGCTGGCCGTTCCGGTCCACCAGGGCGACGAGCCGGCCGTTCGCCTCCTCGAGCAGCCGCTCGACGAGGCCCACGATCCGGCGGTGGTCTTCTTCCCGGAGGATCAGCGAGCTGGCCTGCATGGCCCGGGGGCCCTCCTCTCCCGGAGCGCCCCGGCGGCCGGGGCCTCCTCGCTCGGAATGTAGGGTCCCCCGGCGAGCCGGGGCAATGCCGCTCCTGCCGGGGGGAGGGGAGACGCGCGGGGCCGTTCCCCCGGGGAGCGTGGCCGTCCCCGGCAGGGGAGGGTCAGTTCCCCGGCTCCACGTCCCGCCGGGCCTCGAGGGCGCGGGCCAGGGTCGTGCGGTCGACGTACTCGAGGTCGCCGCCCACCGGCAGGCCGGTGGCGGGCCGGGTGACGCGGACGCCGGCGCCGGCGAGGCGCCGGGCCAGGTAGTGGGCGGTGGCCTCCCCCTCGACCGTGGGGTTCGTCGCCAGGATCACCTCCCGGATCCCCCCCCGGGCCACCCGCGCGAGCAGGGCGTCGATCGCCAGGTCTTCCGGCCCGACCCCCCGCAGGGGGGAGATCGCTCCCCCGAGCACGTGGTACAGGCCTCGCCAGGAACCGGTCTCCTCGATGGCGGCCGCGTTCTCGGCCTGCTCGACGACGCAGAGCAGGGCCCGGTCCCGCCGGGCGTCGGCGCAGACGGGACAGAGGTCCGCCTCCGCCAGGTTCCCGCACTCCCGGCAGACCCCGAGTTCCTCCGGCAGGGCCGCCAGGGCTTCCGCCAGGGCGCGGACCTCGGCGGCGGGACGCCGGGCCAGGTGAAAGGCGATCCGGCGGGCCGACCGCGGCCCGATCCCGGGCAGGCGGCGCAGCTCCTCGACGAGCCGCGCCAGGGGCTCTGGCAGGTTCCCCACGGGGGCCCCCGCGGCTCAGAAGCCCAGGCCGGGAGGCAGGCCCAGCATCCGGGTCAGGGCCTCCATCTTCTTCGCGGCTTCCTCCTCCGCCTTCCGCTGCGCCTGGTTCACCGCGGCCAGGACCAGGTCGGCGAGCATCCCCGCATCGCCGTCCTCCAGGACCTCGGGGGCGATCTCGAGGGAGAGCAGCGTCCGGTTGCCGTCGACCCGGGCGGTCACGGCGCCGCCGCCCGCGGACCCCTCGACCTCCATCGCCGCGATCTCGGCCTGGACCTTTTCCTGGGCTTCCTGGGCCCGGCGGAGCATCTTCGCCATCTTGCCGGCGCTCATCTTGGCCATCGATCGGTCTCCTGCTGGTGGTCCCGGTTCAGGGGGCGTCCTCTCCCGGGGCAAGCTCGTGGCCGTCGAGGAGGACGGCGTCGAAGCGGTCGAAGATTTCCCTCACCACCGGGTCCCGGCGGACCTGCTCGAGGACCTCGCGGCGGCTCTTCCGGGGGGGATCCCCCCCGGCGGCCGTCCCCCGGTCCCCCGGCCCCGGCTCGCCCGCCGCCTCCCGCCGGATCTCGACGGCGGCAGGGGCCCGGCCCAGGGCGCGCTCCGCGCCGGCGAGAAGGGCCTTCGTCGCCGCCGGCTCCCGGAGCCGGTGCTCCCAGAGGGCCGCGCCGGCGGGGAGGACGACCTCGAGCACGCCGTCGTCCCGGACCCGGGCCCCGCCGGCGTGCCGCAGGTAGGCCGCAACCGGGGCCCGTACGCCGGCCACCCCCTCGAGCAGGCGGGCCAGCAGGTTCTCCGTCCCGGCGGCCGGCGGGCTGGAGGGGGCGGGGGCCGGCGGGGCCGCCCCGGCGGGGGGAGAGGCGTCCTGCCGGGGAGCCGGGGGGCGGCCCGGGGCCCGGGCGCGGCTTCCCCCGGCCGGACCGGCGGGACCGGCCGACCCGGGAGGAGAGCCGGACAGGACCCGGGCCGCGAGATCGGCCAGGGGGGCGAGGTCGGCGGCCCGGGCGATGCGCAGGGTGGCGAGGTCGAGCAGGATGCGGCGGGGGCCCCCGGCCCGGAGCCGCGCCTCCGTCTCGTCGAGGACCTTCCCGGCGAAGGCGACCTGCTCCGGTTCCAGCCGGGCGGCCAGCCCGGCCAGCCCGTCCCCCCCGGGAACCGCCCCGGCCCCGAGGGCCCGGACCAGCCCGACCCGGTGGACCGCGGCCAGGGCCTCCGCGGTGAAGGCCCGCAGGTCCTGCCCTTCCCCGTCCAGCTCCGCGATCACCCGGAGGGCGGCCGCCGGGTCCCCCCCGAGGGCGGCCCGGAGCCACCGGTCCACCGCCTCCCCGGGCACGAGGCCGAGGGCCTCCCGGACCAGGTCCGCCGTGATCGGTCCCCCGGCCACCGCCCGCACCTGGTCGAGGGCGGAGAGGCCGTCCCGGACCGAGCCGTTGGCCGCACGGACGAGCAGCTCCAGGGCGTCGTCGTCGATCTCGATCCCCTCCCGGGAGGCCACCTCCCGCAGGTGCCCCGCGAGGGCCGCCGGGGACGGGCTGCGGAAGGCGAAGTGGAGGGCCCGGGACTCGATGGTGGGGGGAATCCGGTGGGGCTCGGTCGTGCAGAACAGGAAGACGCACCAGGACGGGGGCTCCTCGAGGAGCTTCAGCAGCCCGTTCCAGGCGGCCTGGGAGAGCTGGTGGGCCTCGTCCAGGATGAACACCCGGTACCGGTCCCGGCCGGGCGGGTACTGGGCCGCCTCCCGCAGCTCCCGGATGTCGTCGATCCCGGTGTGGGTGGCGGCGTCCAGCTCGACCACGTCCAGCGAGCGGCCCTCCGCGATCTCCCGGCAGGGGGTGCACTCGCCGCAGCAGTCGGCCGCCGGGCCCCGCTCGCAGTTCAGCGCCTTGGCGAAGATGCGGGCGATCGTCGTCTTCCCGATCCCCCGGGTCCCCGAGAAGATGTACGCGGCCGCGACCTCGTTGCGTTCCACCGCCGCGGCCAGGGCGCGGATCGGCGCGCGCTGGCCGAGCACCTCGGCGAAGCGCTGGGGGCGGTAGGCGGTGGCCAGCGTCCTCCGCGTCGTACACCTCCCCGCACCGGGGAGGGGCTCGCGGACCTGCGGCACACCCGGCGGTCCGCTTACCGCTGCTCCCTTCCGGGCCTGACGGGGTTCACGGG
>CAZOTT010000129.1:0-6945 GCA_964582785.1 uncultured Acidobacteriota bacterium | reverse complement strand
CCGGGCTCCTGGCAGGTTTCCGGGCGATTTCGGCCTCGAAACCTGCCAAAACGGGTTTTATCCCGCACCCGACCTGCCAGATCGGGAGTTATCCGACACCCTACCTGCCGTTTCGCCCGTTATCCCGCACGCAACCTGCCAGAACGGGCGTTATCCTGCAGGCAACCTGCCGACGGCCTCAGCCACACCGCGGCAGCAACCTTCCGACCCCGGCCACCAGAGGAAGCTGCGCCGGGAGCGGGGGCTGCCCTCTCGACTGGTGGGCCGGGAAGGACTTCTGCCCGGGGCGACCGCGACGGCCGCCGGTGCCGGAAGGGCCTTTCCCGTCCGCCGGTTCCGGGTGAAACCGGCCCCCGTTCCCGGCGCACCTCCCAAGGCGAGAAGGAGCCCCGCCGGGCAGAGCCTCTTACGGCAGTGGATCGCCGGGAGGATCCTGACACTCGACGCGTCTTTCGGTACGGGAACCGGGGACCGGCGGTTGCCGAGCAAGGGAAGGAGAGAGTCCCGCCCGGCTCGCGGCGCGGAAGAAGGACGCCGGGCGCCCACATGGCTCTCCGGATCGACCAGATCGGGAGGATCCGCTGCGCGGGCCAGGAACGCCGAGCGGCCGGAGGTTGCGCGCCAGTCAGCGGGTCACCTTTCGGTTGCCGGTCGGCGCTGCCCCTTCCCTGCCGGCCGGCGCTTCCACCCTGGAGCCGGTCTTCCTTGCCGGCACGCCTTCCACGGAGCGGGTGCAGAGGGTCCGGGCCCCCCTCCTGGAGCCAGTCTTCCTTGCCGGCACGCCTTCCACCAGGGTGTCTTCGGCAGGTTCAGTGGGCCTCCTTGGCCCCTGCTCGTCGCCCAGGAAACACGTTTTGCGACCTTGGGACGGTCGTGCCGATGTCACGGCATTCGGTGGACCGGGTGCGCGCCTCGCACAAGGGGTCCCGCAATAGAGAGGAGGTGCGTCCCTGGGGATACCGCGGCAGGGCGGGTTTCTCCGGCACCCGGTGGGGAGCGTCCGACAGTCGGCCGGAGGCAGGCCATCGCGGCCGGATGCAACCGTCAAGGGAGGCCTCGCCGATCACACGGCAGAGGTGGTTGCCGGAATCTCGCCGGGGCCTCCTTCCGCTACCGCGTTCTTGCAGCAGTGCCGGTGGCGTTGCAGATACCGGTCCGCGGCGGGACCCGCCCCGGGCCCGTTCCTCCCGCACCGGCCCGCCTCGGGACCCGACCTGGGCCCGTTCCTCCCGGAGCGGGGAAGCGGTCCGGGCGCGCTGATCGCGACGCCGGTAGGCTGGGCACGATGGCCTCGGAAATCCATGTTGTCGTGCTCTCGGTGCGTGGCTCGCTCCTCTGGTGTACCTGGGAGGACGGCCTGGTTCTGCTCCAGATCATGGCCCGGCACGTACCCTTTCGCGTCATCGCGGTGATGCCGGATCACGTCCACATCGTGCTCTGCCGGGCGGAAGATCTCCGGCGTCTCTTCACGGCGATGAAGGCCTACTCCCGGCACCTGGGGAGGACCCATGGCGCGACGGGAAGAACCTGGTCTCGCCATCGCAAGGTCAAGCCGATCGCGGACGACCGACATCTCGACGAAGTCACCCGGTACATCCTGCGGAACCCGCTGGCGAAGGGGCTCGCGGACGACCCGCTGGGCTGGCCGCTCTCCGTCGCCCGGGACATGGTGGGCCTCGTGCTCAGCCCCCTGTGCGCGCAGCATCCGGATCCGGCCGCGTTCCATGCCCGCCTGTCCTCACGGTCCCGGCCGGCGCACGGCGAGGCACCGGAGGGGACCCCTTTTCCGGTGGGCAAGATGCACCCCGTGGATGGCGTCCGTTTCCGCGACGTCGCGGCAGCCGTGAGCGCGCTCGCCCGCGTGCCGGCTTCCCTCCTGGCGAAGCCGGGTCCCGTGCGCGACCTGCTCTTCCACGCCACCAGGCTGTACACGCGGGTTCCCCTGGTGAAGGTTGCCGCTCACTTCGGCCTCGATCCGACGGTCGCCTACAAGGCACTCCGGAAACCCCGGCCCGCTCGCGAGCTGGACCTCGTTGGACAGGTCCTGGGCGACGCCCGCTTCTTCCTGATGCCGGGAGGCGACCTGCGCCGGGAGCCGGGCTGGCGATACTACCGCCGGTTCCAGGCGCCCTGGGAGCGGGTGGCTGCCGCGAAAAGGATGCCCCGAGTGGTTCTCAGCTCGCACCGTGAACAAGGTGCGCCGGCAGCGGGGCCTCAGGGCCGCCTTCCGGGGTGCCGCGCGAGGACGACGTCCGGTGCGCCGCGTGCTCCAGTCCGGAGCCCCGAGGGCGCGCGGCACGGGCGTGGTACCGCCAGGGATCCCGACCATACCGGTTGAAAGGCGCGCCGGGAAGGGAGGCCAGGATCGAGACCTGCGGCTCGGCCGCGACTTCGGCACCGGGCCAGCTCCCCGGCCGCCGGCCGCCCCGGGCACTTTCGTCGCCGCGCTTTCGGGGGCAGCCGGGCCCCCGTACCCGGCGCACCTCCGGTCGGTTGGGAGGTGCGCCGGGAAGGGAGGTGGGTTGTCGGGCGACCGGTGGGAAGAAAGGTTCTCCCGCCGCCGGTGGTCGCCCGGCGACCCGGTCAGAATTGCGTCCAGGGCCGGTCGTGAGGAGCCTGACCCTGTTTCCGACGCGCCTCCCTTCGGTTGCGGCAGTTCCCCGGGGGGCCGGGAGCTGGCGCGGCGACGGCGCAGGTCCTGGATCGCAACACTCCCGGCAGTTTTCCGGGGTGGTCTGGACTCGCGCCCGGGAAACCAGCGGGGCACTCGTGACTCTGGGAGGTTTGTCTGCGCGTGCTGGTCCTTCTCCGGGGAAACGGGCGGGGTAACCGGGATTCGGGCGGGTGGGGTGATGGATAACCGGGGCCATGTCAGGTTTCCGAGCGACTGCGGGTTCGTCGCCGGGGAAACAGGCGGGACAACCGCCATTCTGGCAGGTTCCCGGGCGACTGCGGTGCCGCCCTCGCCGAAACGGGCGGGATAACCGCGATTCTGGCAGGGGGGATGTCGGATAACCGGGCTCCTGGCAGGTTTCCGGGCGTTTTCGGCCCCGAAACCTGCCAGAACAGGCTTTATCCCGCACCCGACCTGCCATATCGGGAGTTATCCGACACCCCACCTGCCATTTCGCCCGTTATCCCGCACGCAACCTGCCAGACCGGATGTTATCCCGCACCCAACCAGGCGAGAAGGGCACGATCCCGGACCCGACGTGTCAGAAGGAACGTCATCATGTGGCCAGGTATCGGAGTGCCGTGAAGACCAGGCACCGGGTGTGATGAGGTCAGCGGCGGCAGGTGCCGACGACAGGGAAGGCGTCTCGATCGTGTGCCGGGGATAGGGTACGCCTCGCGCCGACCGGGGATGCCTGCGTCGGGACGAGATTTCCTGCCGTTGGTCCCGGCAGGGGCCGGTGCAGACTTGACCCGCGTCCGGGGGGCATCGCGCCGGGGAGGGCAGCTGCCGGTTCCCCCGTCCGTACCGTCCGAGCCGTCTCCCCAGTCCCACAGGGTGCGCCGGGGTTCGTGAGCCGGCATGAGCAGCGCCGGTCGCCGGCCCGGCCCACTTTCGGTGGGCATCAGGTGGTACCGCCGGAACGCACGGAGAAGCAGCCGTTCGGGGGAGCTGCGCACCGGTCGAGCTACCGCTCGATCAGCGTGCCAGCCGGGCGGCGGTGAGGGGGGCGAGGTGGGGCGCCGGACCACGGCGCTTGTCAAGAACGGGACCGCCGGAGACGTCAGGGGAGTGGGTCAGCCTGCGCGCCCGGCGGCGGTGAGGGAGACGCGGCGGCGCGCCAGATGGGCCAGACCGATCCGGCACGATCAGCCCGGGAGCCCGGGGGGGCGAGGGGGACGCGGTGATTCGCAGGAGCGCCAGGGGCGGGTCAGGCTGCGAGCCAGGCGGCGGCGAGGGCGACGAGGAGGCTGGCGAGCGTTCCCACCAGGAACTGCTCGGCGAACGCCTCGCCGTGGTCGGGGTCCTCGAAGCGGCGGAAGCGGACGATCGACTTGGCGGCGATCACCATCCCGACGCCCGCCCAGGCCCCCGCGAGGGCGAGGGCGAGCACGAGCAGCCGTTCCACGATGCCGATCCACCTGCCCGCGCCGGGCGCGCCGGCGGCGGGGCTTGCTGCTCCCGCTGCCCCGGGACCGGTGCCACCGTCGTCCGCCGCGGCCGGCCGGCCCGGTGGGGCCGCGCCGGGAAGGGACTCGAGGAGCCGGGCGACCAGCACCGCCCCGGGTTTCCCGCAGAGGAGCGCGGCGAGGGCGATTCGCCCCCCGTCCAGCCAGGCGGCGGGCAGGGGAACGAGCCCGCCGGGGAGCAGGTCCCTTTCGCTGCCGGGGCACGAGAAACCGGGGACGATTTCCCCCACCGCCAGCACGAACGCCGCGATGATGGCCAGGTGGGCGGCCTGGTCCCACGCGAAGGCGGCGAACGGCCGGCAACCCCGGGACACGTCTCCTTCCTTGGCGACGTCGATGCCCAGGTGGGTGAGGCCGGTCAGCGCAACCGCGAAGGCGGTGACGGGCCAGGGCACGAAGAAGGCGAGGGCCGCCCCGGTGGCCGCGGCGACGCGAACGGCGTGCCGGAACTGGGCGGCCCACGCGGGATGACGCCGTTTCGCCGCGACCATGTCGTCCGACTGCCAGTAGAAATCGCCGAGGACGTGGCCGGCCAGCACCAGAAAGGCGAGCGCCCCCACCGGTACCCGGACCCACGCCGCCGCGTTCACCGGGCGCCTCCCGCCGTGCCGGCCGGGCCGGGCCCGGCGCCCGAGCGGGCCAGGTGGGCGAGGAGCAGGACCGTGGCGTACTCCGCGGACGTCAGCGCGTCGAAGCCGGCGCCGGAAAGGGACCGGGACACGGTCGAGGGTTCGACGCCGAGGTCTTCCGCCGCCCGGCTGAAGGCGCCGCGGAAGAGCTTCAGGGAGGAAAACCAGGAGTCCGCCGGCCGCCGCGGCGAGGCCGCGAAATCCGCGGCGGCCGTTGCCGCGTAGGCTGTGCCCGCGGGGGGAAGGGCCTCCCCGGCCGGCTGCTGCGAGAGGGGATCCGCCGACCCGGCGGGCCACCCCTCCTCGAGGGAGAGCAGCCAGAGGAGGTCCCGGAGCTGGAGCCGGATCCCGTCCGCATCGCCGGCAGGCTCCCGCCCACGCGCCTCCTCCCCGGAGCGGGACCGGCCGCCCTCCCCGTGCCCGCGGGAAGGTTCCCGGCCGGATGAGTCCTTTCCGGAAGGAGACCCGCCCTCCCCGTGCCCGCCGCCGGGGGCTCCCGGCGGCGGTGCGTTCTCTCCGGAGCGGGGCCTGGTGTCCTCTCCGGACTCCCCGCCGGTCGCCGGCCGTCCCGGCCCAGCGCCTTCCCGGGCCCCCAGGCCGAGCCCGGGGGGAGGCACGAGGTGGCGCCGGACCGCCCGGATCTTCGCGAGACGGTTCGCGGTCCAGGTGTCCCGGACGGTGCCGGCCAGGTGGTGGAGGGCGGTCAGGACCTCGTCCCATGGGTTGCCGAAACCGCGCGCCACCAGGAAAACCCGCCCTCTCCGGGCCTCCTCGATCGCCTCCCGCGCCCGGTGGAACGCCTGGCCGTCCATCTCGGCGGGGTGCTCGGACACGCCGGTCGCCAACCGGCCCCAGCCGAGGCCGAACCGGACCTTCCGGGGCCAGAGGCCCTCGGAGATCGCCCGGACGACCGCGACGATCGCCGCGGGCCGCCGGAAGACCCCCTGGAACCCGTCTCCTCCCGTGATCGCCAGCCGGGAGAGGAGGGGCGGCGGGACTGCCTCCTCGTTACCGGTGCCCTTCCGGACGCTCCCGTTTCCCCATGGCGCCGAGGAAGGGGCCGCCCCGGTTGCGGGTCCGGCGGTACCGCCGCCGGGCGTGTCCGCGCCGGGGTCGCCCGTGCGAGCGTCGCTGTCCGCGTTTCGGGTTCCCGCCCCGGGTGTGGGCGTTCCGGTTCCGGGTCCGGTGCTCCCGGGCAGGGAGTTGCCCTTCCCGGGATCGCCCGTGCCCGCGGGCCCGGTCCCGCGGAGGACGTCCTCGAGCGCCGCGAGGATTTCCCGCAGGCGGTCCTGGAGGGCCGCCCGTTCGTCCGGGGCCAGCTTCCTCGACCCGCGGACGTCGCCGACCAGGACCGCAACGGGCCGGGCCGGGATCCCGGGTCCAGGCTCGTGGGGAGGGCTCATGGGGGCATTTTCTGGGTCATTCGATGCATTGTCAAGCGCATAATCCAAAGATTGCCTCTATAGAGGCAATATAGTCATTTTGCTTCCTAAGAAGCAATTAATAAGGGAGTGGTCCCTGCGAAGGCCGGGGAAGGATCCTGCCCGGCCGCACGATCTCGCGCGGACCGTCCACCACGGAAACCGGTGCGCCGGGAAGAGGGGCCGGAGTACCGTGCAACCGGCGGCAGGGAAAGGCCCTTTTCTCGGGAGGTGCGCCGGGAACGGGGGGCGCTCGAGGGTGCAACCGGCGGGGGTGAATAGCCCTTCCGCCGCGGGCCACCGCACCGCCCGACCCGCCCGGAAGTCCTTGCGGATCATTGGGTTGAGACTTGGGCCCCCGTTCCCGGCCCACCTCCCGGAACGCGCGGGCTAACCGAGCTTGTGGCAGGTCTTCCAGCGATTCCGGTGCGGTCCCTGGCGGAACGGGCGGGATAACCGCGATTCTGGCAGGTTCCCCCGCGACTCCGGTGCCGCCTCCGGCGAAACGTGCGGGATAACCGAGCTGGTGGCAGGTCTTCCAGCGATGCCGGTGCGGTCCCCGGCGGAACGGGAGGGATAACCGCGATTCTGGCAGGTTCCCCCGCGACTCCGGTGCCGCCTCCGGCGAAACGTGCGGGATAACCGAGCTGGTGGCAGGTCTTCCAGCGATGCCGGTGCGGTCCCCGGCGGAACGGGAGGGATAACCGCGATTCTGGCAGGTTCCCCCGCGACTCCGGTGCCGCCTCCGGCGA
>CAZOTT010000128.1:0-7057 GCA_964582785.1 uncultured Acidobacteriota bacterium | reverse complement strand
GGTGCCCGCCGCACACCTCGACCAGCTGGGGCGCGAGCCGCCACCTGCGGAGCAGTTCCCGGCCGACCTGCTCGTGGTCCATCCCGAGGAGCGCGACCTCCTCTTCCGGGGTCGGCAGGGCGCCGTGGCCGGGATCGACCAGGCCCCGGTATTCACGGACCTGGAAGGAGAGCAGCACCAGCCGCCCGACGTCGTGGAGCAGGCCGGCCACGAAGGCCTCCTCGCTCCAGCCGAAACCCAGCCGCTCGGCGATCACCCGCGCACCGAGGGCCGTGTCCACCGAGTGCTCCCAGATCAGCGCCCGCTCCGCCGCGGCGTCGGGTGGAATCATCTCCCTCAGCCCCGCGGCGACGGTCGTCAGGGTCAGCGAGCGGAGGCGCAGGAAGCCGATCAGCATGATCGCGTGGGACAGCGTCGAGATCTGCCGGGGCATCCCGAACAGGGCGGAGTTGACGAGGCGCAGCACCGTTCCGGTGAGCGCCGGATCGGTCTCGATCACCCGCCGGAGGTCGTCCGCGGTCGTGTCCTGCTGCTCGAGCAGCCGCAGGACCCGTCCCGCGGCCTGCGGCATCGGCGGCAGGGTGTTCATCCTGTCGGCCAGGGTCTCCGGCGTCACCATGCCGCGGCCCGTCACCGCCCTTCCTCCCGGTCCCGCGCCCGCAGCCGGGACGCGACCAGTGCGGCGGACCGGTCGTCCACCCGGGCCGACTGCCGGTTCGCCGCCACGACGGCCCGGTGCAGCTCCTCGCGGACCACGTTGACTTCGGCGGGCGCCTCCACTCCCAGGCGCACGTGGTTGCCCCGGACCTCGAGCACCCTCAGGCGGATTCCTCCGCCGATGACGATCGCTTCACCGGGTTTCCTGCTGAGCACCAGCATGCTCGGGACCTCCTGTCCCGGGAGAAGCGTCCTGCTTCTCTCCGTCTTCCTCGACGCCGATCGGGTGGCGCAGCGGCAGGTCGCGCCGGTCCAGGATCACCTGGACCCCGGTCATTTCCTCGGGGTTGATCACGATGGGAGCCCGCAGGTTGACCGTGGCGCCGCCACCTTCCCGCAGGGTCACCACCGCCAGCAGCAGCAGGCCGTCGAGGCGGCTCGCGGAGACCCGCTCGGCCACGTGGACCGGGATCCGCAGCTCGTAGTCCGGCACCAGCAGGCGCGGATCCACGACCAGCAGCGCCAGCGCCGGGTTGCCGCGGGAGCGCAGCCAGAGGAACGGCTCCACGTCCTCGCGCCGGACCAGTTCCCAGCGGGTCTCCGACTCGAAGCCGGGCAACCCGGCGGGGAACCGGATCACCGTCTCCTCCCCGGCCGCGCCGTTCCTCGTCTCTTCCCGCTCCACCACCTGTTCCCTCATCGGTTCACCCGAGGTAGTCGAAGAACGTGGGGCCGAACAGCTTCGCTCCGGCGGCGAGGGTGGCCTGGTAGCCGGTCTCGAACTTCTGCACGTCGGACATCGCCTCGGCCATGTCGGCGGAACCCAGGTCCGCGACCCGGCGCTGCAGGCTGAGCTGCCGGTCCTGGAGCCGCGCGTCGGCATCCTCCAGCGCCTTCCGGCGGTTGCCGATCCGCGAGAGCATCGCCGCGTTCGACGAGACCGCGTCCCGCAGGTCGTCGAGGAGCTGCTGGACCCGCTCCGTGTCGGCGTCGTGGAACGCCTCCTCGAGGTCGGCCAGCACCTGCATCGGGCCGCCGACTCCCATCTCGCCGAAGAGACGGTTCCCCGGGATGTTGATCGTCACCTGTTCCGCGTCGAGGTGGATCCTGATGTCGCGCTCGTTCCCCTGGTAGTGACCGTCCTCGTCGAAGGGCTCGGTGTCGGTCAGCGTGCCGGAGAAGATGTAACGGCCGCTGATCTTGAGGCGCGTCAGGCTCATCAGCTGGGACCGGAGCCCGGAGATCTGCTCCGCCAGGGCCTCGTACTGGGCGTCGTCCAGGGTGTCGGACGAACCCTGGACCGCGTACTGGAGCGCCGACGTCAGGATGTCGCCGAGGTTTCCCGCCGCCTCCTCCACCATCTGCAGCCAGGGGCGGGCCTGGGAGATGCCCCGCTGGCGCATCACCAGTTGCTGCATCTCCTCCTGGAGGCGCAGCAGCTCCCCCGCTGCTTCCGGGTCGTCCGACGGGTAGCGCACCCGGAGCCCCGAGGAGGTCCGCGCCATCGCCTCCTCGAGGGCCGCGCGGTTGCGCTGCAGGTTCCGCAGGAAGACCCGCTGGGAAAAGGCGTTCGACACCCGGAAGATCGGCATCGGGTCACCCCGCCAGGAGACCGAGGGCCATCTCGGTGACCCGGTTCACGGTCTGCATGTAGCGGGCCGCCGCCTGGTACGACTGCTGCCACTTCGCCAGGTCCGCGGCCTCGTCGTCCAGGCTGACGCCGGCGACCTGCTGCCGCTTCAGGTCGAGGGAATCGACGATCGTCTCCCCCGCCTGCCGGCTCGCGTCCGCCGCGGCGGTATCCCGGCCGATCGCGGCCATCAGGTCGGCCCCGTACCCGGCGAACGAGTGGCCCCCGAGGCCCTCGACGGCGCTCTCGCGCAGGGCGGCCAGCCGGAGGGCGACCACGTTGTTTCCCGGTTCGTTCGCCGCGTCCGCGGCGGCGATGCGCCGGGGATCTTCCTCGATGCGGGCGTTGACCTGGATCGCCGACGCCATGTGGTCGCCGGGAGGATCCGGGACGAAGAATGCGAGCCCGGTCGAGCCGTCGAGCCCGTAACCCGCGGAGTGCACCGCGTTGACCTCCCGGACCAGCTCGGCAGCCAGCGTATCGAGCCGGTCCCGGTAGCCGGGGATGTCCTCGTCCCGGACCGCCAGGTAACCGCCGAGGGCGCCGCCCCGCAACCGGCCCGTCAGGTCGACCGCTTCCCCGCCCCGCCGGACCGTGACGTGGTGCATTCCCTCCGCGTCCTCGACGGTCTCGAGGGGATGGGCCAGCTCCCCCGCGAGCAGGGTATCTCCCGTCTCCTCGAGGTAGACACTCACCTGGCCGTTGTCCGCCTCCACGGTGCGGACCGCGACCAGTCCCGACAGCTCGTCGACCAGCCGGTCCCGCTCGTCCCGCAGGTCGGAGGCCTCCCCGCCTCCCGCCTCGAGCCCGAGGAGTTCCACGTTGATCTCGGACAGCCGGTCGAGGATGTCGTTCACACGCTCGACCTTGTCCGACACCTGCTGGTTCGCCGAGCGGCGCGATTCCACCAGGTAGGTATCGAGCCGGTGGAACGTGGAGGCGACCTGCCGGCCGGCGGCGAGAACGTTCTCCCGGATCGCCGGATCGTCCGGCTGGACGGACAGCGACTCGAGGGAATCGAAGAAGTTCGTCAGGGCCCCCTGCAGCTCGTTCGTCCCGACCTCCCCGAACATCGGCTCCATCGCCGCGAGGATCTCGGCCCGGGCGGTGTCGGCCCCCAGGCGGCCCTGCTCCCGCCGGGTGGCGAAGTCGAGGAACGGGTCCCGGACCCGGTGGACCGAGACCACGTCGACCCCCATCCCGGCCCAGCCGCCCGGCACGGCGATCGTCGGCAGCGGGCCGAGTTCCAGGCGCCGGCGGCTGAAGCCCGGCGTGTTCGCGTTGGCCACGTTGTAGCCCGAGAGGTTCATGCCGAGCCGGAAGGCCCGCATGGCCGTGCGCCCGATCGCGAACTGGGAGAAGACCGTCACGCCTCAGCCCTCCGCCGAAAGCCGCCCGCCCGGGGACGCCTCTTCCCGCGCCCGGCCGTCGGGCAGGTAGGTGGTCCCGCAGGCACCGGACACCGCCGCGGCCCGCACCCCGAACGTGTCCCCGACCCGGTCGAGGACGGTCCCGGAGATCGCCGCTTCCCGCAGCAGGAAGACCAGGGCCCGCCGCGCCTCCTCCCGCGCCCGGCCAAGCCGCGGGGAGCCGTCCCCCTCCACCACCGCCTCGAGGCGCCCGCGCTGTTCCTCGAGCATGCGGAACCGCAGGGCGAGCGCGTCCGCCCGGTCGGCCAGGCGATCGAGGGCGTCCGCGTCGGCCGCCAGCAGGGCGCGCCGCTGTTCCGCCGCCCGGGCGGCGAACTCGCGGAACAGCTCCGCCTCCGCCTCCAGGACGGTGGCCAGCCGCTCGGCGGCGGGCAACCGGGGATCAGGACTCACCGTTCTCCTCGCCCCGGAGGCCCGCCTCCTCGGCCAGGATGCCGTCCGCGATCCGCCGCCCGTCGATGCCGTAGCGCCCGGACGCGATCTCCTCGCGGAGTCTCGCCACGAGCTCCTCCCGGATCTCCGGGCTCCGGTCGAGCGCGTCCCGCAGGCGCCGCAGCTCGCGGGCCCGCTCCGAGAGCTGGACCCGGTCGGTGTCCCCGGTCCGACCGCCGGGGGCGACCGGCTCGTCCCCGTTCCGGCCGCGGGTCCGCTCCGCGCGGTCCTTCTCCTCCAGCCGGGAAAGGGCTTCCTTCAGCCTGTCGAACGGGTCCGGTCCGTGGATCTTCATCGCTCAGTCCTCCCGGGGGCGACTCGAGGGCAGCCGCTCCCCGCCTTTCTCTTCGGCCGGGATTCCACCGCCTTGAGTGCCAACCCGAAAGTTTCCGGAAAAGGGCGGGCGCCCGTCCAGGAGTCCCGCCGGGAGTGCTTCGCCGGCGAGGGCCGCCGCCCGCCGCAGGCGCTCGCCGCCGTCCCCCCCGGGCACCAGCTGTTCGGCGATCTTCTCCGCCAGCCCCAGGGGTTCGCTCTCCGCGAGGGCCCGGCTGAGCAGCAGCTCGAAGGTGGTCTGGCGGGCCCCGGAACCGGCGGACCGGCCGAAGAATCCTCCCTCGAGCTGCGCCCGTTCCATCGAACTGATCAGCTGCCGGAGCAGGACCGCCTCGAGGCCCCGGGCCGCTTCCCGGACCCGCTGCCGGGTCTCCCGCGGGGCCGCGCCCGGCAGGGAGGTTCCGGGGACCGGTCCCACGCCGCCGCCCATCAGATCACCACCAGCTCGGCGTGGAGGGCCCCCGCCGCGCGGATCGCCTCGAAGATCGAGATCATGTCCCGCGGGGAGACCCCCAGCCTGTTCAGGGCCTCGACCAGGTCGGAAACGGAACTCCCCTCCTCGAGGGACAGGGTCTTGCCCGCCTCCTCCTCGGCCCGGACCTCCCCCTCCGGCACGACCACCGTCTCTCCCCCGGAGAAGGCGCCGGGCTGGCTGACCCCCAGCCGCCGCGCGATGGAAATCGTGAGATTGCCGTGGGTGATGGAGACCCGCGACAGCCGGACGTCACCGCCGAGGACGACGGTGCCGGTCCGCTCGTTGAGGATCACCCGGGCGGGAACGTCCGGCCGCACCGGCACGTCCAGGGCCAGGGCGAGGAACTCCACCGGCCTGTCCGCCATCACGGGCGGGACGTTGAGCTGGATGGTTCCCGGGTCCAGGGCGCGGGCGGTCCCGGGGGAGAACGCGGTCTCCAGCGCCTGCTCGATCCGGTACGCGGTCTGGAAGTCGGGCCGCTTGAGTTCCAGGTAGAAGGTACGCCGCCCGGCGAGATCGATCCCGGCGGACCGCTCGACGAGGGCCCCCCCCGGGATCGTCCCGGTGGTCGGGTGGTTCTTCTGGACCGAGGCCCCGCCGCCGGCGGCGGCGAACGATCCCCCGAGGCTGACGGGGCCCTGGGCGAGGGCGTAGATCCGCCCGTCCGGGCCGCGCAGGGGGGTCATCAGCAGGGTCCCCCCGACGAGGGACTTGGCGTCCCCGATCGAGGCGACGTTGACGTCGATGCGGGTCCCCGGCCGGGCGAAGGGCGGCAGGTTGGCCGTCACCATCACCGCCGCCGCGTTCCGCACCCGGATCGCGGCCGGCGGCACGACGACCCCCATCCGCTGGAGCGCGTTGGCCAGGCTCTGGATGGTGAACTTCGCCTGGGTCCCGTCCCCCGTCCCGGCGAGGCCGACGACGAGCCCGTAGCCGGTCAGCTGGTTCTCCCGGACCCCCCGGACCAGGACGACGTCCTTGAGCGGCACTCCTCCGGGGCCGCGGGTGGCCGGGGCCGACGGGGGAACCGGGTCCACGTGCAGGGGCGGTCCCGGCGGTTTCTTCCCTCCCCCGGGCGCGGCGGAAGGCGTCCCCGCGAAGACCAGCGCCAGCGCCGCCACCGCGGCGGCGGCCCCGATCGCGATCGTGCGTGCTTCCCGGCGAACCATCCCCGGCACCTCCTCAGAACGGCCAGATCCTGGCCAGCAGGCGCTGGAACCACCCCTGCCGCGTCGTGTCCGCCACGTCGCCCACGCCACCGTAGGTGATCGTCAGGTCGGCGATGCTGGACGAGGAGATCGTGTTGTCCGGGCCGATGTCCTCCGGCCGGACGATCCCGGCCAGGGTGATCGTCTGCCGCTCGTGGTTGACCGCGATCTCCTTCGTGCCCGCGACGACCATCCGGCCACCCGTCCCGACCGCCATCACCCGGACCGCGATCCGGGCCGTCAGCTTCGCCTTGCGGGTCGTCTCGCCGGACCCCTCGAACGCCTTCTCGCCGCTGGCGCTGAAGGCGAGGGCGGGGTCGAAATCGGGACCGAGCTTCCCCTTGACCTTGTTTTCCCAGCCGAAGAGGACCGGCGCCTTCAGCGTGTGATCCGACTTCCGGTCCAGCTTGCTGTCCGCGGAACTGGACCCGAGGGCCGCCTCCGAGATCCGCACCACCAGCACGTCTCCCACGTGGCGCGCGCGGAAGTCGCCGACCAGTTCCGCCGCGCCGCCGTCGGTGAAGAGGGATCCCTCCGACACCGGGCGCTGCCCTCCCGCGGGCTCCAGCTCCGGGAGCTTTCCCGGGTACACGAGGGGCTGCGGCGCGGGACGGCTGGCGCAGCCGGCCGCGAGCAGGAAGGGGAGAAGCGCCAGCAGCCGCGAAAGGCGCCGCATCCCGGAACCCGTCCCCCTCATCGTGCCTTCCTCTCCTCCCGCGCCTCCCGGGGCGCCGGCCGGTCCCGCCGCGCCACCGCGGGTCCGGCGGCTTCCTCGGAGCCGAGGACGACGACCCTCCCGGGAGCGACGACCCGGGCGACCACCGTCTTCCTGCCGTCGATCCCGATCACCCGGACCAGCGCGCCCACGTCCCCCCGGGTCCGGGCGACGGTG
>CAZOTT010000127.1:0-7283 GCA_964582785.1 uncultured Acidobacteriota bacterium | reverse complement strand
GCCTGATTGTCACACCAGCTGTCGCCATTGTTGTCGAACACACCCTGCCGCCCGTAGATCTCGTCGATCCACCGCGGGGACGGGCTGCCCTTCAGGATCCAGTTCCCCAGCCCGTCGCCGAAGTCGTCCCGGAACGACGCATGACAATCCTCGAAGACGGAATCGAACGCGTCCCATTCCTCCGCGGTCGGCTCGCCGTCTTCGCCGCTCGGCGACTGAATGAACAGCGTGAACCCTCCAAGGTCGGGCCCCATCAACGTCCCGGCAAGTGCACCGGCAGCGGCGCCGACGGTTTCCGCCCTCGTGTGGGCGCATGGGTGTTTCGGGTCCTCCTCCGTCGGACACTCATACTTGTCCGAAGACGACGCCACCGGGATCAACTGCGACACCAAGCCCTCGCAGACTTCCTCCGCGCGCTGAATGCTCGTCCTCATTTTGTTCCTGTACCAGATCTTCGTCCGAATATGCGTATCATAAAGGGAGTAGTAGACACGTGCGTGTTCCACCGCCTGCCGGAGACCTTCCCGGCTCCACTTCCACGGATCCGGTTTGCTCCAGAAGTTTGCCAACAGGTGTGCCAACCTTTCACCAAAGAGCGAATACTCCAGCCCCGAGCGTTTTCCTTCCGGGCTGGTGCGCAAGGCATCGATCAGTTCGTACAGAACGTACTGCAGGTACGTCCGGCCGTCGCTGAGTTTCTCGGAGTCGGGAAGGGGCTCGATGTCGAAGTGAATCTCCGAGATCCGCTCCAGATCCGCAGGGTCCAGGCAGCTACCGCCCGACTGGCCGTCGTCACAGTTCCACAGGAATGCCATGAGGCCCCTGGTATCCTCTCTCAGCCGGGAAATCCTTTCCTGAAAGCGAGCCGGATCGTCCGCCGTTCTGTGACTGATCCACAGTCCGACGCTGACATTCCCCGGCAGTTCATCGAGGAGATTCTTCAGGTACCCTGCCACCTCGGCGTAGTCATTCTCTTCGTGGCAATCCCCGTCGGTGTGGGCTGGTTCATCTCTCCAGCGAACACAACCGCGACTGTCGGTTGCCCCCATGTTGACGAGGACCCGGGAAATCCGGTGGCTCTGCAACGTGCGCCGCAGTTCCTGAAACAGGTTCGGCTGGTCCGGCCACAGGTACGTCATGGCCAGGTAGAGGTTTCGTTCGGCGTTACATGACAACTTCTGCCGGCCCATCATCGCGCGGACAAACTGCATGATCCCATCCCGCAGACCTCGGGTTTCCACCTCGCTTCCGGGGAGTGCGGCGACAAACCAACTTTCGCCATTCTCACCACTTGGAACGTACGGTTGGGTCCACCACCTGCCGGCGTCTTCGTCAAAGGCTTCCAGGAAATCCGGCTCGCATTTCTCCCCATTCGGAACACTTACGAGGGGACTGTCATTCCAGGAGGTTACTGCGGGATAGATACGGAATCTGGAGACGCAGGCTCCCTCCAGACTCTCCGGCAGTGGAGGAACATCGATCGCAGAACAATCCTTCAGTCCAACCATCGTCGGTTGTTTGAGGGCGCCGGCGGGAGCCTCCATGGTGAGCCCGAACAGGGGAGAGGCCGCATCACCTACGGAAAGCGTTCCCCCCTCCGGCCCAACGAGACGGGATGCATCCAGTCCAACGACCACTTCCTGCCAGGCGTCGGGGAACGAGTCCTCCACGTCCACCGGGACCAGCGGGTGGAAGGAGCCGTCGTTGACGACCTGCGCCTCGACCCGCAGTCCGATGGTCGCGGGCAGTTCGGAGAGCGCGAGGTCGTCCAGGGAAAGGTTCCAGGTCACCTCTCCCTGTCGAATCGAGTAGTCCACTTCCAGGCTGTCGGGCCCCGAGACGGTCGCCTCGCCGTGGTAGTCGAAGGCGAGACGCAGCACGTGGTCCGCCAGCCCGTCCCGGTCGGTGTCCAGCAGGACCTCGTAGAGGCCTCCCGGGCAGAGCCGGTACTCGTTGGGATCGTCGATCCCATTGATCACGTACTCCGGCGGGTACGGCCGCGGGGACATCTCCGCCGTCACCGCCAGGGACGTGGTCGTCGCGGTGACGTCCACGGACACGATGTCGACGCAGGGGACATCCGCGTCTCCCTCCGGGTCCGCCACCTGGGCGAACCCGATTCCGGCCGAGAGCGCCGCCACCAGGACGGCCAGCCCCAGGCCATGGACGATGGATTTCCAGGATTCTCGTGACATCACAACCCTCCCTCTGGCTCGGGTCCCCGGCCCATCCGGGGTCCGCCCCGCTCAGAGCAAGGGGCTTGCCATCCGGTCGCCGAGCAAGTTGCTGGATCGAAAGAACTTCTTCTGCCGCCAAACCTTCGCCTGTCCGGCATCGTGAACAGGTCCGCTGGAGGAGAGCGCTCCGGTCCGTCCTCCAGCCGGGACACCCACGCAGGGGCCATGGCGGTCGCCACCCTGTCGGCGCCCTCCGCCGGGGCAGGCGGCACCGGGCCGTGTTCCCCGCGCGGCGAGCGGGACCACCGGGCACCGCGATCGGCTGCGGCACGGAACCGGCAGCCGAAGGGCGCACCCTTCCGGCAGCGCCGGTTCTTACTCAGAGACGGCGGAAGGTGGCGAGGACGGGGGCGTGGTCGGAGGGACGGGGAAGCCGGCGGGGGGCCCGGTCGATCTCGGCGGAGAGCGCCCGCTCGAGAAGGGGGGGCGTCACCAGGACCAGGTCGATGCGGGCGCCCATGTTCCGGCGGAAGGCGGCCTGCCGGTAGTCCCACCAGGAGTAGTGGCCGCCCTCCTCGTGGAAGCGGCGGAAGACGTCCGCGAGGCCCCAGGAGAGCAGGCGCTCAAGGGCCGCCCGCTCGGGCGCGGAAAACAGGACCTGGTCCCGGAACGCCTCCGGGTCCCACAGGTCCCGCTCCTCCGGGGCGATGTTGAAGTCGCCGCAGAGGACGAGCGGCTCGGACGGGTCCCGTTCCTCCTCGAACCAGCGGGCGAGGGCCTCCAGCCAGCGCAGCTTGTAGGCGTACTTGTCGGTCCCCACCGCCTGCCCGTTGGGTACGTAGACCCCGGCCACCAGCACGCCGTCCGCCCGCGCCGCGAGGAACCGCGCCTGGGGGTCGTCCTCCATGCCCGGCAGCCGCCGCCGGACCTCCGCCAGGTCTCCCCGGGCGAGGAGGGCGACGCCGTTCCAGGTCTTCTGGCCGTGGACGAGGGCGCGGTAGCCCAGCTCCTCGAAGATCTCCCGGGGAAACTCCTCCTCCGGCACCTTCAGTTCCTGGAGCGCGAGCACGTCGGGCCGGCGTTCCGCGAGCCACGCGGCCACCTGCTCCGCCCGCACCCGGATCGAGTTCACGTTCCAGCTGGCCACGGTCCAGGTCGCGTCCGGCACGGTCCCTCCTCGCCTTCCCCGGGGCCCCGGGGGAGTGCCCGTCCGGGCCCGAACGGGGTCCCCTTGCCTCCCTCCCCCGGGACGCTCCATGCTACCCGGGAAGGCCCCGGGATCCCACGGGGCACCGGAGGATGCCATGACTCGACGCATCGCCCCCCTGGCCCTGTTCTTCGCCTGCGCCCTGCCCCTTCTCTCGCTCCCCGCCCGGGCGCTCGGTCCCGTGGACGTGGAGGCGGGGGCGTACTGGTGGCAGAACGACGTGGACGCCCGGGGGATCGAAAAGGAAGACGGGGCCGCCCCGGCCGCCTGGGCCCGCCTGTGGCTGGGGCGGTGGGGCATCCGGGGCGGGTACGCCGAGGGGGACGCCAGCCCCTGGAAGATGGAACTCGTCCACGTGGACGTCGTCTGGAAGGCGATCGCCCCGACGGAGCAGAACTACCTGGCCCTCGGCCTCGGCTGGAGCAGGATCTCCATCGGTCCGGGGAAGGACGGGGCGGACCTGGACGGTCCGCGCCTCGTCGCCGACGCGAAGGCGAACCTGGGCGGCCTGCTGTTCGTCTACGGCGAGGCGGCCTGGTCGCCGTGGCTCGGTGACCCGGACGGTACGCGGGGAACCTTCTGGCACGGGGAGGACGCCGAGGGGTACGAGTATGAGCTCGGCGTGGAACTGAAGGTCTTCCCGGCGATCCGCCTGCGGGCCGGCTACCGCCTGTCCCGGGTGGAGTACGACGCGATCGGCGTCTCCGGTGGCCGGAAGGGAATCACCCAGGAGACCTCCGGGTTCCTCGCCGGGGTGTCGTTCAAGTTCTGATCCCGCTCCGCGGGGACCGCCTCCCGGGCCCGTCCCCCGGCGCCCGGCGGCAGCAGCCGGGAGCGGAAGAATCCGTCCGCCCGCCGCGCCGCCCGCCCGGTCCACCCGAGGGGACCGGTCTGCACCACGAGCAGGTCGGCCGGCGGAGGATCCGGCAGATCCAGGCCGGCGGGAGGATCCACCAGGACCACCGCCGCGGCCCCCGGCACCGGCCACGCCCGGCAGGCGGGTCCCTGCAGCAGGACCCCGATCCGGCCCGGATCGACGGACCACTCCGCGCCCATCGCCTCGAGGGCGGCGTTCACCGCCCCGCGCACGGCGGCCCGGTCCCCGGGAGGAACGGAGTCCAGGGTCCAGGCCTCCCGGCCGGACCACGGCCAGCCGTCCTGGAACCGGGCGATCCAGGCCTCCGTCGCCTCCGGGGAGCCCCCCCACACCAGCAGCGCCGGTGCCGGGCCGGCGGGACGGCGGCAGCGCCAGGTGGACCCGGGCCAGCGGGTGCCGTCGGCGGCGATGACGGTGATCCGCGCCCGGCAGTCCCGGGGCGGCGGCCCCGCCCCGACGAACCCGGCGACCCGCCAGGCCGCGTAGCCGCCGACCAGGAGGACGAGGAGCCCGGCGGCCACCCACCGGCGCCATCCCCCGGCCGCGCCCCCGCTCACGGCCGGACCCCCTCCACCACCCGGTCCCGGCCGAACCGGTCCCGGTGGACCGCGACTTCCCGGAAGCCGGCCCCGGCCAGCAGGGCGCCCGCCGCCGACACCTGCCCCGGGGCCACCTCGAGCAGGAGCCGCCCTCGCGGGCGGAGGCGGGCCGGGGCCTGGGCGAGGAGGCGGCGGACCGGCTCGAGCCCGTCCCGCCCCCCGACGAGGGCGTCCCGCGGGTCGTGATCCCGCACTTCCGGCGGCAGGGAGGGCCACTCGTCCTCCCGAACGTAGGGCAGGTTCGCGACGGCGAGGGCCAGGTCCGCCCCCGGGCGGACCGGCTCGAGCAGGTCTCCCCGCACGAGACGGACCCGGCCGCCGAGGCCGGTCTCCCGGGCGTTTTCGGCCGCGAGGGAGAGGGCCCGGGGGTCCCGGTCGAGGGCGATCACCCGCAGCGCGGGGCGGGCGGCGGCCAGCGCCAGGGCGATGCAGCCCCCGCCCGTCCCCACGTCCGCGACCGGCCCCGGTTCCCCCGGGGCGAGCCGCTCCCGGGCGAGGAGGGCGAGGTCCTCGGTCTCCGGGCGGGGCACGAGGGCCCGCCCGTCGACCCGCAGGTCCAGTTCGAGGAAGGGCCACTTCCCGAGGAGGTGCTGGAGGGGAACCCGCGCCTCCCGCCGGGCAACGAGTTCCAGGAACCGGTCCACCGTGCCCGCCGGAAGCGAGGCGGTCCGCTCCACCCGGGCCGCGACGAGCGCCCCCCGGTCCGGGCCGCCGGCCGCCTCGAGGAGCAGCTCGGCCTCCCGGTCGGCCGCGGGGATCCCGGCGGCCGCCAGACGCCCGGCGGCCCGGGCGAGGAGGGCGCCGACCGTCTCCCGCTGCCCGGTCACCGGCGCCCCCCTTCTCCCCGTCACCCGGCCAGCTCCGCCCGGAGCCGCGCCGCCTGGTCGGCGGCGACCAGGGCGTCGATCAGCTCGTCCAGGTCCCCGTCGAGCACCTGGTCGAGCCGGTGGAGGGTCAGGTGGATCCGGTGGTCGGTGACCCGGTTCTGGGGAAAGTTGTAGGTCCGGATCTTCTCCGAGCGGTCGCCGGTGCCGACCATGGTCCGCCGGGCGGCGGCTTCCTGCTCGTGGCGCTCCCGCTCGTAGAGGTCCCGCAGGCGGGCCCGCAGCACCTTCATCGCCTTCGCCCGGTTCTTGTGCCAGGACTTCTCGTCCTGGCACTGGACCACGAGGCCGGTGGGCAGGTGGGTGATCCGGACGGCGGAGGCGGTCCGGTTGACGTGCTGGCCGCCGGGCCCCGAGGCGCAGAAGCTGTCGATCCGCAGCTCCTTCTCCTCGTCGATCTCCACGTCCACCTCCTCGGCCTCCGGCAGCACCGCCACCGTCGCCGCCGAGGTGTGGATCCGCCCCTGGGACTCGGTCTCCGGCACCCGCTGGACCCGGTGGACTCCCGACTCGAACTTCAGCCGCGAGAAGACCCGCTCCCCGGAGACGTTGGCGATCGCCTCCTTCACCCCGCCCACCTCCGAGCCCGACAGGTAGACGACGTCGAACCGCCATCCCTTCCGCTCCGCGTACCGCTGGTACATCCGGAGAAGCTCCGCCGCGAAGAGCGTCGCCTCGTCCCCCCCCGTCCCGGCCCGGACCTCGAGCACGACGTTCCGCTCGTCGTTCGGGTCCTTCGGGAGCAGCAGGAGCCGGATCTCCCGGTCAAGTTCCTCCCGCCGGGCCTCCAGTTCCCGGGCCTCGTCCCGGGCGAGGGCGCGGAGATCCTCGTCGGCCTCCTCGCGGGCCATCTCCCGGGCCTCCGCCAGCCGGGCCTCCACCTCCCGCAGCTCGCGGAGCCCCCGGACGATCGGCTCCAGCTCCGCGTAGCGGGTGGCGTGCTCCCGGTACGCCCGGGGATCCCCGGCGATCTCCGGCTCCGCCATCCGGGCGGACAGCCGCTCGAAGTCCGCCTCGATCTCCCGGAGCCGCTCGAGGAACCCGCCGTCTGCCACCGAACACCCCCGCGCGCCGGGCACGCCCGCGGCGTCCCGGCAGGGCGACACCCGCGAATGTTACAGGACGAACCGCCCGTCTCCCTCGAGTTCCGCCGCCCGGTGGAAGGCGGCGAGGGAGACCTCGACCATCGCGTCGTCCGGCTCGCCGGTCGTCAGCCGCTGGAGCCACAGCCCGGGCTGGACGAGGACCCGGGCCAGCGGGTGGTCCCGGTGGCGGGCCGAGAACCGGATCAGCTCGTAGGAGAGGCCGGCGATCAGCGGGACCAGGGCGACCCGGGCGAGCGCCTTCCCCCACGCCGGCCAGGCGGCCGGGATGAAGCAGAAGACGAGGATCGAGACGATCATCACGAAGAGGAGGAACGACGTCCCGCAGCGCGGGTGGAGCACCGGGTACCGCTGGACCGTGGCCGGGTCCATCCCGCGGCCCGCCTCCCAGGCATGGACGACCTTGTGCTCCGCACCGTGGTAGCGGAACAGCCGC
>CAZOTT010000126.1:0-7396 GCA_964582785.1 uncultured Acidobacteriota bacterium | reverse complement strand
TGGCGGACGTGGGTCCCGAGGATCCTCCGTAGTGCCGCGTGGAGCAGGTGGGTGGCGGTGTGGTGCCGGCAGACGGCGGCCCGGTGCTCCGGGTCCACCGCCGCGACCACCGGGACGCCGGGGGACAGGGACCCGGATTCCACCCGCACCCGGTGGAGGATCACCCCCTCGGCCGGGGAGAACGTGTCGACGACGCGGGCCCGGACCTCTCCTCCCGCGAGTCGCCCCCGGTCGCCCACCTGTCCCCCCGACTCGGCGTAGAACGGGGTCTCGTCCAGGATGACCTCCCCGGTCTCTCCCTCCCCCAGGGCATCCACCTCGACGCCGTCCCGGAACACCCCGAGAACCCGGGCCGCCTCCGTCTCCAGGGTCCCGTACCCGGTGAACCGGGAACCCCGTCCCCGCCACGGGACCCAGGTCTCCGCCGCCGCCGCGGTCGCCCCGGCGTCGTCCCGGGACCCGGCGACCCGGGAGGCCTCGACGTGGCGCCGCCGGGCGGCCGCCCAGCCGGCCTCGTCCAGGGCCAGGCCCCGCTCCTCGAGGGCATCCCGGACCAGGTCGAGGGGGAGCCCCCGCTCGCTTTCGAGGACGAACGCCTCCTCGCCGGGGAACGTCCGCTCGCCCCGGGCGAGCAGTTCCTCGATCCGTTCCTCGAGCAGCTCGAACCCCGCGGCCAGGGTCCGGTCGAACCGCTCCTCCTCCCGCCGCACGATCCTCTCGACCAGTTCCTGCTGTTCCCGGAATTCCGGGTAGGCCTCCCCCAGCACCTCCACGACGTGGCCGACGTGGCGGTGAAGGAACGGGACCGGCAGGCCCAGCAGCCGGCCGTGGCGCAGGGCGCGCCGCAGGATGCGCCGGAGCACCGCTCCCCGTTTTTCCGGGCCGGGGATGATCCCCTCCGCGACCAGGGCGGTGATCGCCCGCAGGTGGTCCGCGATCACGCGCAGGGAAACATCCTTCGTCCCGTTCTCTCCGTACTCGACCCCGGCCTCCTGGGCGAGGGGCCGGAGGATCGGCAGGAACAGGTCCGTGTCGTAGTTGCTCGAGACCCCCTGCAGGACCGCGGCCAGGCGCTCGAGGCCCGCCCCGGTGTCGACGGAGGGGGCGGGAAGCTGCCGCGCGCTGCCGTCCGGCTGGAGGTCGTACTGCATGAAGACCAGGTTCCAGATCTCGAGGAACCGGTCGGGGTCGGTTTCCGGGGTCCCGCCCGCCGCGTCCCCCGGCCGCAGGTCCACGTGCAGCTCGGTGCAGGGGCCGGCGGGCCCCGTGTCGCCCATCTGCCAGAAATTCTCCTTCCGGCCGAGGGCGATCACCCGGCCGGCGGGGAGGTCCGTCTCCGAGACCCAGAGGCGGGCCGCCTCCTCGTCGGCGGGGAACTCGGCGTCCCCGGCGAAGACGGTCGCCCACAGGCGCTCGGCGGGGATCCCGTAGACCCCGGTGACCAGCTCCCAGGCCCAGGCGATCGCCTCCCGCTTGAAGTAATCCCCGAAGGAAAAGTTGCCCAGCATCTCGAAGAAGGTGTGGTGACGCGGCGTGCGCCCCACCTCCTCGAGGTCGTTGTGCTTCCCGGACACCCGCAGGCACTTCTGGACCGACGTCGCGCGCCGGTAGGGCCGCGTCTCCCGCCCGAGGAACACCCCCTTGAACTGGTTCATGCCCGCGTTCGCGAAGAGCAGGGTGGGATCCCGCGGGAGCACGAGGGGGCTCGAGGGCACCACCTGGTGTCCCCTCTCGGCAAAGAACTGGAGGAAGTTCCGGCGTACGTCACGGGATTCCATCGTCGTCGACCTCGTCCTCGTCGAGCAGGGCCCGGACCTCCGCGGCCGGGAACCCCCGGCGAACCATCCGCCGGAACAGCCGCGCCCGTTCCGCCGGGTCTCCCGGGATGCCCCCCGGGGCCAGACGCCGCAGGGCCCGCCGGGCCCCTTCCAGCGTCCCTTCCGGGGGGAACGCGGCGTCGACCGCCCCCCGGGCCGTCTCGCGGGGGATTCCCCGGGCCAGGAGCTCGCGGAAAACGCGCAACGGCCCGTGCCGGCCCTCCCGGGCCCGCCAGGCCGCGTGATTATAGGCAACCTCCCGGTCGTTCACGTACCCCAGCCGGCGCAGCCGGGCGAGGACGCGGCCGATCTCCTCCCCGGGAACGCCCCGGCGGGCCAGCCTGCGCCGGATCTCCGCCTCGGTGAGGGCGCGGCGGGCCAGGGCGGCGAGGGCCGCCTCCCACGGGTCCGGCGGTGTCCGGGCTGCGGAAGCCATCCCGCCGAGGATAGCCCGGCGGGGGGATCGCCGCTCAGTCGCCGTCCCCGAGCCGCACCAGGCCCGGGATCTCCTCGTCGGCGGCGTCCCCGTGGAGGGCCCGCTCCATTTCCGCCTGGGCGGCGTCGGCGGTGGACTCGATCCCCTCCATCCGGAGGCGCAGTTCGTCCTTGTTCGTCGCCTTCGCCAGGGCCTCCTCGCGGCTGATCAGCCCGGACTTCCAGAGCTGGTACAGGGACTGGTCGAAGGTCTGCATGCCGTACTGGGAGGTCCCCTGGGCGATCGCGTCCCGGATCAGCTTCGTCTTGTCCTTGTTCTCGATGCACTCCCGGATGTAGGGGGTGACCCGCATCACCTCGACGGCCGGCACCCGGCCCCGGCCGTCGGCCCGGTCGACGAGCCGCATCGAGATGCTCGCCCGCAGGACCGTCGCCAGCTGGAGACGAACCTGCTTCTGCTGGTGCGGGGGGAAGACGGAGATGATCCGGTTCACGGTCTCGGTGGCGTCGATGGTATGGAGGGTGGAGAGGACCAGGTGGCCGGTCTCGGCGGCCAGCAGGGCGGTCTCGATCGTCTCGTAGTCCCGCATCTCGCCGACGAGGATGACGTCGGGGTCCTGGCGCAGGGCCGAGCGGAGGGCGTCGGCGAAGGACTTCGTGTCCACCTCCACCTCGCGCTGGTTGACCAGGGACTTCTTGTCCCGGTGGAGGAACTCGATCGGGTCCTCGATCGTGATGATGTGCTCGCAGCGCGTCGAGTTGATGTAGTCGATCATCGCCGCGAGGGTAGTGGACTTTCCGGACCCGGTGGCGCCGGTGACCAGGACCAGGCCACGCCGTTCCCCGGCGATCGTCTCGATCACCGGCGGCAGGTGCAGGTCGCGGATCGTCACGATCCGGGCGGGGATCACCCGCAGCACCAGGCCCACCGACCCCCGCTGCTGGAACACGTTGACCCGGAAGCGCCCGAGGCCCGGCACCGAGTAGGCCATGTCGATCTCGAAGTTCTCCTTGAACTTCTGTTTCTGCCGGGCGCTCATGATCGAGAACGCGAGGGCGATCGTGTCCTCCTGCATCAGCCGGGGATGCTCGGTCATCGCCATCAGGCGCCCGTCGACCCGGATCACCGGGTAGGAGCCGACCTTGAGGTGCAGGTCCGAGGCTCCCTTCTCCGCCGCCGACTTCAGCAGGTCGTTGATGTGCACGGCGCGCCTCCTCCGCGGGGTGGATCGTCCCCCGCCGGCAATGTAGGCTTCCGCCGGACCGGGGGGCAACGTGCGCCCCGGGGGGAGGGTGACGGTGATGCCGGGCTGGGTACTGATCCTGACCCAGGACTTCGTCGAGCTGGCCGCCGTCGAGGAGGGGGTCCGTCTCGGCGGTTACTCCCCCCGGCACGCCCCCGACCTGGACCGCGGCAGGGTCCTCCTCCGCCGCGGGGAGCCGCCGGTGGCGGTCATCGTCGACATCCCCTCGACGGGAGACCGGGGCATCGGGGCAGCCCGGGAGCTGGCCGCCGGCGCGCCGATCCTGGGGCTGCTGCCGGAAGAATCCGAGGCCCTGGCCGAGCACGCGTCGGCCGCGGGGGTCCGCGCGGTGCTTCCCCCGCGGCCGGACGTGATCGGGCACTGGCTGGAACGGCTCGAGCCCTGACGGAGAACGGACCGTCCCGCTATCCCCGGTCGTAGACGTAGGTCAGCCAGTCCTCGTGGTCCGGGTCCTCCCCCCGGACGACCTGGAAGTATTTCTCCTGGATCGCCCGGGTGACCTCGCCCCGCGTCCCCGCGCCCACCGGGATCCGGTCCACGGACCGGATCGGGGTCACCTCCGCGGCGGACCCGGTGAAGAACACCTCGTCGGCGACGTAGAGCATCTCCCGGGGAATCATCTGCTCTTCCACGGTGAACCCCATCTCCCGGAGGAGGGTGATCACCGTGTCCCGGGTGATCCCCGGCAGGATCGAGGCGGCGAGCGGCGGCGTCAGCACACGGCCCCGCCAGACGACGAACAGGTTCTCCCCGGACCCCTCGCTGATCAGCCCGTTCGACCCCAGGGCGATCCCCTCGACGAAACCCCGGTCCCGGGCCTCCATGTTGACGAGCTGGGAGTTCAGGTAGTTGCCCCCGGCCTTCGCCATCGCCGGGAAGGTGTTGGGGGCGACCCGGTTCCAGGTCGAGACGCAGACGTCCACCCCCTCCTTCAGGGCCTCCTCCCCGAGGTAGGCGCCCCACTTCCAGACGGCGATCGCCGTGTCGATCGGGCAGTTCGTCGGGTTGACGCCCAGGGAACCGAAGCCCCGGTAGACGATCGGCCGGATGTAGCACTCCTCGAGCCCGTTGGCCCGGATCGTCTCGAGAACCGCCTGCTCGAGTTCCTCCAGCCCGTAGCCGGGCATCATCCGGTAGATCCTGGCCGAGTGCAGGAGGCGTTCCACGTGCTCCCGCAGCCGGAACACCGCGGCCCCCTTCTTCGTCCTGTAGGTCCGGGCCCCCTCGAACACCGACGAACCGTAGTGGACCACGTGGGAGCAGACGTGGATCGTGGCCTCCTCCCAGGGAATCAGCCGGCCGTTGAGCCAGATCTTGCTCGCACCTTCGAATGCCATCGGGGTTCCTCCGATCCGGCGGGCCCGGCGCAGGAAGCGGTCGCCCGGACCCCCGGGTCCGTTGGCGGAGACGCAGCACGGGGAAGGGAACGACCCGGATGCTACCGACCTCCTCCGCGCCCTGTCAACGCGGCGGATTCCCCCTTGCCGCCGCCACCGGCTGGACGTATCCCTGCCCCCATGAGTCCCTGTTCTCTAAGGATGCCGTCCTGCCGGGCCGTCCTCCTGGTGCTCTGCGTGGTCGCCGCCGCCGGCGCCGCCTTCGCCGGGGACCGGAGCCGGCCGGGAGGCGCGCCCCTCGCCCTCGACCGCCCCGCCCCCCGTGCGACGCCCCCTGCGCCGGCGGCCCCGCCGGCCTCCTCCCGCGGCCCGGCGGTGTTTCCACCCCTCCCGCGGACCCGCGCCGCCGCCCGGGAGGAGCTGCGCGGCATGCTGGCGCGCCCCCACGCCATCCTGTTCGACGGCGCGCGGTTCGACCCCCTCGCGGACGGCGTCCCCGATCTCTCCCGGTTCGTCCCCGATCCCCCCGGGGACGGGGACCTCCCGGCGGACGCCCCGCGCCTGGCGGTCGTCCAGTTCACCTCCCCCCCCGGGCCCGCCGAGCGGGCCGCCCTCGCCGCCCGCGGGGTCACGCCCCTTTTCCACGTCCCGCGGGACGCGTGGCTCGTCCGCGGCACCGGCAGGGCCCTCGCCGAGGTGGCGGCCCTTCCCGGGGTCCGCTGGGTGGGCCGCTACCGGGCGGGCTACAAGGTCGACCGGGCCCTCGGGCGGCTGGCGGCGGGTTTCGTCCCCCCCCGTCCCCTGCCCGGCGAGGGGATCGACACCCTGGCGGTCGACCTGCTGCTGGCCCCCGGAGCGGACCCCACCGCGGTCGCGCGGCGGCTGCGCGAGGCGATCCCTGGTATCGAGATTCTCGCCGCGGTCCCGGACCCGGGAGGCCTCGGGGTCGTCACCGCCCGGGTGCCGCGCCGCGCCCTCCGGCTGAACCTGTCGCTCCTGGCCGGGAGCGACGACGTCCTCGCGGTGGAACCCCACGGCGAGGCCCACCTGCACAACGACGACGCGGCCTGGATCGGCCAGACCTACGACCGCTGGAACCGGCAGGATTACGGCGTCACGGCGACGGTCTGGAACCACGGCCTCCTCGGCGCGGGGGAGGTCATCGCCATCGCCGATACCGGTGTCGACCCGGACACCTGCTGGTTCGAGGACGAGGCGGGCCTGCCCCCCGTCTCGTCGGTGCCGGCGACGGGAGCGGACCGGGGGCCGATGCCCGTGGACACGTCCCGCCGGAAGATCATCGGGTACAACCTGCTCGGCAGCTTCCAGGCCCCTGCCACCGCCTACGACGTCCGGGAGGGGGATCCCCACGGCACCTGGTGCGCGGTGTCCGCGACCGGGGACGACACGACCCACCCGGCGGACGAGGCCGACCCGGGGAACGGGCACCATGACCTCGGGGACGGGATGGCTCCCGCCGCGAAGCTGGTCGTCGAGGACCTGGGGGACGACCGGGGGGAGCTGGTCGGCCTCGGCCTGCCGATCCCCCCGATCCTCGACCAGGTCTTCGAGCAGGAGTACGAGGCCGGCGCGCGGATCGCGACGAACTCGTGGGGCATCGGCGGCAACCAGTACGACGTCTTCGCCTTCTTCGCCGACCGGATGGCCTGGAACCACCCGGATTTTCTCCTGGTGTTCAGCGCGGGGAACGGCGGCCCCTACCCGGGCACCATCACTTCCCCGGCCACGGCGAAGGACGTGCTGGCGGTGGGAGCGTCGGACGCCCGGATCGACCCCGGTGACGGGCTCGACCCGGAAAACCTGGCGGAGTTCTCCTCCCGCGGCCCGACGGAGGACGGGCGCCTCAAGCCGGACATCGTGATGTCCGGGCACCGGGTCGTCACCGGGACCTCCGACCTCGGCGAGAACGGGCGCACCTGCGCGCGGGCCGAGGTGTCGGGGACCTCGTTCGCCGCGCCGCTGGTCGCCGGCTACGCGGCCCTGGTGCGGGAGTACTACCGGAAGGGTTTCTGGCCCTCCGGAACCGCCCGTCCCGGGGACGGGTTCACCCCCTCCTCCGCCCTGCTGCGGGCGAGCCTGGTCGCCGGCGCCCGGAACATGACCGGGAGTGCGGGCCAGGACTACGGGCCGTGCATCCTCGATACCTGCGACCTGTCCGTGGGGCTCTGCCACAACCTGTTCGTCGAATGCGACGAGGACGCCGACTGCCACCGGTGCGACGGGGACGACAGGATCTCCTGTTCCTCCGACCGGGAATGCGACCTGACGACCCTCCAGGACGACGCGCCGACCAACGAGCAGGGCTGGGGCCGGCTCGAGCTGGACGACGTGCTCTACTTCGCCGGGGACACCCGGGGTCTCGCCGTGTTCGACGTGCCGCGGGCGGAAGGGGTCGCCACCGGCGAGACCTGGTCGCGGGAGGTCTACCTGGACGGCCGCAACGAGGAACTGCGGATCGTCCTGGCCTGGACCGATCCGCCCGCCCTGGTCGCTTCCCCGACCTACCTGGTGAACGACCTGG
>CAZOTT010000125.1:0-7470 GCA_964582785.1 uncultured Acidobacteriota bacterium | reverse complement strand
CCGCCCCCGCGCATCCGGGCCTCGCTGGCCTGGGAGGTCTCCCTGCCGGACGCCCCCGCGGGAAGCCTCCTGGTCGTCGATCCCTCGGGCTCCCCCCCGCCCCCGGGATCCTGCGGCGCCTGCGCGCCGGCGGTTCCCGCGGCCGGGGACCTCCCCGGCCCGCCGGACGCGGAACGGCTGCTGGTCGTGGTCCCCCTTCCCGGCGGGATCGAGGCCCTCCATCCCGGGGACGGGACGGTCGCCTGGCGGGCCCCCGGCTTCGCCGGGTCCGGCCTCTCATCCTCTCACCCGGTCCCCACCCCCCGGGGTCCCGCCCTCGCCTGGGCCGGCACCGGCCCGGAAGGTCGCGGGGCCTTTGCCCTCCTGTCCCTCGCGGACGGGCGGCCGGTGGTCCGCCGGCCCCTCGACGCGGCGCCGGTCGGGCCTCCCCTGGCCCTGCCCGGGGAATCTCCTCCCCGCTGGCTCGTGCCCCTGGCCGGGGGACGCGTGGAACGACTGGACGCGGCCGGGCGGCCCGTCGAGCGGACGATCCTGCCCGGTGAACCGCAGCCACCCCTGCTCCTGGTCGCGGGGTGGCCGGCGGCGATCGTCGGTCCCGACCGGCGGCTGGTTCCGGTGGGCCGTCCCGCCCCCCGGCGCTGCCCGCGGGGCCTCGAACCCCGGGCGGTGGCGGCCTGCCCGGGCGGGGGGCTCTTCACCGCCCGGGGCCGGGCGGTGACCCGCTGGCGCTGCCGGCGCCTTCGCCGGGGAGGGTTCCGCTGCCGTCCCCGCTGGACCCAGGTGCTCGGCGGGCTGGTGCTGGCCCCACCCCTGGTGCTCCGCGACACCCTGGTGGTCGCCTCCCTCGACACCCACGTCTACGCGTTCGTCCGCCGGAACGGTCACCTGTCCTGGCGGCGGTCGGTCGGGCACCGGGTCTCGTCCCCGGTGCTGCGCCTGGCGACGGCCGGGGGAGACCTGCTGGTCGTCCTCCCGGACGGCACCCCGGAGGCCTTCTTCCTGCGCGCCGAGGACGGTGAACCGGCCGGGACCCTGTCCGGTCCCGGGGAGGCGGTCTTCCTGCGGGGCGGCGCCCTGGCAGGTCACCGGTTGCTCGTGCCGGTGCGCCCCCCGCCCTACCGGGAGACCCGGCTGGCCTGCTGGGAGATCCGGGTCCTGCCGCCCGGGCCGGCGGAGAAACCTCCCCGGGGCCCGGGGTCGAGCCTTGCGCCGGCCGGGGAGCACCCTTAGGATGTCCGCGTTCCAGCCGGTGCCGAAGTGGCGGAACTGGCAGACGCGCATGGTTCAGGTCCATGTGGGCGCAAGCCCGTGCGAGTTCGAGTCTCGCCTTCGGCACCACCTTCCCCGCGAACGGTCGCCCCGCCCCCCGCGGGGCGTTTTCCTTCCACCCGCCGGAGCCCCGGATGGCAACTCCCCCTGAACCGGGCCGCCTCCTGGTGGTCGCCACCCCGATCGGCAACCTCGGGGACCTCTCGCCGCGGGCGCGCGAGGCGCTGGCGGCCGCGGACCTGGTGGCCGCGGAGGACACCCGCCGGACCGGGAACCTCCTGCGGGCCCTCGGCATCGAGGGCCCGCCCCTCGTCTCCTGCCACCGCTTCAACGAGGCCGCCCGGGTGGGAGGGGTCCTGTCGCGCCTGCGGGAGGGAAGGACGGTCGCCCTCGTCACGGACGGGGGAACCCCGGCGATCTCCGACCCCGGCTGGCGCCTCGTGGCCGCGGCCCACCGGGAGGGGATCCCGGTCTCGCCGATCCCCGGCCCGGCGGCCGCCGTGGCCGCCCTCTCCGCCGCGGGTCTTCCCGGCGACCGGTTCCGCTTCGCCGGCTTCCTCCCCTCCCGGTCTCCCGCCCGGCGCCGGTTCCTGGCCGACCTCGCCGGGGAACCGGACACCCTGGTCTTCCACGAGTCTCCCCACCGGCTGGCCGCCAGCCTGGCGGACCTGGCGGACGTGCTCGGGGAAGAGCGGGAAGCGGTCCTGTGCCGGGAGCTGACGAAGCTCCACGAGGAGGTGCGGCGGGACACCCTCGGGAGGCTCGCCTCCGTGACGGCCGGCCGGGACCGGGTCCGCGGGGAGGTCGTGCTGGTCGTGGCGGGGGCCCGCGAGGTCCCCCGGGACACCGCCCGCGAGGACGACGTGTCCCTGCTCGCCGCGTTCGCCCGGGCCCTCGCCCGGGAGGAGGGAGATGTCCGCCGGGCGGTGCGGGTCCTCGCCCGGGACTCCGGCCGTCCCCGCGCCGAGATCACCGCCCGCCTCCGCCGGCTCGGGGCGCTCCCGGCCGGCGGCCACGTCACCTGAACAGGCCCGGCTGGACGCCGAGGGCCTCGCGAACCGGGCGGTAGCGCCGCCGGTGCTCCGGGCAGGGACCGAGCCGGCGCAGCGCCGCCAGGTGTTCCCGGGTCCCGTATCCCTTGTGCCGGGCAAACCCGTACCCCGGGTAGAGGGCGTCCAGTTCCCGCATCCGCGCGTCCCGCCAGGTCTTGGCCAGGATGCTGGCGGCGGCGATCGCCAGGTGCTTCCCGTCCCCGCCGATCACCGCTTCCTGGGGCACCGCCAGGCCCGGGAGCCGCCGGGCGTCGACGAGCACGTAGTCGGGGCCCGGGTCGAGGGCGGCAACCGCCCGCGCCAGCCCCCGCCGGGCCGCCTCCAGCGGTCCCACCTCGTCCACCTCGGCGGCCGGCACGGGGACGACCGCCCAGGCAACGGCGACCTGCCGGATCCGCTCCGCCCACCGCTCCCGCTCCGCCGGCCGCAGCCGCTTCGAGTCGTCGACGCCGGGGAGCCGCGCACCCGGCGGCAGGATGACCGCCGCGGCGACGAGGGGACCGGCCAGGGGACCGGCCCCGGCCTCGTCCGCCCCGGCGATCCGGCGGTATCCCCGGCGGCGGAGGTCCCGCTCCCGGGACCGCAGGGCCGCGCGGCGGGATCGGCTCGGGGTCGGGCTCATGGCCGGGATTCTATAATCTCCCGTCGCCCCTGCCCGGGGCGCGGGAAGGAGCCTCCGGTGGAGCGGCGGGACGAGGGACTGTTCATCACCCTCGAGGGAATCGAGGGAGCAGGCAAGTCGACCCAGGCGCGGCTCCTCGCCCGGGCCGTCGAGTCGGCCGGCCGGCGCGTGGCGCTGACCTGGGAACCCGGGGGCGGGGGCCGGGTCGGGGCCGAGCTGCGCGCCCTGCTCAAGGATCCGGACGTCTGGCGGCACCTGGGCCTGGCGGAGGTGTGGCTCTACGCCGCCGCCCGGGCCCACCACGTCGAGGCCGTGATCGGGCCGGCCCTGGCGGACGGCGCGGTGGTCGTCTGCGACCGGTACCTGGACTCCACCCGCGCCTACCAGGGGTACGGCCGGGGCCGGCCCCTGGCGCTGATCGACACGCTCCACCGACACCCACCCCTGGACCTGGCGCCCCGGAGAACGATCCTCCTCGACCTGCCGGTGGCGACCGCCCTCGGCCGGGCCCGGGGCCGGGTGGAAACCGACGCGCCCGGCTACGACGACGAGGACCTCGCCTTCTTCGAACGCGTGCGGGCGGGCTACCGCGAGATCGCCGCCCGGGAGCCGGGGCGCGTCCGCGTCGTCGACGCCGCCCCCGGGGTCCACCGGGTCCACCGGGCGGTGGTCGAGTCCCTCCAGGACCTGCTCCCCGGCCTGGCCCCGGTCCCGGAGGGGGCGTGAGCCTCGAGTGGCTTCCCCTTTCCGCCCTCCGGGGCCAGGACGCGGCCCTGCGGCTCCTCCGTCCGCTGGCGGAAAGACCGCCGGGGGAGGCGGTCCCGCCCCTCCTGCTGCACGGGCCGGAGGGGGTGGGCAAGCGGTCGGCCGCCCTCGGCCTGGCCGCCGCCCTCGTCTGCTCGGCGCGCGGCCCGGGTGACGATCCGTGCGGCCGCTGCACCGGCTGCACCCGGGTGGGATCCGCGGACGGCGTGACGGAACTGAGGGCGGGAAGCGCGGCCACCCGGGAAGCCCCCCGCGTCCTCCCCGACGTGGGACTGGTATCCGTTCCCCGGGGCCGGGCGCGGATCTCCGTCCTCCAGGCCCGGGACGTCGTCCTGTCGGCACCGGAACGGCCCTTCGAGCTTTCCCGCCGGGTCTACGTGATCGAACCGGCCGACCTGCTGACGGCGGAGGCGGCCAACGCCCTGCTGAAGGTCCTCGAGGAACCGCCACCGAGCACGCTGCTCGTCCTGGTCACGGCGGCCCCCTGGAGCCTCCCGGTCACGGTCCGTTCCCGCCTCCAGCCGGTGCGCTTCCGGGCGCTGCCCGTCCCGGTCCTCCGGGAAGTCCTCGCGTCCCGGGGCACTCCGCCCGGGGAGGCGGAACGGCGCGCCCGTCTCGCGGGCGGGTCCGTGGCCCGGGCCCTGGCCCTCGACCCCGCCCGGCACGCCGCCGACCGGGAGGAGTGGCTCGGGATCCTCGAGCGGGTGGCCGGCGAACCGGGGCGGGAGACCCCCCCGGCGGTCCTGGCCGGCGAACTCTGGGGAGGTTCCGCCGACGAGGCGGACCGGGCCCTTTCCCTCCTGCTCGGGCTCCTGCGGGACCTTGCGGCCCTCGCGGAAGGCGCGGAGCCGGTCGAGCCGGAAGCCGCGGAGCGGCTCGCCCCCCTCGCCCCGGCGGCAGCCCGCCTCCTCGGACCGTCCCTCGAGCGGGTCGAGGCCGTCGAAACCCTCCGCCGGGAGCTCCGCACGATCCACCGCAACCCCCGCCTGGCGCTGGAGGGGGCGGTCCTGCTCCTGGCCGGGCACCGGACCGCCGGGTGATGCCCGCGGACGGACACGGGCGCCCGGTCGAAGCCGGGCGCCCGCGCGAAGACCGCTGAACCGCCGCTCAGTGCACGATCGCGAGTCCCGCCGGGGAAACGCCCGCGGGGAAGGCGACGTCGGTCATCTCGAGGGAGGTCCAGTCGAGGGCGGTCACCACCGCCCCGTCGGTCGCCGAGAAGAACATCAGGGGTCCCTCGAAGCAGAACGTCCGGGTCCCGACGTAGGTGTTCGGGACGCCGTACGGGCTCACCACCCGGATCCCGGTATCGGCCGGCATCTCGCCCGACAGGTCGAGGACCACCCACCGGCTCCCGGCGTAGTCCGCCACCAGCGCCTTCTTTCCGTCGGGCGTCACCGCGATCGCCCCCGGCGTGCCCCCGACCTCGATCGACCCGAGGCTCGTTCCCTCGACCAGGTCGAGAACCTCCACCTTCCCGTCCATCTTGTGGGAGACGAGGGCCCGGGTCCCCATCGCGTAGAGGGCGACGTAGCGGACGCCGTACTCGGTCCCGTCCAGCGGGATCGCCATCCCGGTGTCCTCGAAGGTGCCGTCGGGGTACAGGTAGACGCCGCGCAGCGCCATCTCGAAACCGTCGAGCACCCAGGCCATCCGCTTCGCCGGGTCCCAGGCGACCCCGTAGACGGACGGAAGCGAGATCTCCGAGACCTTCGTCCCGGTGGCCAGGTCCGCGAGGACGAGGGACATGTCCGGACCGGGCGCGCGCTTTCCGCCGTCCGTCACGAGGGCCCACGCCCCGTCCCCGGTGGGCGTGATCCCCTCCGGGTTCGGGAGCCCCGGGGCGGTCGCGATCGTGTCCTTCCGCAGGCCGATGAAGTCCCCCTGCTCCTGCGCCGAGAAGACCTTCAGGGCTCCCCCGTAGAAGTCGCTGACCGCCACCCGGCGGCCGACGGCGGCCACCCCGACGGGCAGCTGTCCCAGGGTCTCCTGGCCGGCGACCTCCCCGGTCGAGAGGTCGATCGCCGTGACGAGCTGGTCGTTGGGGCTGGCGACGACGATCCACGGGCCGTCCCCGGCCAGCGCCGGGACGACCCCCAGCAGGACGGCGAACAGCATCACCAGCAGTCGCTTCATGGCAGTTCCCCCTGGCGGTGCGCGGGGGAGGACGCGCTTCCGCGGCGAGACCATCCGTCCTGACCGGGACCCGGGCGCCCCCTCCCCCGGGCGCGCGGTTCCCCGTGAACCCGCACGGGCTCTCTTGAACTCTTACGCTGGCCCTCCCGCTGCGGCAAACCGGATCGTGGATCTTTTCCCGCCGGCAGTCCGCCCGGACGGGCTCCCGCCGAAGCGGGTATGCTGGGGGGCCACGCCGACGGGAGGACCCGGGATGTCCGACGAAGGGAAGAAGCCGCCGCTCCAGCGGATCGACATCAAGATCAACGACGAGACCCACCGGGGCGTCTACGCGAACAAGCTGATCGTCGCCCACAGCCGGGACGAGTTCATCCTGGACTTCGTCGCCGACCTGCCGCCGGGTCCCCAGATCGTTGCCCGGGTGATCACGGCCCCGGGCCACCTGCGGGCGTTCCTCGAGACGCTGCGGGAAAACCTTTCCCGGTGGGAGCGCAAGGGCGGCGGGCCCGGCGGGCTGGTGCCCCGGGCCGACGCCTGACCCCCCGGCGCCGGCGGGCAGAAGGCGCCGGCAGGCGGCAGGACCCGCCCCCCAGGTCCAGCTCGAAGGGACCCCGGGCGAGCACGTCCAGGCCCAGCCAGCCGGCCACCCGGGTGCCGGAAAGGAAGACCCGCGGGCCCGGGTCCACGACCGGGACGTCCCGCAGTTCCCGGCCCGCCGCCGGGGCGCGGGACCGGCCCGGGCCGGGGATCCCGAGCCACAGGAGGGGGACCCGCCCCTCCACCCGCGTCTCCCCCCCGTAGGCCCGGATCCGGCCGGTCCCGCCTCCCCGGCGCATCCCCGGCAGGCCCCCGGCCGGGCCGGCCGCCAGGATCGTGCGGGACGCCCCGGTATCCAGGACGAAGAGGCCTTCCCGCCGTTCCCGGCCCGCCCCGAACCGCAGGCGGACGAGGAGCTGCCCCTCGATCCGCAGCACCGGCAGGTCGCCGGGAGGCACGGCCCAGGGATCGACCGACAGGGGATCGGCGGCGCCCTCCGCCCGGTCCGCGGCCACGACCCGCAGGGCCGGGGGCCCCGGCCGGAACAGCAGGCGGGTGCCCCCCAGCAGGTCCGCGCCGAGGATGCCCCGGTAGGCACCGCGGCGTTCCAGGGATTCCCGGGTCACGGTCGCCAGGGCGTCCCGGTACACGACGGGGCCCAGCCCCAGCAGGCGGACGATCCCCCGGGTCACCGCGTGCCGGCCCGTCCCGCCCCCGCCGACCAGGGTCGCCCCGGCCAGGGGCTGGAACCCGGCCCGGCGGGCGGACCGGTCCTCGAGGTGGAGCCCCGACGCCCCGGTGTCGAAGAGCAGGGGCACGGGACGGCGCCCCCCGAGGTCCGCCTCGAGGATGAATCCCCGCGGCCGGCCCGGTGTCCCCGCCAGGACCCGCAGGGGGATCGTCCCCGGCAGGTCGGCCCGCTCGAGGACGAACACCGGCCGGTCACCGAGAACGCGCAGGAGAGCCAGGTGGTCCCGCGCCCCGCGGACCCGGTCCCAGGGCTCGCCCCGCCCCCCGGCCACCGCCAGGTACCGCTCGAGGAGCCGGACCTTCTCCCGGCGGTCCCCGGACAGGGAGGCCAGGCCGCGG
>CAZOTT010000124.1:238-7541 GCA_964582785.1 uncultured Acidobacteriota bacterium | reverse complement strand
GAGACCCGGACGTGCTGACCGACCTCGGTGTCACCCTCTACCGGCAGGGGAAGCTGGACGACGCCCTGCGCCAGTTCGAGGCGGCCTTCGCGGCCAGCAGTTCCCACTGGCAGGCCGCGCTGAACGCGACGATCGTCGCCCTCGAAAAGAAGGATGCCGCCGGGGCGCGCCGGTGGCTCGATCGCCTCCGGAAGCTGAAGCCGGACCAGCAGTCGATTCCCCTGCTGGAACAGCAGCTCGCGCACCTCTCGGCCGGGGCCTGAACGGGGCCCGGCGCCCGCGTTGCCCCCGGGAAGGGCCGCTCCCTATATTCGGCCCGGGGGTTACGACGGGACGACCGCGTGAGCCAGGCAGAGACGAGGTCCGGCATCGACAGCCTCCACGCCCGCGCCGAGGCAAGCTACCGGTCCGGGGATTTCGAGGACGCCCGCGCGGCCTGGAACGAGATCCTCGCCCTGGACCCGGCGGACGAGCGGGCGCGGGAAGGGCTGAAGCTTCTTTCCCTCGTGGATCCCAAGTGGGCGGTCTTCGAGGAGGCAGAGCGGGCGGCCGGGGGCGAGCCCGCGGCGGAGGCCGAGGAGATCCGGGGGCTGGTCCGGGCGGGCCAGCTCGTGGAAGCGCGCCGCCGGCTGGATGCCCTGGCGGCCCGGCTGCCGGGAGACGAGGCGGTCGCCTCCCTGGCCCGGGAGATCGCGGCCGCCGAGTCCCGGCGTTCCCTGGTCGAGGAGCACCTGGCGGTCGCCCGCGGGGCCCTCGCCGCCGGCGACCCGGGGCGCGCCGCGGAGGTGTGCCGGCGGGTACTGGCGGACGTGCCGGGGGACCGGGAAGCGGAGCGCCTCCTCGAGGAGGCGGAGGCCGCCCTCGCGGAAGCCGCGGCGCCCGGCTCCCCGCCGGCCGGGGAGCCCGCCCCGGAACTTCCCCTCGACCTGGAGCTCGACCTTTCGGCCGTCCCGGGCGCCCCGGCGGGGGCGGTTCCTCCCGTCCTCCCGGAGCCCGGCCCGCCGGCGGGCGCGGGGGAGGCGGGGGAACAGGCGCGGCCGGGGCCGGGCGGGGATGTCCTCGACCCCGGGACCGGAGGCGGAGAAACCACGGCGAGCACCACCCCGCCTGCTGGCGGAGACATCCCTGTCCCCGGGACCGGTAGCGGGTCGGCCACCGCCGCCGGGGAAGCGGCGGGGCCGGAGATCCCGGAGGACCTGCCGGTCATCCCCCTGGCCGCTCCGCCTCCGGCGGAGCCCGCCGTCCCGGGGGCGGCCGCCGCCGGGGAGGCCGGGATCCCCGCCGGGGAGGACCCGGCCGACCTGGAGGATCTCTTCGAGGCCGCCCGCGAGCTGGAACGGGACGCGCCGGTGACGGAGCCGCCGGAGCCCGGGGCCGGCCTGCCCCCGGAACCGCCGGCCGCGGGAGACGGGGAGGCGGGGCTCCTGGTCGCCCGGGCCCGGGAAGAGCTCGAGCGGGGCAACACCGCCGAGGCCACCCAGCTCGCCGCCCGGGCCCTGGCGATCGACGCGGCCGCCCCCGGCGCCGAGGAGATCCTCGACGAGGCCCGCCGCCGGGACGAGGACCGGGCCCGGCAGGCCGAGGACCTGGTGGGCCAGGCGGTCCGGGCCCTGGACGAGGGCCAGCCCCACCTCGCCATCCCCCTCCTGAAACAGGTGCTGGAACTGATCCCGGGACACCTGGAGGCCCGGGATCTCCTGGCGCGGGCGGAGGCGGCCGAGGCGGTGCTCCCGGAGATCCCGGCGGACGCCGACCTGGAGGACGTCGCGGCGGTCCCGGTCGGGGCCCCGCCGGAGCCGGAGACCCACGACCTGCGGCCGGTGGAGGAAGAGGCCCCGGCCCCGCCGGCGGAGGCCCCGCCCCCGGCCCCGCCGGGTCCCGCGGAGGCTTCCGCCCGGCCCGGGCGCGGGTCCGCCCGCCGCCGGCGGGCGCCCCGGATGCCGGGCAGGGGGATCCTGGTCGCCGCGGCCCTCCTCCTGGTCGCTGCCGGGGGGGTTGCCGCCTGGCGTCTCGGCCTGCTGCCGGTCGGGGACACCGGGCGGACCGCGGAGCAGGCCCCGCGACCCGTCCGGCGCCGGGTGAAGAAGCAGGGCCCGGAGGGGAAGCAGCCGGCGGGCCCGGCCCGGAAGGGAGGCGGAAAGGAGGCCGGGAGGGCGGCGCGGCCCGCGGGCGCGGCGGCCGCAGGCGCCGTCCCGGCGCAGGATGCCTCCCGGCCGGCGCCCCGGGTCACGAAGCGTGACGTGCCGGGCCTGGTCCACCGGGCGGAGCGCGCCCTCCGCTCGGGAAACGAGGCGCGGGCGGTGGAACTCCTGGAACTCGCCCGGCAGGCCGATCCCCTGGACTTCGATCTGGTCGAGAAGCTGGAAACGGCCCGGACGCGCCTGCGGGAGCGGAAGGACGCCGAGGCCCGGCTGGCCCGGGGAAAGCAGGAATTCCGGCAGGGGAACTGGCCCGAGGCGCTCCGGATCTTCTACCGGATCCCGGGCCCGTACCGGCCGGCCGGGATCGATCGCTGGATCGCCGACGGCTGGTACAACATGGGAATCCAGGCCCTCAAGGCCGGCAACGTGGTCGAGGCCCGGCGCTATTTTTCCGACTGCCTGGAGCTGGCGCCCGACGACGAGGTCGCGCGACGGCACCGGGAAGTCGCCCTGCGCTACCGGGGCCAGCCCCTCGACGACGCCTACTGGATGTACGTCCGGGCCCTCCAGCCCCGCCCCCTCCGGGAGTGACGGGCGCCACGCCCGGGACGGGCGTCAGTGGCGGAAGTGGCGCCGGCCGGTGAACACCATCGCGAGGCCGAGCCGGTTCGCCGCGGCGATCACCTCTTTATCGCGGATGCTCCCCCCGGGCTGGACGACCGCGGTGACGCCGGCGCGCGCCGCTTCCTCGACCCCGTCGGGAAAGGGGAAGAACGCGTCGGAGGCCATCACCGCCCCCCGGGAGCGCTCCCCCGCCTTCATCGCGGCCAGCTTCACCGCGTCCACCCGGCTCATCTGCCCGGCTCCCACCCCCACGAGGCGGTCGGCCCGGGAGAAGACGATGGCGTTGGAGCGGACGTGGCGGACCATCGTCCAGCCGAAGGCCAGGGCCGCCCGCTCCTCGTCCGTCGGCGCCCGCTCCGTGACGACCCGGGCGGAGGCGAGGTCATCGTCGGTATCCCAGTCCTGGAGCAGGTAGCCGCCGGAGACCCGGCGCACGTCCAGCCCCGGCCGGCGCGCCGCCCGCGGGTCGCCCCCGAGGGCCAGGACCCGGAGCTTCTTCTTCCGCGCCAGGATCCGGCGAGCCTCGTCGTCCACCGCCGGGGCGATCACCGCCTCGAGGAACATGCCGCGCAGCAGCTCGGCGGCATCCGCGTCGAGGACGGTGTTGAACGCCACGATCCCGCCGAAGGCGCTGACCGGGTCTCCCTCCCGCGCCTTCTCGAAGGCCTCCGCCGGGCCGGCGCCCACGCCGGCCCCGCAGGGGTTGCCGTGCTTGACGACCACGCAGCCGTGTTCCCCGAGGGACGAAACGGCGGCCAGGGCCCCGTCCAGGTCCAGCAGGTTGTTGAACGACAGCTCCTTCCCCTGGAGCTGCACCGCCCGGGCGAGGGTCGGCTCGTTCCCCTGCAGTTCCCCGTAGAAGGCCGCCCGCTGGTGGGGATTCTCCCCGTACCGCAGGTCCTGGATCTTCTCCAGTTCCAGGACCACCTTCTGGGGAAAGGGGCTCTCGTCCACCCGGCGCGAGCCGTCCGGGGCCAGCTGGTTGAGGAACGAGAAGATCGCCGTGTCGTAGGCCGCCGTGTGCCGGAACGCCTTCCGCGCGAGCAGGAACCGGGTCTCGTCGGTGAGGCCGCCCCGCTCCCGCAGTTCCTCGGCGACGCGGCCGTAGTCGCGGGGATCGACGACGACCCCCACGTCGCGGAAGTTCTTCGCCGCCGCGCGGACCATGGTCGGCCCGCCGATGTCGATCATCTCGACGATCTCCCGGATCCCGATACCCTCCATCCGCGCCGTCTTCTCGAACGGGTAGAGGTTCACGACGACGAGGTCGATCGGCCGCACGCCCTGGCTCGCCAGGTCTTCCTCGTGCTGGGGGTTGCCGCGCACCGCGAGGATCCCGGCGTGGATCTTCGGGTGGAGGGTCTTGACCCGCCCGTCGAGCATTTCCGGGAAGCCGGTTTCATCGGCGACCCGGCGCAGGGGGATCCCCGCCTCCTCGACCAGGCGGGCCGTGCCCCCCGTGGAGAGAAGCTCCACCCCCAGCTCGTGGAGGGAGCGGGCCAGGTCGACGATTCCGTCCTTGTCGTAGACGGAAAGCAGGGCGCGGCGAACGGGGGTCACGCGGTCGGTCATCGGTCGGTCTCCTCGCCCGGCGGGGCGAACGGGTTTCCCCGGGGATGCGGGCCGAGACCCGGGGCCCCGGCCAGGTCTCCGTGGGCACGGTACCACGCGTAGAGGAAGGCCCGGGCCGTCGCCGTCACCGCGAGGGAGAGCTCGAGGGAGGCGGCGGCGAAGGCGATGGAACGTTCGTCGAAGTCCTCCGGCAGGGGATCCCGTCCCTCGGGGTAGTAGGACCGGAGAATCCCCCGGTAGTCGCGGCGGGCGCGGGCGGCCACCGCCCGGGCGAACCCGCGCACGTCGTCCCGCGCCAGGTGGGGCTCGGCCCACCCCGGGAACACGAGGCGGGCGCGGGTGGCCTGCGCCTCCACGTACCGCGCGAACTCCCCGTAGAACGAGGACTCCCGCGGGTCGCCCGGACCGACGTCCAGCGCGAACGAGAGGTCGGCCACCACGTGGGCGACCCGGCCGAGGGCGCGGGCCACCTCTCCCATCGGGGCCCGGCGGTCCAGGAGGGCGATCGCCTCCCGGACGCGGCGCTCGAGTTCCTCGTCCGCGGTTCCCGGGTCCAGGGCGTGGCTGCCCCGCCCTTCCGCCGCCGGGGACCAGTCGGCCAGCGCCCCGGCGACCAGTTCCTTCTCGTGCCGCAGGAGCTGGCGGGCGAGGGAGGGCGGCAGGAGGGCGATCGCCCGGTGAACGATGAACGCCCGGGTCCGGGGCGTGAAGGCCCACGCCGGCCCGCCCGCACCGGCGAGGAGCAGGAGGCCGGCCAGGACCGGCAGGACCTGGATCGTGTCGCGGACCCTCGTCACCCGTTCCCTCGTCCCGTCCCCCCGGGGAGAGGGGATTCTATCCCGAAGGAGGACGGGCGGGGGGCGCCGATCGCTCGTGGCACGGGTCGTGCAGGTTTCCCTGTCGACGCCCGGCGACCGGCCGTGACCGGGAGCCGGAAGCTGCTGGATGCGGACGGGTTCAAGGGGCCGCCCGGCCGACCCGGCCGGCGGGTCGTCAAGGGGTTGACGGCCCGGCCGCCCGGCGCGGCGGGAACCCGTCGGCCGGTGGAGGAACGATGAGCGAGTTCGAGCAGGCGACCGCGACGGCGACGGGCAGCGAACCGGCCGCCAGCAACGGGGAGATCGCGCTGCGGGCCCTCGTGACCGCGGGGCGTTTCCTGGAAGCCGCCCGGGTGGAGATCCCGAACATCGCCCGCCAGCTCCGGGAGGGATCCCTGCCGGAGGCGATGGGCGGGCTGGGCAACCTCCTCGAGGGGCTGGGCTCGATCGCCCGGCTGACCGTGGACATGGAGCAGGTCGTCGGGCCGGCATCCCGCCTGCGGGAACGGGTGGACCTCGGGGACCTGACGGTCAACCTGAAGGAGATCGTCCGGGGCCAGGAGGAGCAGGACTGGCACCGGGTGGCGGACGTCGTCGAGCACCGGATCGCCCCGCGGCTCGCCGCCTGGCAGGAGGCGTTCTCCGCCGAGCTGGAGGCGCTCCGGCAGCGGGCCCCGGGCGCCTGAATCCCGGCCCGGGCGGGGCGGGGGCCGGGGTCGCCGCCGGGTGGCCCGCGGAGACGGCGGGACCGCCTGCCGGCGCGGACCGGGATCCCGCCCGGGAGCGAGCGGTGCCATGAGTCGACCGGTCCAGGGTTCACCCGCCGCCGGTGCGGCCCTCGCCGCGTGGGCGCGCTCCTTCGCGGCCACCGTGGACGGCCGGGTGGATCTCGTGCTCGCCCGGGCCGAGGGCCCTCACCTGGACGTGCTGGGGGAGACGTTCCCGGGGGCCATCGTGGTGGCCCTGACCGGCCGGGATGCGCGGCCCGGGCCCCGGCGGCTCCTCTGCCGGACCCGGGAGCGGTTCCTCCGGGCCGCGGTGACGGGCCTGGCCCTCGGCCTCGAGACGTTCCGGGCGAACCCGCCGGAGGAACTGGCCGGTCCGGGGGCGGGGGACTTCGAGGAGCTCCTGGCGGGCGCCCGGATCGAGGCCCGGGTCGAGCGGGCCACCCTGGGGGAACTCGGCTCCCTGTTCCTCGACAACCTGCGGCGGAACGCCGGGCGCCTCCCGGGCGCCCCGGCCCTCCGGGGGGCGTTCCCGGCGGCTGCCGGCCGCCCCCTGCTCGTGCTCGGGTCCGGCGCCACCCTGGAGGACCTGCTGCCGCTGCTGCCGTCGTTCCGGGAACGGTCGGTCCTCCTCGCCGGCACCAGCGCCCTGCGGACCCTCCACCGGGCGGGGATCCGGCCGGACCTGGCGGCCGTGATCGAGCCCCGGGCCTGCCTCCACCACGTGGAGGGGATCCCGGCGGACTGGCTCGGGGGGATCGTCCTGCTGGCCGATCTGGCGACCCACCCGTCCCACCTGGAACTGCCGTGGCGGCGGGTCGTGCCGTTCGCCGGCCCGGCCGGAGACTGGCTGGCGCCCGCCATCGGCCAGGGGAGCGGCGTGCCCACCGGGGGGAACGTGGGCACCGCGATGCTGGTGCTGGGCTGGCTGCTGGGAGCCTGGCCGGTGCTCGCCGCGGGGCTGGACTTCGCCTTCGCCGGGGAGCGGTTCTACGCCCGGGGGGTGCCGAACCGGCCCCATCCCCGGGCCGACGTGACGGTTCCCTCGTGGTCGGGGACGCCCCTCGCCACGTCCCTGCCGCTGGCCAGCTTCCTCCTCCAGGCGGAACGGGTCCTGGAGATCGTGGCGGAGCGGGACCCCCGGGCCCGTTTCCTCGCCCTGACCCACCGGGGGGCCCGGATCCGGGGCATGACGCCGGTCGATCCGCGGGGGCTGCTGGAAGCCCTCCCCCCGCTGCCCCGGGCGGCCGACGGTCTCCTGCCGGCCGGGGAACCGGTCCCGGTGGAGGTGGACGGGGACGCGCTGGACCGCGCCCTCGCCGGGCTGCGGGAGAGGTTCCGGTCCATCCTCGCCGACCCCGGGGGGCCGCTGGCCGGGCTTCTCTTCGCGCCCGCCTCCACCCCCCTGCTCCACCTGCTCCTC
>CAZOTT010000124.1:0-228 GCA_964582785.1 uncultured Acidobacteriota bacterium | reverse complement strand
GGGGAGAGGGACCCGCTGGAGGTTGCGCGGGAGTTCTTCGCCAGGATCGAGGAGGCCGCCGCTCAGCTCTCGAGGGCCCGCCGCACGACCTCGCGGTGGTAGAGGCGCAGCACCGCGCCCTGGGTGATCATCCCGAGCACGTGGCGTTCCCGGTCGACGACCGGGAGCGCCTCCACGTCCCGCTGCTCGAACCGCTCGAGGGCCGCGAGAAGGGTGTCGTCCGGGTGG
>CAZOTT010000123.1:0-7563 GCA_964582785.1 uncultured Acidobacteriota bacterium | reverse complement strand
TCGTCAAGACGATCGACGAGATCGCCTTCCAGACGAACCTCCTCGCCCTGAACGCCGCCATCGAGGCGGCGCGGGCCGGGGACGCGGGGAAGGGGTTCGCGGTCGTGGCCGAGGAGGTCCGGAACCTGGCGATGCGCAGCGCCGAGGCGGCCCGGAATACCGCGGAGCTGATCGCCGAGTCGGTCCAGCGGGCCGAGGAGGGGGTCGCGATCAACGGCGAGGTGCTCGAGGAGATCGAACAGGCGAAGAATCGCGTCAGGCAGGTCCGGGAGGTCATGGCCGAGATTGCCGAGGCGGCCAAGGAGCAGGAGACCGGTGTCCAGGAGGTGGAACAGGCCCTCGGCGAGATGGAGGGGGTCGTCCAGTCGAACGCGGCCCACGCCGAGGAGTCGGCCTCCGCGGCGGAGGAACTGGCCAGCCAGGCGAGCGAGATGCGGGCGATCGTCGGCCAGTTCCGTTTCGGCGAGACCCGGCCGGGCGCGGCCGGGTCGCCCCTGTCGCCCCCCCGCCGGGAGGATATCCCGGCGGACCCGGGCGCGGGCTTCCTCGGTCTCGAGCGGGGAACCGCGGGTGAGCCCGCACCGCCCGCCGCTCCCCCGGCCAACCCGGCGGCGTCCGGCGCCGGCGGCGCGGGTGACCCCGAGGCCCTGATCCCGTTCGAGGAGGACGAGGAGGCCGTCCTGGCCGAGTTCTGAGCGGGGGACGGCCGTGGTCCTGCTGGCGGGACGGGAACTGACCGACCGGGCGTTCCGCGAGATCGCGTCGCTCGTCCACGGGGTGGCCGGGATCCACCTCGGAGAGGGGAAGCGCGAGCTCGTGCGGGCGCGCCTCGGGAAGAGGATCGCGGAGCTGGGGCTCGCCGGGTTCGAGGAGTACGTGGACCGGGTCCGGGCGGACCGGACCGGGCGGGAACTCCTCGTGATGATCGACCTCCTGACGACGAACAAGACGAGCTTCTTCCGCGAGCCGGCCCACTTCGCCTTCCTGCGGGAGAGGGTGCTCCCGGCCCTGCGACCGGGGCGCCTGCGGATCTGGTCCGCCGCGTGCTCGTCGGGAGAGGAGCCCTACTCGATCGCCATCGAGCTGCGCGAGGACCTGCGGGGAGGCGGCTGGGACCCGCGGATCCTGGCGACCGACATCTCCCCCTCGATCCTCGCCCTGGCCCGGCGGGGCATCTACCGGGAGGAGCAGCTGGCGGACGTGCCGCCGCCCCTGCGCCGGCGGTACTTCGTCCCGGCCCCCGAGGCGGGCGAACACCGCTGGAGTGTCGTCCCGGCGGTGCGGGCGCTCGTGCGGTTCGCGCGGCTCAACCTGATGGACCCCTGGCCGATGAAGGGGCCGTTCGACGTGATCTTCTGCCGCAACGTGATGATCTACTTCGACAAGGAGACCCAGGCCCGGCTCGTCGCCCGGTTCCACGACCTGCTGCGGCCGGGGGGCTGGCTCTTCATCGGCCATTCCGAGAGCCTGGCGAACCTGGAGCATCCGTACGAGTACGTGCAGCCGGCCGTCTACCGGCGCCCGGGGGGGGAGACGTGACGATTACCGTCGGCGTGGCGGACATGAAGCATTCCGCTTCTCCCGGGGACGTGATCATCACCCACGCCCTCGGGAGCTGCCTCGGGATCACGGTCTGGGATCCAGCCGTGAAGATCGGCGGCATGCTCCACGTGATGCTTCCCTGCTCGCGGATCGACCCGGGCAAGGCGAAGGAGCGCCCCTTCATGTTCGTGGACACGGGGGTGCCGCTGCTGTTCAAGGAAGCGTACCGCCTGGGCGCCCGGAAGGAGCGGCTGGTCGTCCGCGTGGCGGGGGGAGCCGCCGTCCACGGGAAGACGGACGGCGAGGACCTGTTCCGGATCGGCAAGCGGAACGTTGCCATGCTCCGCAAGCTCCTCTGGAAGAACGGCATCCTGGTGGACGCGGAAGACGTGGGGGGGCACTGCTCGCGAACGATGAGCCTCGAGGTCGACACGGGGCGGGTGGTCCTCCGCGTGGACGGCCGGGAACGGGAACTGGCCGGAAAGGTGGGCTGATGTCATGGGCATGAGAGTGCTGGTGGTCGACGACAGCGCCGTGATGCGGTCGATGGTGATCCGCACGATCCGGCTGGCGGGCTTCGACATCGACGAGATCCTCGAGGCCGCGAGCGGATGGGAGGCGATCGGGACCATCGTCCAGGAGCCGGTCGACCTGGTCCTCCTCGACATCCACATGCCGCGGATGAACGGGGAGGAATTCCTCCGGGCGATCCGGAAGAAGGACGAGTTCCGGGACCTGCCGGTGCTCGTCGTGACGTCGGACCGGCAGGAGGCGCGCCGGGAGCGGATCCTCGCCCTGGGGGCCGAGATCATCCACAAGCCGTTCAAGGCGGCCGAGCTGCGGGACAAGGTGGCCGCGCTGCTGGCGGAGGCGACCCATGCCTGACCTGGAGAACCTGCTCGCGGAACACGTGGAGGAGGCGTTCGAGACGGCGGCGTTCATCGTGCCGGAAAGGACCGGCGAACCGCCCGCCCCGGCGGACAACTGGCTCACGGTGGCCGTCGACTTCGAGGGGGACGTGGCGGGACGCCTCGTCCTGTGCGCGGAGCCGTCCCTCGTGTCCGCCCTCGCCGGGAACATGCTGGGGGTCGAGGAGGAAGAGCTGCCCCTCGACCGGCAGGTGGACGCCCTGAAGGAGATGGCGAACATCATCTGCGGGAACCTGTTCGCGCAGGAAGAATTCCGCGGGGCCGAGGTCACGATCCTGTCCCCGGTCCAGGAGCGGGAGCCGCGTCTCCGGTCCGACCTGCCGGGCGGAAGGGAAGTGCGGGCCGGTTTCGAGGACGTGATGGAAGGACGGATGCTGGCGCTGCTCCAGGTGCGGGCGCCGGTACGGGAGGGCTCGTCCGCATGATCCGCGTTCTCGTGGTCGACGACTCGGCGGTGGTCCGCAAGGTGCTGACCCAGGAGCTGAACAGGGAGCCCGACATCGAGGTCGTCGGGGCGGCGATGGACCCCTACGTCGCCCGGGAGATGATCGTCCGGCTCGACCCGGACGTCCTCACCCTGGACCTCGAGATGCCGCGGATGGACGGGCTGACGTTCCTGCAGAAGCTGATGCGGCACTACCCGAAGCCGGTGGTCGTCGTCAGCTCCCTGACGCCGGCGAACTCCCCGACCGCCCTGCGGGCCCTCGAGCTGGGGGCGGTGGAGGTGATCAGCAAGCCCGGCTCCGCCTACACCGTCCCGGAGGTGGCCGGTCACCTCGCGCGGGCGATCCGGGCCGCCGCCCGGGCCAAGCTGGAGGTCCGCGAGCGGGCCGCGGAGGCGCCCCCGGTGGTGGAGACCGCGGGACTCCTGCAGACCACCACCCACAAGCTGGTCGCGATCGGCGCCTCGACCGGCGGCACCCGGGCGATCGAGGACGTGTTCCGCCGGATGCCCGCCAACGTGCCGGGGACGGTCATCGTCCAGCACATGCCGAGGAACTTCACCCGGCCGTTCGCCGAGCGCCTCGACGGCCTCTGCCGGATGGAGGTGCGGGAAGCGAAGGAGGGGGATGCGGTCGTCCCGGGGGTCGTGCTGATCGCCCCCGGGGACCGGCACATGCGCCTGCGGCGCAGCGGGGCCCGGTACTTCGTCTCCCTGGACGAGGGTCCTCCGGTGCACTTCCAGCGGCCGGCGGTCGATCCCCTCTTCGAGTCGGTGGCGCAGGTGGCGGGGCCGAACGCGGTCGGGGTCATCCTGACCGGCATGGGCCGGGACGGGGCCGAGGGGCTGCTGAAGATGAGGGAAGCGGGAGCCCACACGATCGCCCAGGACGAGCGGACGTCCGTGGTGTGGGGCATGCCGGGGGCGGCGGTGGAACTGGGAGCCGCCGAGGAGGTCCTGCCCCTCGACCGGATCCCCCGCGCGATCCTCGAGTCCCGGGTTCTCCGGGAGCAGGCCTCCCCCACCCCCGCCTGATCCGGCGGTCCGCCTGCCCGCTCGCCGGGCGGCCCTACCGGCCGAGGAAGGCGGCGGCCAGGGCGATCCCGTTGTAGGAGACGTGGGCGGCCAGGGGGGCGAGCAGCGACCGGTGGCGCTCGTAGAGGGCCGCGGTCCCGAGCCCGACGAGGAACAGCGGGGGAGCCGAAACCGGCATCAGGTGGATCAGGGCGAAGACCAGGGCCGACAGCGCCGAGGCGTAGGGGAAGTCCAGCCGGGACCGGAGCCCCCCGAAGACGAACCCCCGGAAGAAGACCTCCTCGACGGCCGGTGCGGCGACCAGGGCGGCGGCGAGCAGGAGCGGCCAGGGCCCGGCGAGGAAGTCGAGCTGCCGCTGTTCCTCGACCAGCAGACGGGCATGGAGGGGCGGGGCCCAGCGGGCGAGGGCGAGGGTCCAGCCACGGGTGAGGGCGGCGAGGAACGCTCCCACCGCGATTCCCTCTCCCAGGGCCACGGCGCGACGCGCGGGCGGACGCAGCCCCAGGGATTCCGCTCCCGCCCCGGCCAGCAGCAGGGCCGCCGCCACCACCGTCACGAGACAGCCCTCGGTGCCGGCGAACACGAGGTAGCGCAGGAGCAGGGACCGTTCGCCGAGGCCGGCGAGCAGGGCCAGGCCGGAAAGGGCGAACACCAGGAGGATGGAGAGGGAGACCGCCGCCACCAGGCCGAGGGCCACCTCGCCGGGTCCCCACGGCGGCGGGTAGCCCGCGTCGGTCCCGCGCCCGGACCCGGGCTCACCCACGGCCCACCAGCCCCGCCAGCTCGTCGGGATCGACGGGGACGTCCCGCGTCAGGACGCGGCAGCCTTCCTCCGTGACCACCACGTCGTCCTCGATCCGCACCGCCTGGCCGCGGAACTCCGGGGGCACGGTCTCGTCGTCCGGGGGCACGTACAGGCCGGGTTCGATCGTCAGGACCATGCCCGGAACCAGGGGCCGGGAGACGCCGTCCTCCCGGTAGTTCCCCACGTCGTGGACGTCCATTCCCAGCCAGTGGCTGGTGCGGTGCATGAAGTAGCGCTCGTACCGCTTCTCCTCGAGGACCTGTTCCCATGGCCCCTCGAGCAGGCCCAGCTCGACCAGGCCCCGGGACAGCGTCCGCAGCACCCCCTCGTGGATGCCGTCGATCGTGGCCCCGGGGCGGGTGGCGGCGATCGCTTCCTCCTCGGCCGCCAGGACGAGCTCGTACAGCGCCCGCTGGGCGGGAAGGAAGCGGCCCCCCGCGGGGAAGGTGCGGGTGATGTCCCCGTTGTAGCCCCCCAGCTCGGCGCCCGCATCGACCAGGACGAGGTCATCCTCGCCGATCGTCGCGGAGTTCTCGACGTAGTGGAGGATGCAGCCGTTGGCGCCGGCGCCGACGATCGTCGGGTAGCCGGGACCCACCGCCCCGCGGTCGAGGAAGACCTGCTCGATGGCGGCCTGGACCTGCCGCTCGGTGACCCCGGGGCGGCAGCGGGCGATCCCCGCCAGGTGCCCGGCCGCGCTCACGCGGCAGGCCTCCGCCAGCAGTTCCAGCTCCGCAGGGGACTTGACCAGGCGCAGCTCGTGGAGCAGGAGGCCCGGGTCGGCGAGGATCCCGGGAGCCCGCCGCCCGAACCGTTCCCTGCCCCGCAGGGTCTCGAGGGCCTCGCGGACCCGGCGGTCCAGGTCCGGGTGCCGCCACGGGGCGTACCAGAGCCGCTCCGCGCCGTCGAGCAGGTCGGGCAGCATCCGGGCGAAGTCCGCGAGGGGAAAGGCGGCGTCGGCGCCGAACCGTTCCCGGGCCCCCTCGGGCCCCAGGCGGCGCCCGGTCCAGGTCTCCTTCGCGGGGTCCCGGGGCAGCACGAACAGGGTGTACGGGTTGTCGGCGTCCGGGCGGAGCACGGCGATCGCCTCCGGTTCCGGGTACCCGGTGACCCACAGGAAATCGCTGTCCGGGCGGTGCCGGTGCTCCACGTCCCGCGAGTAGGCGGGGGGCCGCCCGGCCGGCAGGATCATCACGCCCCCCTCGATCCGCTCGAGCACCTGCCGGCGGCGGCGGGCGTGCTCGGCGGGGGGCAGCCCCGGCAGGTCGGCGGGACGGGCCATGGAACTCCTCCTCGCGGCGACAGGCCGCCCCGACATTCTACAGGTGGCGGGCGGGGCGGGCCGGGCGGGCATAGAATGGGCCCTTCCGCGGACCCGCGGGACCGCGGTCCGTAACCCGTCAAACCTGGAGGGATCCCGATGAGCCAGAGCAGTCCGTTCGAGGGGCTCGAGCCCCGCATCCTGTGGCAGCATTTCTCGGCCCTGACCCGCCTGCCCCGTCCCTCGGGGAACGAGGCCGCGGCCCGGGACTACATCCGGAACTGGGCCAAGGAGAAGGGCTTCGAGGTCCACGAGGACGCCGCCGGAAACCTGGTGGTGCACGTGCCGGCGAGCCCGGGGCGGGAAGGGGCGGCCCCGATCGTGCTCCAGGGCCACATCGACATGGTCTGCGAGCGGAACGCCGACAGTCCCTACGACGCCGAGACCGGGAACATCCACGTCGTGCGCGACGGCGAGTGGATCCGGGCCGACGGAACGACCCTCGGCGCGGACAACGGGATCGGCGTGGCCGCGGCGATGGCGGCCGCCGAGGATCCCTCCGTCGTCCACGGGCCGCTGGACCTGGTCTTCACGATCGACGAGGAGACCGGCCTGACCGGGGCCCAGAACCTCGATGCCTCCCTGGTCCGGGGCCGGACGATGCTGAACCTGGATTCCGAGGAGGACGGGGTCCTGTTCGTCGGGTGCGCGGGCGGCTGCGACACGAAGTTCCGTTTCCGGGCGGAACGGACCGCGCCGGGGAAGGGGATGGCCGCGATCGCGGTGTCGGTCAAGGGCCTCCAGGGGGGGCACTCCGGTCTCGACATCAACAAGAACCGGCTCAACGCGATCAAGGCCCTCGTGCGCCTGCTCCAGGCGGGCGGCCGGGCCGCCGAGGTCCGCGTGGCGACGATCGCCGGCGGCAGCAAGCGGAACGCGATCCCGCGGGAATCCGGGGCGGTCGTGTACGTGCCGGCCGAGGCCGAGGGGGCCTTCCTGGCGGCGGTGGAAAAGGAGAGGGACACGATCGCGGCGCAGTACCGCGGCCTCGATGACGGGTTCACGGTGGAGACCGGCCCCGCGGGGTCGGGAGCACCCGCCGACGCCTTCTCCGCGTCCGACTCGGCGCGGCTCCTCGACCTGCTCCGGGCCATCCCGTCGTCCGTGCTGGCGATGAGCGCGGACATCCCGGGCCTCGTGGAGACCTCGACGAACCTCGGCGTGGTCACCACCGAGGGAGACCTGGTCGAGGCGGTCTCGTGTTCCCGTTCCTCGGTGGCGCAGGCGCTGCGGGACGTCCTCGACACGCTGAACGCCATCGGGCGGCTCGCCGGGGTCGAGACCGAGGAGGTCGGGGGGTACCCGGGCTGGAAGCCCGACATGGACTCGCCGGTCCTGGCGGCCACCCGGGAGGTCTACCGGGAGCTGACCGGCCGGGACCCGGAGGTGACCGCGATCCATGCCGGTCTCGAGTGCGGCCTCCTGGGCGAGCGCGTCCCCGGGATGGACATGATCTCTGTAGGCCCCACGGTGAATTTCCCCCACTCCC
>CAZOTT010000122.1:0-7636 GCA_964582785.1 uncultured Acidobacteriota bacterium | reverse complement strand
CCCCGCCCCGCCCCCCCCGGACAGGCGGCGGCTCCATGCGGCCCTGGGCGAGCTGGCCGCGGACCTCGACCGCGTCGCGGCCGAGGCCCGCCGGCTCCTGGCGGCGGGCGCCGGGCCCGCGGAATTCCGGGCCCGGCTGGGGACCCTGCTCGCCCGGCGACCCGCCTCCCTTCCCGCGGCGATCCTCCGCGGCCCGCTGCTTGCCCCGGGCGGAGATCCCCGCGTGGCGGTTTCCCACCGCCTGCGGCGTGGACTGGACTGGCTGCGGCGCCTGGCGGAACGGCTCGCCTGACCCCGGCGGTCAGCGCCGTCGCCGCTTCCCCCCGGTCCCGAACCGGCGGCCCCCGCCCCCGAAGGAACCGCCGAAGGGGTTCCGCCCGCCGATCCCGGGCTGGCCCGGGGTTCCCGGTTTCCGGCCACCCACCCCCGGTCCCTGGACCTGGCTGAGACCGGGGATCGCCCGGGCGCCCATCTCCTTCCGGTAGTCCTCGACCGTGTAGTACCAGCGGTCGTAGGTTTCCTCCCCCCGGCGCACGGTGTTGAACGCGCGGGCCCGGCTCTTCGAATGGACCCCGACGATCCCCTTCGTCAGGCCGGCTCCCAGCCGGCCCCCGCCCCGGAGGCGCGGCCGGGGAGCACTCACCTCGCCGCCGATCTTGAACGACCCGCCCAGGCCGAGGTTGCCCGCCTGCCCCTCCTTGTTGCACGACGACACGACCCGGCCGGCCGGCCCGAGCCGCAGGAGGCACCAGTCCTCGAACTTCGCGTTCCGCACCATCGGGTCGGTGTACAGCTTCCGCAGGAAGACCTGTCCCTTCTGGCCCTTCTGCTTCAGGTCCTCGAGCTTCACCGGGACGTGTCCCTGGTCTTCCTGGTAGCGCAGGATCGCGGCGGCGAACTCCTCCTGGATGAACAGGAGCTCCTGCTCCCGCTCACGCTGCTCGATCACCGACCACTCCTCGGCCACCGCCCCGGAGAGGATCCCCATCACCGTCAGCATCGTCACCAGGCCGACCAGAAGGAAACCCCTCTCCCCGGGCCGGCCGGGACGGGGTCCGCGGCCCGCGGCCACCGCCTCAGCTTCCCGTCCCCGGCTCGCAGGTCACCGAGGTCGTGTCGTCGTCGGTGCCCCGGTCCGGGCAGGTGTCCGACTGGTTCGGCAGCACCGGGCCGCACGTGCCGTCACCGTCGTCGTAGACGGTGAGCGTCACCAGGTAGTCACCCGGCGCCAGGTAGGTGTGGGAGGCGACACAGCGGTTCTGCACGATGTCCGTCTTCCCGTCGCCCCACGACCACTGGTAGGTCAGGATGCGGCCGTCGGGATCCTTCGACTCGCACCCGGAAAGGGTCACGGGCCACAGGTCCGCGGTCGGCGCCTTCGGCACGGTCTGGGAAGGCCCCGCCTCCGCGACCGGCGGCAGGTTGGCGACGATGTCGTACACGTCGGAATCGGTGTCGCTGCCCCCGTCGTTGTCGACCACCTTGAGCGTCACCTCCAGGTGCTGCGGTCCGGAGTAGGTCCGGGTGATCGCCTGGTTCTGGGTGGTCTCCCGGTCCGGGTTGTCCTTGTCCGGGTCGGGGTGGTCGGAGATGATCGTCCACTGGTACTCGACGATCTCCCCGTCCAGGTCCTCGCTCGACGCCCCGGAAAAGGTGACGGTCCGGCCGACCCGCTGGGACCCGCTCGGAGTGATCACGATGCTGGCCGTCGGGTCCTCGTTCTCTCCGCCGACGGTCACCTCCGTCTCCCCCTCCGCGGAACCGCTCTTCACCTTGACGGTGCAGTCCTCGTCGGTCCAGAGGGTGTCCTGCGCCTCCCCGCGGTCGTTCGTCTTGACCACCTTCCCGCCGCTCTCGAGGCGGCCCGCGGTGGTCGAGAAGCGCACGCCGATGCCTCCCTTGGGCTGGCCGGCCGTGTCGTAGACCACCGCGGTGATGATCGACTTCCCCTCGTCCGCGGACCCGAGCCGGATCGTCTGCGGGCTCGCGGTCACCTCGATGACCCAGTCCGGGTCGGCGGTCGGTTCCGTCTTGTCGCAGCCGGGGGCCACCAGCGCCAGCGCCAGGGCCCCGAGTGCCATCCACGCCGTCCTGCTCTTCATGACAAACCTCTCGCTCGTCACAGCTCCGAGTAGTCGATCCCGTCGAGGGTCTGGCCCGATGCCCGCGATCGGACGTCCCAGATTCCCGGCGGCTGGCTCGGGTCCAGGCTGGTCTCGAGGTCCGCCTGGATCTCGTCCCATTCCGCCTCCCCGGTGATCGGGTCGACCGGTATCTTCCGCAGGTACCCCTCGTCGACCAGGGCGTTCAGGTCCTGCGGGTAGTAGCCCTTGTCCGCGAAGTACTGGTCGATCGTCTGCCGGAGGATGAACAGGTTCTCGCGCAGCACGGCCTCCCGCGCCTTGCGCTGGGCGTTCTGGTAGCGGGGCAGGGCGATCCCGACCAGCAGCGCGATGATCGCGATGACGACCATCAGCTCGATCAGGGTGAACCCCGCTTCCCGCCGATTCCTCTTCCTGCTGACCATCGTCGTCACCAGTCCCTGTACTTCGTGCCATCGAGGGCGGTCCCTTCCGCCAGGGAAAATACGTCGAACACGTGGGTCCCGTCCCACGAGTCGTCGTCATGGTCCTGCTTGGAGGAACGCTTGCCCCACTCGGCCTCTCCCGTCAGCGGGTCGACCGGGATCCGCCGCAGGAACTTCACCTTGATCTCCTTCGCGAGGCCGAGGTCCAGCCCCTCCACGAGCACGTCCAGGTCCTCCGGCCAGTCCTCGGCCGAGGCGTCCTTCTTCGCCGACGGCACCTGTTTCACCGTCCAGTGGTAGGCATCGATCGCCCGCCGCATCCGCCGCAGCGCCTGCTTCAGCTCCAGCTCCCGGGCGCGCCGCTCCATGACGTGCGCCACGGGGAGCGCCATTCCCGCCATCAGCGCGAGCAGCGTGGTGACGCAGACCAGCTCGACGAGGGAAAACCCCCGCTGGCGCCCGCGGTCCGTCATTTCCCGGTCACCTCCACGTTCGCCACCCGGAACGACGCCGGGATCGCTTCCATGTCGGGGTTGCGAACCTGGGCCGCGGCGAACCCGAACGACGCCGTTCCCGGGGCGACGGCCACGAACCGCAGGGTCACGATGGGACCGGAGCCGGAGGCCCCGGCGTTCCCCGCCCGCGTGGCCGACACGATGACGAGACCACCCTCGGCGCTCTCGACCGCCTGGACGTCGGCGGGAACTCCTCCCTGCGCGAGGAAGGTCCCCGCCTGGGCGGGCGGCATGAAGCGGAGCACCCGTGGATTGTAGCGCAGCTGGAAGTTCACCGTCGCCACGTCCGCGGCACCCTCGGCTACCACGTCCACCACCACCTGGTCACCCGCCGCCACCCGGCCACTCCGCGGCACGAGGCGGATCCGCGCCAGCCCGACCGGCTTCCGGCCGGGAGCCTTCTCCTGTTCCTGCCGATCTTCCTCCGCCGCCGTTTCCTCCGCGGCCGGCGTTTCTCCCCGCGCCCCGGCGTTCTCCGCGGCCTCGCTTTCCCCTTCACCGGCGGGGATCGCGACCGCCTTCCCCGACTCGAAGGCTCCACCCGGCAGTTCCTCTTCCGGGGAACTCGCGGCGGGTTCTCCCGCCACCGGGGTCGCGGCTCCCGGGCGTTCCTCCACCGTCCCGCCCCGCTCCGGCGCGGGTCCGCCACCCTCCGTCCGGACCTTCACGTTCTCGATCGGCCCCCGCTTCCCCGGGACCGGCGCCGCTCCGCCGCGGCCCTTCGCGCCACGGGCGGCGGGCGCCTTCCGCCCCCGGCTCGCCGGCTTTTCCGTCGGCGGAGGCCCCGCCTTCTCCTTCTTTTCCTTCCCGGCGGGCGCGGTCTCTTCCTCGTGTTTCTTCTTCAGGCCCAGTTCCTCGTCGATCTTCTCCCAGGGACTCTCCCCGGCAAACGGGCTCTCTCCCAGGGCGTTCCGCGCCACGCCCCGCAGCTCGATCTTGTCCTCCGTCCCCACCCACAGCGGCACCAGGTCGATCGGTTCGATGTTCGGCACCCGGATGATGTGGGGGGTGATCGACAGCACGATGTCGGTATCACTGACGGACGTTTCGTTCACCCCGAACAGGCGCCGCAGCACCGGGATGTCGGACAGCCCCGGGACCCCGGACAGGCTCGTCCGCTCGTCCGACTTGATCAGCCCGGCGAGGAGGTTCGTCTCCCCGTCCTTCAGCCGGATCGTCGTCTTGACCTTGCGCGTCCCGATGATCGGCTGCTTCACCCCGCCGGTTCCCTCGACGCTGCCCGCGAGGGAGGAGACCTCGACCTCCAGCTCGAGGGTGATTTCCTTGTTGTGGTGCACCCGCGGCTTCACCTTCACGATGATGCCGACGTTCTGGTAGGTGAACGAGGTGATCGGGACGATGTTGCCGCCGATCGTGTTCGACGTGTTGAACGTCGTGGCCGGGATCGGGACCCGGTCCCCGATCGTGATCTCGCCGTCCTCCCCCTCGAGGATGCGGAGCTGGGGCCGGGCAATCGTCTTCGTGTCCGAGTCCGTCTTGAGGAAGTTCAGCAGCACGGAGGGCACCGGCCCCAGGGTCCAGGAGGCCTGCGCCTTGAGCCGGGACAGGTTGTTCAGCGGCACCATTTCCTCGCCGTTGCCGAAGACGAGGGAGAGGGTCTTGGCCGACAGGTCGATGCCGAGCCGCCTGAGCTTGGAGCGGTTGATCTCGAGCAGCTCGATATCGACGACCACCTCGCCCTTCGCCTTGTCGTTCGCCTTGATGATCCGCTCGGCGACCTTGATCTTCTCCGGCGTGTCCTTGATCGTGATCGCGTTCAGGTCGTCGTTGTTCGCCACCTTGCGGGTCTCGAGCAGGGATCGCAGGAGCGTCTGGACCTGCTTCGTCTCCGCGTTGGACAGGTAGAACGTGCGGATCACGTTGTCCGCGTACTCGCTGCGCTTCTGGCGGTTGTCATCGGCGATGAGGATGGTGTGGGCGTCGATGACCTTGTAGAAGTGCTTGTTCATCAGCATCAGGATGTCCATCGCCTTCTCGAAGGTGACGTTGGACAGCTCGACGCTGATCTTCTTCTTCAGGTCCAGTTTCTCGTCGTAGAGGAAGTTGATTCCCGAGGCCTTCGACAGGGCCTCGTAGACCTCCTGGACCGTGGAGTCGGGAAAGTTCAGCACGAGGGGCACGTTGGACGCCGGGTCGAGCTTCGGCGGCCCCAGTTCCTGCGCCCGGCGCCGTGCCTCCTCCTTCGCCCGGTCGAACTCGGAGGGTCCGTTGCGGCGGCGATCGAGTTCCTGCATCGCCTTGCCCAGCTCGACCTGGGCGTACTGGTTGGAGGGGTCCAGGACGACGGTCTCCTGGAGCTCCTTGATCGCCAGTTCCAGCTGGTCGTTGGCGAGGTATTTCTTTCCCCGGTCGAAATGCGCCGCCGCCGCCCGCAGCTTGGCCCGGGCCAGGGCCACCTTGTAGCGGCTGTTCGCCGGGTCGATCGAGACCGCCTTGGCGTAGGACAGGACCGCCTGGTCCCACAGTTGCCGCTCCGCGGCCGCCTCGCCCTGCATGTAGGCCGAGCGGGCGGCGCTCGCGCACCCGGCCAGCAGCAGGGCCACCATCGCGAGCACCGGCACGAGCCAGGCGCCGGCCGTTCCACGTGCCCCTTCGCGCACGGCGTGTCCCCCTTGCTCCATCGACGTTCTCATCTCTTCTTCTTCCCGGAGGTGCGCTTCGGCACCAGCTTGACCGCCTTCGTGCGGCCGCGGTAACGCTCGTCGACGTAACCGATGACCACCTGGTCCAGGTCGATCCGCTTCACGACGAACTTGTCATCGACGATGTCTCCCACCCGGACGGCCTCCGGGCGCGGGGTCCGCGCTCCCTTCTTCGCCAGGAAGGCGATGAACCCCCGCTCGTCGGCCACCGGCCGTGCGTACCCGACGTACGTGTAGCTGAACGGCGGCGGCGGCGGCAGCGACTTGCCGGCGGCCACCGCCTGGCCCCTCTTGCGCGCCTTCGCCTGCTCGCGCCGCGCCTGTTCCTTCTGCCGCCGTTCCTCCACCAGCTTGCGGCGCTGCTCCCGCCGCCGACGCTCGGCCTCGACGGCCACCGGGTCCGGCGCGAAGTCGAACAGGTTGCGCCGGGGCGTGTACCGATCCGCCGCACCGCGGTGATGGACCGGGATGTCCGGGAGCTGCGCCAGCAGCTGGATCCGCGGGTCGGTGATCGTGAACCCGCCGGCCTTCGCGTCGGCCGACCGCGGCATCAGGAGGTCCCGGTACCACCACCCCGCCACGAGGACCAGGGCCAGGAGAACGAGGAGCAGCACCCGCTGCCGGCCGGTGCCCGCGTCGGCCATCGTCACCGCCTCCTCCGCGACCGCGACCCGCGACGGGTGCGGGCCTTCTTCTTCCAGGCCCGGAGCCGGGCCTCCTCCTCCCGGGCCCACGGAGCGTTGAAGTAGGTCTCCACGGCCACGTTGAGCTGCAGCTCCCGGCCACCCCGGTCGGAACCCCGCAGGGAAACTTCCCGGACGATCAGGAACTGGTCCAGCGCTTCCAGCCGGGCCAGGAGATGCCGCAGGTTCTCGTACCCGCCCTGGATCGGGAAGGAGATCGTCATCACCTCGATCCCCTCCTGGGCCAGCGTCTCCACGGAAACCCCGACCTGGCGCGGTTCCACGCCGAACTCCTCCCCGACCGAGGTCAGCGCCCGCTGGAAGGGAACGAGCCGCTGCTGCCTCGTGGAGAGCATCTCCTCGAAGAAGACGCGGATCCCCTCCTGCACCTCCATCGCGTGGCGGTGGACGCGGCGCAGTTCCTCCAGCTGGCGGCGGGCCTGCGCCTCCGTCGCGTCGGCGGTCTGCTTCGTCTCCCGGAGGAGGGCGATTTCCGCCTGCCGCGGGCGCACGGCGACGAACCAGAAGGCGAAATTGACCAGCAGGAGGACCACGAGGAAGGCCGCCGCCCGCAGGCCGTCCCGCCGCAGGTCGAACCGCCACCGCTTCCGCCGCGAGGCGTCCTTCGCGGGTCCCCTCCCCTCGCCGGCCGCCATCATCGCCCGCCTCCACCATCTCCCGAGTCGCCGCCCCCGCCGCCGGAGTTTCGCCCTCCGCCCGCGCCGTCCCCGGTGGCGCCGTCCCCGGAGCCACCGGCATCCTGTCCTCGCGACGGCGGCTCGATCGTCATGCCGCCCATCCCCGGTACCGGTTTCAGCTTGAGCTTGGGGATCCCGTCCTCGATCGTGACGACGTCGTCCGGGTTGGCCGGCTTCGGAACCTTCCGCGGGTGTGCCGGAGCCGCCCCGGCGCCCGTTCCTCCCCGCCCGGCCCGGGATTCACCGCCCCGGCGCGGCGCCACCCCGGCGCCTCCCGGCCCCCGCCCGGCGGGGGCCGGGGCGGCCCCGCTTCGCCGGCCCGCCGGCACGAACCCCGCGACGCCCGCATCTCCCGGGGTACCTTCCCGCGACGTCGCTTCCCTTTCCTTCCCGCCGGACGGCCGGCTTCCCGCCCGCCGCCGGCCACCGCGGCCCCGGGACCTGCCGGTCGCCGCCCGCCCCGGCCGCCCCGCAGCACCCGCCCCGCCGCCGGATGCGCCGGCAGCCTTCTTCGCCCCCGTCGTCGCCATCGCCGGGGCCCTTTCCCGGG
>CAZOTT010000121.1:0-7643 GCA_964582785.1 uncultured Acidobacteriota bacterium | reverse complement strand
GGGCGAAGCGCAGCCGCCGGCCGGGGTCCCCTCCCCAGCCGTCGTCCCGCCGGTTCGTGCGGGGAGAGAGAAACTGGGCGACCAGGTAGCCGTGACCGAGCTGGACCTCGATCGCGTCGTAGCCGGCCCGCCGGGCCCGGCGGGCGGCTGCGCGGAACCCGTCCAGGATCTCGCGGATCTCCCCGGCGCGGAGGGCCCGCGCCTCGCGCCCCGTGGCCGGGCAGGCGACCGGCGACGGGGCGAGCGGCTCGCCGCCGGCCCGCGGGTTCGCGGCCCGCCCGGCGTGGTTCAGGTGACAGCAGGCCGCGACCCCTTCCCCGTGGATCGTGTCCACGACCCGCGCCAGCCCCTCCACGTACCGGTCGTCGTGGATCGCGAGCTGGCGCGGGTGCTCCCGGCCCGCGGGGAGGACCGCCGCGGGTTCCGTCACGATCATCGCCGCCCCGCCCCGGGCGAGCCGGCGGTAGAAGGCCAGCAGTTCCCCGGTCACCTCGCCGCCGACAGCGCACCGGGCCGTCTTCAGCGGGGCGACCAGGATCCGGTGGGGGAGGGAAAGGGAGCCGAGACGAAGGGGCCGGGAGGCACGCATGGGAGGTCCTCCTCTCGCCCCCGGGATGCGTTGCCGCCGGCTCCCGTTACGTCGCGGGGGCGGGCCCGCGGGCCCGCCCCCGGTCGCGGTCGGTCGAAAGCGGTGCTCAGTACGCCTCGGGCTCCGCCAGGACCCGGTCGTCCACCTCGTGAGAGAAGGTCACGTAGACCCATGCCTGGTAGGCGATGACGATCGGCACGAAGACGAGGGCCACGCCCAGCATGATCTTCAGGGTGAGCGGGCTGGAGGCGGAGTTGTGCGCGGTCATCGTTGCGCCCGGGTCGAGGCGGGAGGGGAGGAGGTTCGGCCAGAGCCCGGCCACCCCCCAGAGGGTGGCGCCCACGATGGCGAGGCCGTTGGCGCCCCACGCCCTGAACCAGGCGCCCTGCCGGCCGAAGACCGGCACGAGCACGAGGCCGGCGACGGCAAGCAGGGGCAGGACGAACAGGACCGGGTGGGCCAGGTAGTTGTGCCACAGGGGGGTCGCCCACCAGGAGGCGACCAGGAGCACCGCCGCGGCGACCAGCTCGGCGGGCCACAGCTTCAGCGCGAGGGCGCCGGCCCGGGCGGACAGGTCGCCGCCGGTCTTCGCCGCCGCCCAGGACGCCCCGTGGACGAGGAAGAGCAGCACGAAGGTCAGCCCTCCCAGGAGCCCGTAGGGATTCAGCAGGGAGAGGATCGTCCCATCGAAGATCACGTACCCCTCGGCGGAGAGCCGGGTCGGCAGGCCGCGGAAGATGTTGGCGAAGGCGACGCCGAAGAGCAGGGCGGGCAGGAAGGAACCGACGACCATCGCCAGGTCCCAGGTCCGGCGCCAGCCGTCCGTGTCTTCCTTGCCCCGGAACTCGAAGGAGATGCCCCGGAGGATCAGGGCGAAGAGGATCAGCATCAGCGGGGTGTAGAGGGTGCTGAACATCACCGCGTAGGTGCTCGGGAAGGCGGCGAACGTGACCCCGCCGGCGGTGATCAGCCAGACCTCGTTCCCGTCCCAGAAGGGACCCATCGCGTTGTAGACCAGGCGGCGCTCCCGCTCGTCCCGGGCGAGGAACGGCAGCAGGGTGCCGAGTCCCAGGTCGAATCCGTCGAGCAGGAAGTAGACCGCCCAGAGGACGCCCCAGAGGATGAACCAGGTGAGTTCGAGCATCGTCATGCCCTCCCAGAGGCCCTCAGGCCGCGGCCGGGCCCTTGCGGGCGTACTTGAACAGCAGGTAGAAATCGGCGATCCCCAGGAGGGTATAGACCAGGGTGAAGCCGATCACCGTGGTCAGCACCTGGGCGGTGCTGATCGCGGGGGAGACCGCGTCGGAGGTCTTCATCAGGCCGTACACGATCCACGGCTGGCGGCCGACCTCCGCCAGCGTCCAGCCGAGCTCGATGGCCAGGTACGGCAGGGGAATCGCCCAGAGGAGCAGCTTCAGCAGGAGGGGGTGCTCCTCCGGTTGCGCGCGCTTCCAGGTGGCCCAGGCCGACAGCAGCAGGAACAGGAACCCCAGCCCGACCATCAGGCGGAAGGAGACGAAGGTCGGCCACACGGGGGGACGTTCCTCCCGCGGCCATTCCCGGAGTCCCTTCACCGTGGCCGAGGGGTCGTGGTAGGCCAGCATGCTCAGGGCTCCCGGGACCGGCAGGACCTGGAGGGCGTTGCGCTCGTTCGCCGGGTCGGGGACCGCGAGCAGGTAGATCGGGGCGTTCGCCCGGGTCTCCCAGTGGGACTCCATCGCCGCCAGCTTGGTGGGCTGCTCCTCGGCGACGAGGGCGCCCTGCACGTGCCCGTGGACGATCACGGCGACCGAGAACACCAGCGCCCACACGGCGGCGACGCGGAACGACTTGCGGAACAGCTCGACCTCGTTCTTCCGCAGCAGGTGCCAGGCGCTGATCCCCATGACGAAGAAACCGGCGAGGATGTACGCCGACTGGGTGGTGTGGAGGAACTTCAGGATGGCGGTCTTCTGCGTGATCACCGCGAGGAAGTCGGTCAGCTCGGCCCGGCCGTTGCGGAGCGTGTACCCGACCGGGTGCTGCATCCAGGCGTTGGCCGTGAGGATCCAGTACGCCGAGAGATTCGTCGCGAAGGCGACGAGCCAGGCGGCGAGCAGGTGGACCTTCTTCGACAGCCGGTTCCAGCCGAAGGCCCACACGGCGATGAACGTCGACTCGATGAAGAAGGCGGCCGTCGCCTCGATCGCCAGCAGCGACCCGAAGATGTCACCCACGTAGCGGGAGTACCGCGACCAGTTCGTCCCGAACTGGAACTCGAGGGTGATTCCCGTCACGACCCCGATCGCGAAGTTGATCAGGAAGAGCTTTCCCCAGAACTTCGTCGCGCGGAGGTAATCGGTGTCGCCGGTGCGGACGTAGAGGGTCTCGTAGATCGCGACGAGGATCGAGAGCCCGAGCGTCAGGGGAACGAACAGGAAATGGAAGTAGACCGCCACGGCGAACTGCAGCCGCGACAACAGCAGGACGGCATCCATCGCTTCCCTCCTCCCGGCCGGGAGGGGCGGGCCCCGGTCCCGGCCGGATCGCCGGGGGCCCCGGGCCCCGCCGGCGTCCTCTCGCAAGCTGTTTGCAGCCGCAAGAAACTATCAAGACCCGGCGAGCCTGTAAACCACGCCCGGTCCGGGAAAAGGGTAGCGCAGGGGCGGTTATTCGTGAAGCAGGCGGGACCGGACCGACACTTCCCGAACGGTTCCGGGCAGCATCCGCCGGGCTGCCGGCCGCGCCGCGCCCGGTGCCGCACCCGGAGGATGAGGCCGTCCGCCGCTCCCTCCGGGTCTTCCCGGTCAGAGACCCCGGCGCTCGAACCAGTAGAGGAGGGCGGCCAGGCCCGCGGCGACCGGCGGCAGGACGATCCACCAGGGGAGGCCCAGGAGCGCCGGCAGGGTCACCTTGCCGAGGGAACCGACCGGGAGCAGGTGGGCCTTCGTCCACGGCCAGGCGAGGGCGAAGAGCGCCGCCCCCGTAACGCCCCCGGCGACACCGAACGCGGCGTCCCACCGCCCCTCCCCGAGGGCCCCGAGGCTGGTCCCCGGGCAGTACCCGAGCAGCGCCCACCCAGCCCCGAAGACCAGGCCTCCCAGCAGGTTCGCGAGGAGGTGGGCCGGCTTGACGTGCGGGTGGGCGAGGCCCAGGGCGAAGGCGACGTGGAGACCGGCCATGCCGACGATCACGGCGCTGAACATGAACTTGAAGATCGTCATGTCCCGCAGGCGCAGGGCGCCGAGCTGCCGGTCATAGCGGAGCACCTCCGCCCGCTGGAGAAGGATCCCGAAGAGGATCCCGGTGACGAGGCCGGCGAGGAGCGGGGAGATCATCGGTCACCCCCGTCCCGGGAACGGGCACCCGGCCGGCGGTAGAGCAGCGACGCCACGGCGATCCCCCCGGCGAAGAACGACCCCGCCGCCACGAGGCTGGACAGGGAGAGCTGCATCACCCCGGAAAGGCCGTGGCCGGAAGGACAGCCGCCGGCCAGGCGGGCGCCGAAGAGCATGACCAGCCCCCCGGCGAAGGCGGTGGCGAGGCGGGGCAGGGGGGAGGGGCCGAACCGCTCCCGCCAGGTGGGGGGAACGGTCACGGAGCGGAAGGTCCCGGTCGCGAGAGAGGAGCCCAGGGCCCCGAGGAGGATCCCGAGGACGAACATCCACTGCCAGTCGGGAGAGGTGCCGTACTTCGCGAAGTACGGGTTCCCGGCCACCAGGTCGGGGGCGAAACCGGACAGGAACCGCCCCGCGACCCGCACGAAGGTGGTGGAGGCGCCGAGGTACTTGCCGGTGGCGAGCACGGAGGCGACCGCCAGCAGGCCGGCGAGGCCGCCGGCGAGGTACGGGTTCATCGGGGGGCGGGGAGAACGACCGCTCATGGAAAGCTCCTTCCGGGGGCCGGCAGGCGGCCCCCGGAAGGATAGCCCCGCGCGAGCCTCCGGTCAGGGGACGCGGGGGAGGGGGACGGGCTCGGCGGGGGTCCCGGGCACGGTCCCGGACACCGCCGCCACCCTGTTCCCGGCCGGCTCCCCGGTTCCACCGGCGGCTTCCCGCGTTCCCGGTTCCATCCCGTCCACCGGGACCAGGGCCGCCAGCCGGGCCGCCGTCGCCCGGTAGCTCTCCTCCCCGCTCAGCCCGGCCGCCCGCCGGGCCGCTTCCAGGGCGCCGGGAAGGTCCCCCGCGCGCTCCCGGGCCAGGGCCAGGTTGTGCCAGGCGGGTGCGAGCCCGGCGTCCAGCGCCACCGCCTCCTCCAGGGGGCCGACCGCCCGGTCGGCCTCGCCGGTCACCAGGTAGAGGTACCCGAGGTTGTTCCGGGGCCACGGGTTGTCCGGGTCCAGGTCCGCCGCCCGGGTGAACGCCTCCGCCGCCCCGTCCCGGTCACCTGCGGCCAGCAGGACCCGGCCGAGCACGTTCCATGCGTCGGGATCTTCGCCGGACCGGTCGAGGGCGTCCCGCACGGCCTTCCGGGCGCCGGGAACGTCTCCCAGCTCGATCCTCACCCGGGCCAGGTTCACCAGCGCCCGGACCGGGTCGTCGAGTTCCCAGGCGGCCGCCGCCAGGGCCTCCGCCGCCCCGTCCAGGTCCCCGGTCTTCCACAGGGCAAGCCCGAGCAGGTAGGTGTCCGCCGCGTCGCCGGCGCCTCCTTCCACCGCGCACCGGAGTTCCCGCGCCGCCGTCTCCCGGTCGCCGGCCCGCCAGGCCTCCCGGCCCGCGGCCCGGTGATCCACGCCGGGTTCGCAGGCGGGGACCGTGGCCGGGCCTTCTTCGGTCGCGGAGCGGTCCCGCGCCTCCTCCCGCGCGAGCCCCGCGGTTTCCACCGCCGCACTCACCGCCCCGGCCGTCCCGTCCGCGTCCACTTCCGCCGGCGCCGGCGGGGCGTCCGGCTGTTCCACCGCCGCCACGTGGACCGGCGGGAGGACCTTCCCGCCCCCGGCCGCGGGGGGATCGTCCGCCGGGCCCGAGGTACAGCCCCCGAGGGCGAGGAGCCCCGCCTGGAGGGCGAGGAGGGAGAGGAACCGGGTCCTGGAACGTCGCTTCGCCGTCATCGTCGCCTCCTTTCCCGGGAGGGGGCCGCCGGCCGGCAGTCCCCCGTTCTTCGTCCCGGTCACCCCCCGGAAACGCACGATCCGTGCCGCCGTCCCACCGGGGACCCCCGGCAGGCGCAACCTGCTGAAAGAGCATGAAGAAGGGGCGCGGAGGGCCCGTCCCACGCCGGCAGGGGACCGGGCGGTCCCGCGGCGTCCGGGACACGGGTGTGCCCCGCCGGGCACGCATGGTGTAGCCGAGCTTTCAGGAGGCCGGCTCCGGCGCGAAGCGGGGAGGCCGGATCCCTGGGGGCCGTATCATCGGGGCATGACGGGACGGGCCCTCGCGCGCCTCGAGGTGCTGGGAGCCGCGGTTCTCTTCTCCACGGGGGGAGCGGCGATCAAGGCGTGCGCCCTCGACGGCTGGCAGGTCGCCTCGTTCCGCTCGGCGGTGGCGACGGTCGCGCTCCTCGTGCTGGTGCCCGCCGCCCGCCGGGGCTGGACCCGGCGCACCCTCCTGGTGGCGGTTCCCTACGCGGCGACCCTCGTCCTCTACACCCTCGCCAACCGGCTGACCACCGCGGCGAGCACGATCTTCCTCCAGGACACCGCTCCCCTCTACGTGCTTTTCCTCTCCCCGCTGCTGCCGGGGGAGCGGTTCCGCCGCCGGGACGCGGGTCCGGCCCTGCTGGCCGCTGCGGGAATGGTCCTCTTCTTCGCCGGGGTCCCGCACCCGAGCGTCACGGCTCCCCGGCCCCTCGCGGGCAACCTCCTCGCCGCCCTGGCCGGGGTGACCTGGGCCCTCACCCTCCTCGGGCTGCGCTGGGTGGGAAGGGAGGGGGCGGGCGCCGGGGCGGCGGCCGCCGCCGCCGGCAACCTGCTCGCCGCCCTGGCCGCCCTCGCCCCCGCCCTGCCGGTCCGCTCGTTCCGTCCGGCCGACGCTGCCGTCGTCCTGTTCCTCGGGGTCGTCCAGATCGGGCTCGCCTACGCCCTGCTCACCCGGGGCCTGGCGGCGGGGGGACCCGGGGGGCCGCCGGGGGGCGTGCCGGCCTTCGAGGCGTCCCTCCTGCTGCTCCTCGAGCCGGTCCTCAACCCGGTGTGGGCGTTCCTCGTCCACGGGGAGCGCCCCGGAACCCTCGTGCTGCTGGGGGGAGCCCTGGTCCTGGCCGCGACGGCCTGGATCGGGGCCGCCGCCGGGGAAGGGTGACCCGCAGGCCGAGGTGGATACCGAAGTCGGGTCCCGCGTCGTAGTGGAACATGTTCTCGATGAACCCCGCCTCGAGGACGAGACCCGGGCCGACCGGTCCGACCCAGGCCAGCAGCACCTCGTGGGAGAACGAGTCGAACGGCTCGATACCGTCCACCGGTCCTTCCGCGGCCAGGTACTGCCCGACGATCGAGGAACGGCGGAAGGCGCGCCACTCGACGGAAAGGGCCCCGGTCCACTGGGAATGCTTGAACGGGACGACGCCGGCGAACGACGTCTCGCCGAACCAGGTGTAGCCCGCGTTGAGGAAGACGGACCAGCGGTGCCAGCGGCGGCCCGCGGCGGCCCGGACCTGGGCGTCCCAGCGGTGGGGCCCCCGGACCATTCCCCGGGACAGGGCCCACCGCAGCCCGCCCCCGAGGGTCAGCCAGGGGCGGTGTTCGTCGCCCTCGACCAGCACCCGGAACAGGCTCACCTGCGCCCCGGTGGCGTCCCCGAACGGCCGGTCCCGGTCCACCAGGACCCGCCCCCGGCCGTCCTCGAGGTGGATCCCGTACGCGTAGCGGGGGAAGCGGTCGCGTCCCCCCTGGGGCAGCCCGAACAGGTGGTGGAAGTTCTGGATCAGGCCGTCCATCGACCCGCGGAAGGTCGAGCGGTCCTGGACCTCCAGCTCGATCCAGGTGCGCCGGTCGAGGCCATGCGCGGCGGACAGGGCCCCCTCGAGCATCTCGAAATCGAAGCGGTAGGTGCCCGGTTCCCACGACCAGACGTTGACCCACTCGACCCGGGACCGGACCACCCAGGTTCCCGGCGCCGGAGGTTCCGGGGAGAAGGGGACA
>CAZOTT010000120.1:0-7797 GCA_964582785.1 uncultured Acidobacteriota bacterium | reverse complement strand
CTCGCCGAAGCGCTGGCCGGCGAACTGGGCCTTGCCGCCGAGCGGCTGCTGGGTGATCAGCGAGTAGGGGCCGATGGAGCGGGCGTGGATCTTGTCGTCCACCAGGTGGCTCAGCTTCATCAGGTAGATGTAGCCGACGGTGACCTTCTGCTCGAGCGGCTCGCCGGTCATCCCGTCGTAGAGGACCGTCTTCCCGTCTTCCGGCAGGCCGGCCTCCCGCAACCGCGCCTTGATGTCCGCCTCGCGCGCGCCGTCGAACACCGGGGTGGAGAAATGAAGGCCGAGGACCTTCCCCGCCCACCCGAGGTGGGTCTCCAGGATCTGCCCGACGTTCATCCGGCTCGGCACGCCGAGGGGGTTCAGCACGACATCGACCGGCGTCCCGTCCGGCAGGTAGGGCATGTCTTCCACCGGCAGGATCTTCGCGATGACGCCCTTGTTTCCGTGGCGTCCCGCCATCTTGTCCCCCACGGACAGCTTGCGCTTCATCGCGATGAAGACCTTGACCAGCTTGATCACTCCCGGGGGCAGCTCGTCCCCCTTCTCGAGGGACTCGATCCTCTCCTGGTGGAACTGCTGCAGGAGCTGGATCCGCTTGCGGGTCCGCTCCTCGATCTTCCGGATCGCCTCCAGGGTCGCCGACCGGCGCGGCTTCACGTCCAGCCGCATCAGGTCGTCGGTGGGCAGGTCCCGGATGATCTCCCGCGTGAGGATCGTGCCCTCCGGGAGCAGGACCCGCTCCCCGTCCTCGCTGACGAGGTCGCTGCGCAGCGGCTCGCCCTCGAGAAGATCGGCGATCAGCTTCCGGTTCTCCTCGGTGATGATCCGGATCTGGTCCTGGAGGTTCTTCTCCCACTGCCGGATCTGCTCCGCCTCGATCGCCCGGTGCCGGGCATCCTTGCGAACCCCCTTGCGGGCGAAGACGCGCACGTCGACGACGATCCCCTCGATACCGGGCGGCGTCGTCAGCGATGCGTCGCGGACCTCCCCCGACTTCTCCCCGAAGATCGCCCGCAGGAGCTTCTCCTCCGGCGTGAGCTGGGTTTCCCCCTTGGGGGTCACCTTCCCGACCAGGATGTCTCCCGGCTTGACGTGGGCCCCGATGCGGATGATCCCGCTCTCGTCGAGGTCCTTGAGGAACTCCTCCGAGACGTTGGGGATGTCCCGCGTGATCTCCTCGGGCCCCAGCTTCGTGTCCCGCGCCTCGATCTCGAACTCCTCGATGTGGATCGAGGTGAAGGCATCCTCCTTGACCAGGCGCTCCGAGACGAGGATCGCGTCCTCGAAGTTGTACCCGCGCCACGGCATGAAGGCGACGAGGACGTTGCGGCCCAGGGCCAGCTCCCCCCGGTCCGTGCAAGGCCCGTCGGCCAGCACCTGCCCCGCCACGACCCGGTCTCCCTGCCGGACCAGCGGCTTCTGGTTGATGCAGGTGTTCTGGTTGGAGCGCCGGAACTTGACGAGGGAGTAGACGTCCGCCCCGAAGTCCTCGCTGCCCTCGGACCCGGTGACCCGGACGATGATCCGCGTGGCGTCGATCTTGTCGACGATGCCGGAACGGCGGCAGATGACGACCGCGCCGGAGTCCCGGGCGGTCGGTTCCTCCATCCCCGTCCCGACGATCGGCGCCTCCGGCTGCAGGAGCGGCACCGCCTGGCGCTGCATGTTCGAGCCCATCAGCGCCCGGTTCGCGTCGTCGTTTTCCAGGAACGGGATCAGGGAGGCGGCGACCGAGACCAGCTGCTTGGGGGAGACGTCGATGAAGTCGATCTCCTCCCGCGGCGCGTAGATGAAGGAGCCGCCCTTGCGGGCCGTCACCCGCTCGTTGATGAAGCGCCCCTTCTCGTCGACGGGGGCGTTCGCCTGGGCGATGGTCAGCGGGTCCTCTTCCCAGGCGGTCAGGTAGAAGGCGTACGGTTCCGCCTTGGGCGGGCGCTTCCCCTCCTTCTCCAGGGCCCGCCGCAGGCGCCGGAACTTCTCCTCCGGCAGGACGTCGCCCACGGAAAGGTCGGAATCCCCGGCGTAGGTCACCTGCACGTGATCCACGATCCGGCCGTCGATCACCTTGCGGTACGGCGACTCGATGAAGCCGTAGTCGTTGATCCGGGCGTAGCAGGCGAGGGACGAGATCAGCCCGATGTTCGGCCCTTCCGGCGTCTCGATCGGACAGATCCGGCCGTAGTGGGAGGGATGGACGTCCCGGACCTCGAAGCCCGCCCGTTCCCGCGACAGCCCCCCGGGCCCGAGGGCCGAGAGCCGGCGCTTGTGGGTCACCTCGGAGAGGGGATTCGTCTGGTCCATGAACTGGGACAGCTGGCTCGACCCGAAGAACTCCTGGACCGCGGCCACCACCGGCTTCGAGTTGATCAGGTCCCGCGGCATCGCCGTGGCCATCTCCGGGTAGACGGACATCTTCTCCTTGATCGCCCGCTCCATCCGGATGAGACCGATCCGGAACTGGTTCTCGAGGAGTTCGCCCACGGACCGGACCCGCCGGCTGCCCAGGTGGTCGATGTCGTCGAGGGGCACGTCCCCCTGCGGCAGGCGCAGGAAGTAGCGGATGACGGCATAGAAGTCGTCCGGCTGGAGGATCTTCTCGTCGAGGGACTTGTTCATCCCCAGCTTCGTGTTGAACTTCAGCCGCCCCACGCGGGAGAAGTCGTACCGCTGGGGATCGAAGAACATCGAGTCGAACAGCTTCCGGGCGGCGTCGATCGTCGGGGGATCCCCCGGCCGCAGCTTGCGGTAGATCTCGATCAGCGCCTCTTCCGGGGTACGGACCGTGTCCTTCTTCAGCGTCTCGTGGAGCACCGGCCCCACCGGGTCCGACTGGGGCAGGATCACCACCAGCCGTTCGACCCCCGCCTCCCGGATTTCCGCCAGCTTCTCGGCGGGAATCTCCTCGTTGGTGTCGACCAGGACCTCCCCGGTCTCGGGGTGGATCACCGGCTCGAGGGCGATCACCCCCTGGAACTCCTCCTCGGGCAGCGGGACGTGACCGATGCCGGCATCCTCGAGGCGGCGCAGGTTCGCCTTGCGGATCTTGACCCCCTTGCGCAGCAGCACCTTCCTGCCGCCCGGGGCCCGGATCTCCTTCGCGGACTTCTTCAGCAGCAGGCCGGGGCCGACGCTCCAGAGGACCTGGTCCTTCTCCAGCAGGATCTCGGTCGGCGTGTAGAACTCCCGGAGCATCTCCTCGTCGGTGGCGAGGCCGAGGGCCCGGAGGAAGATCGTGCCGTAGAACTTTCTCTTCCGGTCGATGCGGACGTTCAGCAGCTGCTTCTGGTCGTACTCGAACTCCACCCAGGCCCCGCGGTAGGGGATGATCTTCGCCATGTAGGTGGAGCGGTCCGGCGTCGCCTGGAAGAAGACCCCCGGGGAGCGGTGCAGCTGGGAGACGATCACCCGCTCCGTCCCGTTGATGATGAAGGTGCCGTTGTCCGTGAGCATCGGCACCTCGCCGAAGAAGACCTCCTCCTCCTTGATGTCCCGGATCGACCGGGCCCCGGTTTCCGGGTCCTTGTCGTAGACGACGAGATGAACGGTGACCTTGAGGGGGACGTTGTAGCTCATCCCCCGTTCCTGGCACTCCTTCACCTCGTACTTCGGCTTGAGGCCGACCGGCTCCCCGCATTCCTCGCAGGTTTCCAGCCGGTTCGGGTTCAGCTCACCGCAGCTCGGGCACGGGAACTCGGCCAGCTTCGGCTCCCGGACCACGAACGGCTTGTGGCAGCCCCGGCAGACGACCCGCAGCTTCTCGATCCCCTGGAGACGCCCGCACTTGCAGGCCCAGTTCCCGATCGAGTAGGAGATGAACTCGAGGCTGCAGGTTTCGCGGAAGTCCACGATCGGAAAGATCGACTTGAACACGGCCTGCAGGCCGATGTCCTCGCGGTCGTCCGGCGCCGTGTACATCTGGAGGAAACGCTCGTACGACCGCTTCTGCACCTCGATCAGGTTGGGGATCGCGATGTTCGTCGCGATCTTCGAGAAGTCTTGCCTCTTCCGGGAATGGATCTCGGCAGTCGCCATCTGGGTTCACCCCACGCGAGAAAGGAACGGCGCGACTTCCCCGCCCTGCCGGGAGGAGACGCCGCCGGGCGATCCGTCCTCCCGGGAGAGAACGGAACGCGTGCCACCGGCGCGCCGCGGGCGCCGCCGGCATGGAACGACCGACCGGTGCGCGCGACAGACCCCGCCCGTCCCCCGCCGGCGGGGGAGGCCCCGGAACCTGTCGCGACGCACCGACACGGGCCGAACCCGGCTCCTCGTCGGAGCAGCTACTTGATGGAGACCGTGGCTCCGACTTCCTCGAACTTCTTCTTGATCTCCTCGGCCTCTTCCTTGGAGATCCCTTCCTTGATCGCCTTCGGGGCGGACTCGACCAGCTCCTTGGCCTCCTTGAGACCGAGGGTGGTCACCTCGCGGACCGCCTTGATCACGTTGATCTTCTTCTCGCCGATCGCCTCGAGGATGACGTCGAACTCCGTCTTCTCCTCCTGGGCTTCCTCGGCGCCGCCGGCGGCACCGACGGCAGCCACGGCCACCGGGGCCGCGGCGGTCACGCCCCACTTCTCCTCGAGCATCTTGACGAGGTTCGCCGCCTCCATCAGGGTCAGCTCGCTCAGGGTGTCCACGATCTGGTTGAGGTCTGCAGCCATGACGTTCATCTCCCTCGCGCCCGGGCCCGGTGCTTGCGGGCCGGGAGTCGTTGACGAAACCCGGGTTACTCCTGGCTTTCCTGCCTGCTACGCTGCTCCAGCACACGCGCCAGCTGCGTGGCCGGGGTATGAAGAAGCCTCACCAGCTGCCCGGCCGGCGCCTGCAGCAGCGAGAGGATCTGCGCACGCAGCCCGTCCAGGTCGGGCATCCTGCTGATCGCCTTCGCCTGGTCTCCATCGACGACGTCGGTCCGGTCGACCAGCCCGCCCTTGATCTCGAGCTGGGGGTGGTCCTTGGCGAAGTCGACCAGCGCCTTCGCCATCGTGACCGGCTCCTCGGGATGGTAGACGACCGCCGTCGGCCCGACGAACCACTGCTCGAGGCCGGAGACCACGCTGTCCACCGCGGCCCGCTTCGCCAGCCGGTTCTTCACGACCCGGACCCGGGCCCCCTTCTGGCGCAGGTTCGCCCGCAGCTCGTTCACCTCGTTCACCGTCAGGCCGGTCAGGCTGACCAGGAAGATGCTGTTGGCACCCTCGAAGACCTGCCGGATTTCCTCGACGAGGGCTTCCTTTTCCGCCCTGGTTCTCATCGGCTCGCCTCCCCGGTCAGGCCCGCTCGGCCTGCTGGATCCGGTCCACCTCGGCGAGGTCGATCTCGATGCTCGGGGACATCGACGTCGCCACGTGCACGGTCCGGATGTAGCGCCCCTTGGCCGCCGCCGGCTTCGCCCGCTGGACGGCCCCGACGAACGCCCGGAAGTTCTCCACCAGCTTCTCCGGCGGGAACGACTCCTTGCCGATGATCCCGTGGATGATCGAGGTCTTGTTCACGCGGAACTCGACCTTTCCGGCCTTGATCTCCCCGATCGCCTTGCCGATCTCCATGGTCACCGTGCCCGTCTTCGGGTTGGGCATCAGGCCCCGCGGCCCGAGGATCTTTCCCAGCCGGCCGATGAACCGCATGACGTCCGGCGTGGCGACCACCGCGTCGAACTCGAGGAAGCCGCCGGAGATCTTCTCCACCGCCTCCTCGCCGGTCATCACCAGGTCGGCTCCCGCCTCCTCGGCCTCCTGGTACTTCTCGCCGCCCGCGATCGCCAGGACCCGCAGCGACTGGCCCGTGCCGTGGGGCAGGACCACCGTCCCGCGGACCATCTGGTCCGCGTGCCGCGGGTCGACCCCGAGGAGCAGCGCGACCTCGACCGTCTCGTCGAAGTTGGCCCAGGCGATCTCCTTCACCTTGGCCATCGCCTCCTCGACCCCGTAGGGGCGCCTTTCGACCTTCTCGACCGCCGCCCGGTACTTCTTTCCTCGCTTCGGCATCGTCCCCTCCCCGCTCAGTCGACGACTTCGATGCCCATGCTGCGGGCACTGCCGGCGATCGTCCGCACGGCGGCGTCCATGTCGGCCGCCGTGAGATCGGGCTCCTTGAGCTTCGCGATCTCCTCGAGCTGGGCGCGGGTCACCTTCCCCACCTTGACCCGGTTCGGCTCTCCCGAGCCCTTCTGGATCCCGGCCGCCTTCATCAGCAGCACGGACGCCGGCGGGGTCTTGGTGATGAACGTGAAGGACTTGTCGGCGTAGATCGTGATCACCGCGGGGATGATCAGGTCGCCCTGCCCCTGGGTCCGGGCGTTGAACGCCTTGCAGAACTCCATGATGTTGACGCCGTGCTGCCCGAGCGCCGGCCCGACGGGAGGGGCAGGGGTGGCCTTGCCCGCCTGGCAGTGCAGCTTGACAACGGCGATGACCTTCTTGGCCATGTCTCCCTCTCGCCGGTACGAGCGCCGGGGCTCTCACCCGGCTCCCGGCAGGAATCGCCCTACTCGGGTCGCTTGACCTGGTGGAACTCGAGCTCCACGGGGGTGGCGCGCCCGAAAATGCTGACCATCACCTTGAGCGTCGCGCGATCCTCGTTGATTTCCTCCACCGTCCCGGTGAAGTCGACGAACGCGCCGTCGATGATCTTGACGGTCTCGCCGACGCGGAAGTCCATCTTCGGCTTCGGCTTTTCCTTCGTGACGTGAACCTGGTTGAGGATCCGGTCAACCTCCTCCTGCTTCAGGGGCGTCGGCTTCTGCCCGGAACCCGTGGCGCCGACGAACCCGGTCACCTTCGGCGTGGAGCGAACCACGTGCCAGGCCTCGTCGGACATCTCCATGTGCACGAGGACGTACCCGGGGAAGAATTTCCGCTTGGTGTGAACCTTCTTCCCGTCCCGGATCTCGACGACGTCCTCCGTCGGGACCAGGATCTCGCCGATCTTGTCCCCCATCCCGTAGGCATCGGCCCGCTGCCGCAGGGACTGCTTCACCTTGTTCTCGAAGCCGCTGTAGGTGTGGATGATGTACCACTTCTTCCGGTCGTCGGCCGGCGGACCTCCTTCCTCGGCCGGCCGGCCGGCGGCATCTTCCGACAGGCCGCCCCCCTGGCCGGGAACCTCGGCCGGTTCCCCGGCGGAGCCCGCGTGCAGTTCGTCGCGCCTGTCGGTGTCGTTCATCGCCGCCACCCCGTCCGCCCCGCCGGGCTCAGGACCCGGCCCCGAGGCCGAGGACGTGCTGCTGCACCAGCGCCAGGACGAAGTCGACGGCCCCGAGCCAGGCGGCCACGATCGCCACGAAGACGATGACGACGATCGTCGTCCCGACGACCTCGTCCTTGTTCGGCCAGGAGGTGCGCTTCAGCTCCTTCCAGGTATCGGAGAGGAACTGGCGGAACTTCCTCAGGCTCTCCACGGCTGCCTCCCGTGCGCCGGGTCTCCCGCTCCGACCGGCTGGCAGGGCAGGAGGGACTCGAACCCCCAACCTACGGTTTTGGAGACCGTTGCTCTGCCAATTGAGCTACTGCCCTGCAGGTCGTGCCTCCGGGGGTCGCCCCCGCCTCAGCGCGTCTCCCTGTGAACCGTGTGCTTCCGGCAGAAGCGGCAGTACTTCCTGAACTCGAGCCGCTCCGGCTTCGTCTTCTTGTTCTTCGTCGTCGTGTAGTTCCGGCGCTTGCACTCGGTGCAGGCCAGGATCACGTTGTCACGCATCGTCGCGGCTCCCGCCTCGCGGCGCCCGCGGCCCGGGGGGCCGGAGCTACTCGATGATCTCGGTGACGGTGCCGGCGCCGACCGTCCGGCCGCCCTCGCGAA
>CAZOTT010000119.1:0-7800 GCA_964582785.1 uncultured Acidobacteriota bacterium | reverse complement strand
GCCCCGGGCCAGGTAGAGCTTCGCCAGCTCGAGGGCGGTGTTCTCGCGGATGTAGGAGTAGCGGCTCTGGGGGTAGGTCCAGGCCTCGGAGGGGGCCCAGCGCTCCAGCATCTCCCGGGTCTTCTCGTACAGCTCGAGGGCCCGGTCCGCCTTCCCCTGCTCCGCGGCGATCCCGGCCTTCTCGTACCACGCGTAGGCGTGGCGGGGGTCGCGCTGGAGGACCTGGTCGAGGAGCTTCTCCGCCGTCGCCCAGTCCCGGTCCCGGATCGCGACCAGGGCCCGGTTGAAGCGCGCCAGGTGCACGGCCCCGGCCCGCACCGGGTCGTCCTTCCCCGGGCCGAGCTCGATCAGGCGGTCATAGGTCCTCCGCGCCGCCGCCCAGTCCCCGGTCGCCTCGCAGGCCTTGGCCAGCAGGAACAGCCCGACGGGATTGTCCGGCTCCCGCCGGTCGGCCTTCTCGAGGAACTCCCGGGCGCGCACCGCGTCCCCGCCGGGCCGCCGCAGCTCGATGAACCCGTACTTGCGCATCGCCTCCGCGTGGTCGGGGTGCTCCTTGAGGAAGTTCCAGAACCATTTCTCCGCCTCCTTCCACTTCTGGTCCCGGATCAGGCGGATCCCCTCGGCGAGCGCCGGGTCTTCCGGGGGCGCCTTGGGGGCCGCGACCGCGACCGGGACGATCCCGGCGACCGGGAGCACGAGGGCGCACAGGAGCGGAAGGGTCCGGAGAAGGTTGCGGCTCGTCATCTGGTCCTCCTTCGAAGGGCCTCGGCCCGGGAGAGGCCGCCGCGCTGCGTCATGATGGCGTACCGGCGCGGTGTCACCTTCGATGCGATCGTACCATCCCGGGCAGGAGGGCGCCCGTGACCACGGGTCAGCGTGAGTCGTGGACGATGCGGCCCCCGACGATCGTCATCGCGGCCGCCCCCCGGGTCACCCAGCCCTTGAACGCCGTGTTCCGCGCCCGGCTGCGGAACTCCCCCGGATTCACCCTTCCCTCCCGGTCCGGGTCGATCACCGTGAGGTCGGCGGGCGCGCCGGGCTCGATCGTCCCGCCGGGAACGCCCAGGGCGCGGGCCGGGCCCAGGGAAAAGAGCCGCGCGAAGGTGACCAGGTCGACCCCCCCCTCGTGGACGAACCGGGTGAGGAAGACCGGCACCGCGGTCTCGAGGCCGATCGTGCCGAACGGGGCCCGGGAGAACTCCACCGCCTTCTCGTCCGGGTGATGGGGAGCGTGGTCCGTCGCCACCGCGTCCACGGCCCCGTCCCGCAGGCCCCGCACCAGGGCCTGCCGGTCCCGTTCCGGGCGGAGGGGCGGGGCCATCTTCAGATCCGTGTCGTACCCGACCAGGGCCTCGTCGGTCAGCGCCAGGTGGTGGGGGGTGACCTCGCAGGTGACCCGGACTCCCCGCTTCTTCGCCTGCCGGACCATCTCGAGGCCCCGCGCCGTGGTCAGGTGCTGGACGTGAAGCCGGCCCCCCGTGTCCTCCGCGATCAGGAGGTCCCGGGCGATCAGCGCCTCCTCGGCGCAGGCCGGCTGGCCCGGGAGGCCGAGCAGCGTGGAAACCCTGCCTTCGTGGACGACGCCGCCGCCCGCCAGGTGCTCGTCGATCTCGTGGGCCAGCACCGGGACGTCGAAGATCCGGGCGTACTCGAGCGCCCGGCGCATCAGGGAGCCGTCCATGATCGCCCGCCCGTCGTCCGAGATCGCCACGGCGCCGGCCGCGACCATGTCCCCGATCTCGGCGAGTTCCTTCCCGGCGAGCCCCTTGGAGACGGCGCCGACGGGGTAGACCCGCACCGCGGCGTGCCGGCGCGCCTCGGCGACGATCAGCTCCGTGACGGCGCGGCAGTCGTTCACCGGGTCGGTGTTCGCCATCGCGGCGACGGCGGTGAACCCCCCGGCCGCGGCCGCCGCCGCGCCGGAGGCGATCGTCTCCTTCCACTCCTGCCCCGGTTCCCGCAGGTGGACGTGCATGTCGACCAGGCCGGGCACGAGGACGAGGCCGTCCAGGTCGAGGACGGTCGAGCCCTCCCGCCGGGGAATCCGCGCCCCGACCTTGGCCACCCGGTCGCCCTCGACCAGCACGTCCCGGACCGCGTCCAGGCCGCTGGCCGGGTCGATCACCCGCGCCCGCCTAAGCAGCAACGTTTTCACGCTCGCCTCCCGCCAGCAGGTAGAGGACCGCCATCCGGACCGCGACCCCGTTCGCCACCTGGTCGAGGATCACCGACCGGGACCCGTCCGCCACCCGGCTGTCGATCTCCACGCCCCGGTTCATCGGTCCCGGGTGCATGACGATCGCGTCCGGCTTGGCCCCCGCGAGGCGCTCCGGGGTCAGGGCGTAGAGACGGGCGTACTCCCGGAGCGAGGGGACGTAGCCGGCCTTCATCCGCTCGAGCTGCATCCGCAGCACCATGACCACGTCGGCGCCCTCGATCGCCTCCCGGGGATCGTGGCTCACACGGACCCCCAGGTCCTCGATCCCCACCGGGACCAGGGTCGGGGGGCCGCAGACCGTCACCCGCGAACCCATCGTCGTGAGCAGGTGAATGTTGGACCGGGCCACCCGGCTGTGCAGGATGTCGCCGAGGATGACCACGTCGAGGTCGTGGAGACGCCCGAACCGCTGCCGGATCGTCATCGCGTCGAGGAGCGCCTGGGTCGGGTGTTCGTGGGCGCCGTCCCCGGCGTTCACCACGGAAGCGCTCGTCACCCGGGTGATCAGCAGGTGGGCGCCGGGTTCCGCGTGGCGCATCACGATGAAGTCCGGGTTCATCGCCTCGAGGTTGCGCACGGTGTCCAGCAGGGTTTCCCCCTTGACCAGGCTGCTCATCGAGGCGCTGATGTTCAGGGTGTCCGCGGACAGGCGCTTTTCCGCCAGTTCGAACGACGTCCGGGTGCGGGTCGACGGCTCGACGAAGAAATTGACGACCGTCCTTCCGCGCAGTACCGGGACCTTCTTGATCTCCCGGCCGGAAACCTCGAGGAACGACTCGGCGGTGTCCAGGACCAGGCGGATCTCGTCCGCCTCCATCCCGGCGATCCCCAGGAGGTGCCGTCCCCTCAGCCTCATCGCCCACCTCCCGGCCGGCCCTTCCCGCCCCGGCTGCCCCGGGAGCCGGCCTTCTTCCGCCTGGCGGTAGCCTCCTTCCGGGGCCCGGCCTTCTTCTTCGCGGCCGCCTTCCCGCGGGCCCCGGCCTTCGCGACCGCCTTCTTCCGGGTCGCGGCCTTCTTGCCGCAGGCCGCCTTCCCGGCCTTCTTCGTCGCGGCGGCCTTCCCGGCCGCGGCCCGGCCTCCCGCGGCGCCCGCCGGGGCCTTTCCCGCCACCGGCGCCGGGTCCGGTTCCCGCGGGCGCAGGACGACCCGGTCCGGGCCCCCGTCGGTCTCGGCGAGCAGAACGTCGATCAGCTGGTCGGGACCCGCGCTGAAGTGGCGCCCGACGAAGTCCGGCTGGATCGGCAGTTCCCGCCCTCCCCGGTCGACGAGGACCGCCAGGCGGATCAGGCGCGGCCTTCCCAGGTCGGTCAGGGCGTCCAGGGCGGCCCGGATCGTCCGTCCCGTGTAGAGCACGTCGTCCACGAGAACGATCCGCCGGTCCTCCACCGGGAAGGGGATTTCCGTCCGCCGAACGACCGGGTGGGCGGCGACCCGGGACAGGTCGTCCCGGTACAGGTTGATGTCCAGGATCCCGACCGGTGGCTCGGACCCCTCCATCTCCCCGATCCTGGCGGCGAGCCGCCGGGCGAGCGGCACGCCGCGGGTCTGGATCCCGACGAGGGCGAGGTCACCCTCCTCCCCGCCTTCTTCCAGCACCTGGTGGGCGATCCGCGCGAGGGCCCGGTCGATCTCGTCGGCCCGGATCAGGACCATCCCTTCCGTCATCTCGCCTCCGCATCGCGGGCCCGGGGTGCCCGCGGCGGATCGACGCGGGCCTTCCGCTCCCCGGCCCGCGCCAGTTTGCCCGGGCCGGGATGGGGGGTCAACGGGAGCGCCCCCCGGGCGGCAGCCCCCAGCTCGGCACCGGCGCCGGCGGGTGGCCGGCGGCCCAGTCGGGGGTGAACGCATCCCGGACCAGGGGGCCCATGTCCTCGCCGGGGGGCAGGCCGATCCCCCAGAGGAGGGTCGGCAGGACCGACTCGAGGCGCACGCTGCCGTCCAGCCGCCGGCCCGCCCGGGTCCCCTCCCCCGCGAAGACGGCCAGGCCGGGGGGTGGACCGGCATGGGTCCCGGTCGGGGTGGTCCGCCCCAGCAGCTCCGCGAGCAGGCGGCGGACGTCCCGGCGGGGTTCCATCCCGTGCTCCGAGACGAGGACGACCAGCCGCCCCCGGGACGCCTCGAGGAGTTCCCCGAGGGGGGGGTCGAGCTCCCGCAGGTAGCGGAGCATCACCCGCCCGTAGGCGGCCACCTCCAGGTCGGAGACCGCCCGGGCGGGGCGGCGGGGGGACCAGCCGGCGAACTGGTAGGCGACCCGGTAGTAACCGGCCAGCCGGACCTGGAGGAGCGGCCACTTCCCCGCCCGGGCCAGCTCCCGCGCCACCCGCAGGGCGCACAGGTCCCGGGCCAGCGCCTCCCCCACCAGCCGGCCGAGCCGGGGGGTTTCCCGGAGCCGGTCCGCCGGCGGGTCGAAGAACCGGGCCGCGATCTCGTCCGGCGAGAACTCCGGGCAGATCACCGGGGGAATCGGGCCGGGCATCGCCACGAGGGCGCCCGGCAGGAGCCGCCGTTCGCTCCAGGAGGCCCGGGTCGCGTCCGGGGTGGACGGCCAGGCCAGGGGGTCCCCCACGATGGCGAGGGGAACGTCGACACCCCGGGCGATCTCGGGCAGGGCGACCGCGGTGAGGGAATTCCAGTCCACCGGAACCTTCTGCCAGAACGGGGTGCCCAGCAGACGGCGCAGGAACAGCCCCCGGGGCAGGATGCCGAATGACCGCCGGCCGAACACCGGCCGGTAGCGCACCGAGCCGAGGATCCCGTGGTCCCGGGGCCCCTTGCCGGTCACCAGGGTCGCGTGGAGGGCCACGGTGTCCGGCACGGGGCCGCCGGTCACCGGGGCGAGGACGCCCCGGGCGAGGATCCCCGCAAGGGCCGGTACGGAACCGAGCCGCACGGCCTCGTCCAGTCGTCCGCCGGACAGTCCCGGCACCTCCACCAGCAGGGCTCCGCGGTCCGGGGGAAACCGGCCCAGGACGAGGGGACGCGGCCGCTCCGGGCGCACCCGGCGCAGCTCCGCCGCCACGCCGAGGGCGACGAGCAGGCCGAGGGAAACGGCGACGAGCCACGGGGTCGGCCAGAGGGACGGCCGCCGCCCGAGAAGCAGGGCGAGCACGCCGAGCAGGACCGTGGCGGCCAGGAGCGAGGTGATCGTCAGGGCCAGGGCGGCCCGGGCGGGGCCGGCCAGCAGGTGCCCCACTCCCCGCCACTGCCAGGCCGCGGCGGCCGCGAGCAGGCCGCAGTCCAGGAGGAGGAAGTGCAGCACGTAGCGGGGCTGGATCCCGGTGCGGGTCGTCCGGCCGACGGCGAACACGTTGCCCAGGGCGACGAGGGCCGGGCCGGCCAGGACGAACAGGCCGACGACCTGGGGCAGCAGCGCCACGGCCGTGGCGGCGAACCCGCCGAGGGTGAGGGCGAGGTCCGGGCTCAGCAGGTAGAGGAGCAGGGTTTCCCCGGGCAGGGCGACCAGCGCGGCCAGGCCCGCGTCGGCGACCAGCCACAGCCACGGGGAGAGTCCTCCCCGCACCCGATCGAGAATTCCCCGCATCGGCCCATGTTCCCCCGGAACCGGTGGCGGGCCAAGCGCCCCGTCACCGGGCCGCCCCCGGCCGCGGCTGGGGTAGACTCCCGGGCCGAGGGAGGACCCGCGATGGCCCAGGACCTGCGCGCCCGCGTCCTCGAGCAGGAAGCGCTCGGGGAACGGTGCTTCCGGATGCGCCTCGACGCCGCCCCGATCGCCCGGGAAGCGCGGGCGGGCCAGTTCGTGATGATCGGGCTGCCCGACCCGGGCGAGACCCTCGTCCGGCGCCCGTTCTCCGTGGCCCGGGTCGGACCCCCCGAGGAGGCCCCGGACTCCCTGGACATCGTCTACCGGGTCTACGGGCGGCGGACCCGGCTGATGTCCCGGTTCCGGCCCGGGACCGAGGTGGCGCTCCTCGGTCCCCTCGGCCGCGGCTTCTGGATCCCGGGAAACGGGGACCGGGCGGAGGTCCTGCTGGTGGCCGGCGGGATCGGGGTGGCCCCCTTCCCCCTCTTCGTCCAGCAGGCGGGGCCGGAGGTCGCGGCCCGGACGATCCTGTTCCTCGGCGGCCGGACCCGGGGCGATCTCCTGCTCCTCGACTGGTTCCGGGACCGGTGCGGGGAGGTCGTCCCGGTGACCGAGGACGGGAGCCTGGGGCTCCGCGGGATGGTCACCGACCCGCTGCGGGAACGGCTGGCCGGGCCGCCCCGGGGAGAACGGGTCGTCCTCGCCTGCGGGCCCCGGCCGATGCTGCGCGCCGTGGCCGCCCTGTGCCTCGAGCGGGGCATCCCCTGCCAGCTCTCCCTCGAGGAACGGATGGCCTGCGGGTTCGGCGCCTGCCTCGGCTGCGTCGTCGAGCGCCGCCACCCGCGGGGAGAGTTCGACCGTTACGTCCGGGTCTGCACCGAGGGTCCGGTCTTCGACGCCCGGGAGGTGCTGCCGTGAGCCCGACCAGGATGCAGGTGGACGTGGGGCGGGGGCTCGTGCTGAAGAATCCCGTCCTGACCGCCTCCGGGACCTTCGGCTACGGCCTCGAGTTCGAGCCGTTCTGCGACCTCGCCGCCCTCGGCGGGATCGTGGTCAAGGGGATCTCTCCCCGGCCCCGCGCGGGGAACCCCCCGCCCCGCCTCGTCGAGACCCCCTGCGGGATGCTCAACGCGATCGGCCTGCAGAACGTCGGGGTGGACGCGTTCCGGGGCGAGAAGCTGCCGGTCCTCCGGGAGCACGGGGTGACCGTGATCGTCAACGTCTACGGCCACCAGGTGGCGGACTACGTGGCGGTGGTCCGGACCCTCGACCGGGAGCCGGGCGTCGCCGCCTTCGAGCTGAACCTCTCCTGCCCCAACGTGCGGGAGGGGGGCCTCGAGATCGGGCGCTCGCCGGCGGCGATCCGGGAGGTCACCGCGGCGGTCCGGGAGGTGACCGGGCGGCCCGTCTGGGTGAAGCTCACCCCGGCCGTCACGGACATCGCCGAGACCGCCCGGGCGGCGGTGGAGGGGGGAGCGGACGCCGTCTCCCTCGTCAACACGTTCCCGGGGATGGTCGTGGACGTGGAGACCCGCCGCCCGGTTCTCCACCGGGGAACCGGGGGCCTGTCGGGCCCCGCGATCCGGCCCCTGGCCGTCGCCCTGGTGCACCGGGTGGCCCGGGCCGTCGACGTGCCGGTCATCGGCATCGGCGGGATCACCTGCGTGCGTGACGTGGTGGAGTTTCTCCTGGTCGGCGCGACCGCCGTCCAGGTCGGCACCGCGAACTTCCACGACCCGGCCCTCGCCGCCCGCCTGGTCGGGGACCTGGACCGGTGGTGCGCGGACCACGGGGTCGCCGACGTGCGGGAACTCGTCGGCGCCCTCGAGGAGAACCGGTGATGGCGGCCCGCGACGCGGCGTCCCGGCTGGCCGTCGCCCTGGACGTGCCCGACCTGGACCGGGTCCGGGAACTGGCCGGGGCCCTGTCCGGCCGGGTCGGCACCTTCAAGATCGGCCTCGAGGCGTTCGTCGCCCACGGCGAGGCGGCCCTGCGGGCGGCCCGGGGGGGGGGCGCGGAAATCTTCCTCGACCTGAAGCTC
>CAZOTT010000118.1:0-7816 GCA_964582785.1 uncultured Acidobacteriota bacterium | reverse complement strand
GGCGATGCCGCCGGGCGTGCCGGAGGCGCGGACCGGGTGGGTGGAGATCGAGCGCCTCGACGGGAACGGGAAGCCGACCGGGACGCGGGTGATCGCCCGGGTGAACGACTACGGGCCGGGTCCGGCCCCCCGCCGGGCGGGGGTGATCGTCGACATGACCCGGGCGACGATGGAGGCCCTCGGGTTCACCTGGGGCCGGGACTTCGGGCTCGCCCGGGGCAACCCGGACCTGGCCTGGATCCGCATCCCGGACGGGCGGGGGGGCACCACCCACCACGTGCCGGTCCGGGTCCGCGCCTTCGAGCCGCGCACCCCGCGGAGCTGGTCCTGCCGCCTGCGCTGAATCGCGGTAGGCTTTCCCGGCCCGCCGGGGCAACGGGGGAACATGGCATGGCCTTCCGGGGCGAGCGGGACCGGCGCGATCCGGTCCCCCGGGGAACCGCGACCTTCGAGCTGGCGCTCGGGGGGGCGCGGGTGCGGGTGGCGGACCTGCCCGCCCCCTGGGACCCGTTCGTCGTCCGGCAGTACGCTCCCTTCGCCGAGCGTCCCCGGCCCGGCCGCCCGCCGGACCTGGAGATCCGCTGCCGGCAGGGGGAGGAACGGGTCGTCGTCCCCCTGCCTCCCCCGGGAGGAACGATCGTCCTCGGCATCGAGCGGGAGGGACCGCGCCGGTTCCGCATCCGGTCCCACTGGCAGGACGGCTGGATCGACCTCGACGGGGGGCGCGGGGAGCTGGAGCTGACGACCCGCCCGTGGAACCTCTTCAGCATTTCCCTCGAGAACTTCCTGCGGGTCGCCTTCCAGCTCCTCGTCATCGAGCGGGAGATGTTCCTCCTGCACGCGGCGGCGGTGCTCGACGGGGGTCGCGTCCACCTCTTCTTCGGCCCCTCCGGGGCGGGCAAGTCGACGGTGACGGCCTTTTCCGCCCCGCGCCACGCCCTTTCGGACGACATGGTCCTCGTGGACGTCTCCGGGGACGTGCCCCTGGCCCGCGCCGTCCCCTTCTACATGCTCTTCCCGCCGGAGGAGCGCCTGCGGGGCGCGTGGCCGATCGCCGGGGCCTGGCGCCTGCGGCAGGCCCCGGAGGACCGGGCCGAGCCCCTTTCCCCCGCCCGGGCGGTGGCGACCGTCTCCGCCAGCGTCCCCTACGTCCACGAGCTGGGGGTCCCCCACGAGGGCCTGACCCGCCTGGTCGCCCGGCTCTGCACCCGGGTCCCGGTCCACGACCTCCACTTCACGAAGAGCGACCGCTTCTGGCGGACCGTCGGTTCGGCCATCTAGTTGGCGGGGCCCGGCCGGCGGGGTTCTTCCCTCCCGAACCACTCCCGGATCCGGCGGGCGCGGGCGGGGCCGACCGCGGCGGCGAGGGCTTCCTCCGTGGCCCGGCGGACGCCGTCCACGGAGCCGAACTGGGCGAGCAGGCGGCGGGCGGTGACCGGCCCGACGCCCGGGATCTCCGCGAGGACGGTGCGGAACTCCGCCCGGGAGCGGGCCCGCCGGTGCCCGCGGACCGCGAACCGGTGGGCCTCGTCCCGGAGCTGCTGGAGGAGGTGGAGGAGCGGGTCTCCCCGGTCCAGGCGGAGCGGTTCCTCCTTCCCGGGAAGGTAGATTTCCTCCTCGCGCTTGGCGAGGGACAGCACCGGCAGGTCGCCGGCCCCCGCCTCGCGGAGGGCCCGGACCGCCGCCGCGAGCTGTCCCCGGCCCCCGTCGACCAGCACCGCGTCCGGCAGCTTTCTTCCCTCCCGCAGCAGGCGGCGCACCCGGCGGCCGAGGACCTCGGCGAGGGCGGCGTGGTCGTCCCCGGGACGGGCGCCCCGCGGCCGGTACAGCCGGTACTCCGACTTCCGCGGCCGCCCCCCCTCGAACACGACCAGGGAGACCCGGGGCTCGCTCCCCTGGAAGTGGCTGGCGTCCACCGCCTCGATCCGCCGGGGCGCCTCGTCCAGCCCGAGCAGGTCCCGCAGGGCCTCGAGGGCGGCCACGCCCCCCCGGTGGGTGGCGAGGAAGCGGGCCTCGAACGCCAGCCGGGCGTTCCGGGCGACCAGGTCGAGAAAGCGGCGGCGCTCCCCCTGGCGGGGGGCGACGATCCGGACCGGCCCGCCCCGGCGGGAGGCGAGGAACCGCTCGAGCAGTTCCGGGTCCGCCGGCCGGCGGGGCAGCACGATCTCCCTGGGCGGCGCCTCGTCCCCGTAGAACTGGGGCAGCACGGTGTCGAAGAGAGAACCGGGAGGCGGCGCCGGGTCCAGCGGGAACTCCCGGCGGCCGATCACCCGTCCCTCCCGCATCCGGAACAGCTCCAGCATCGCCCGTTCCCCCGCCCGGTGCTCGGCCCAGAAGTCCGCCTCCCCGATCTCCGCGGAGATCATCCCCTGGCGCTCGGTGAGCCGGGCGAGGGAACGGACCATGTCCCGGTAGCGGGCCGCCCGCTCGAACTCGAGCCGCGCGCTCGCCTCCCGCATCCGCTCCTCGAGCCGGGCCCGCAGCTCCCGGTCCCGGCCCTCGAGGAAGAGGCGGACCTGCTCGACCCGCTCCCGGTACTCCTCCCGGTCCGCCTTCCCGGCGCAGGGGGCGAGGCACTGGTCGAGGTGCCAGAGCAGGCACGGCCGCTGCCGGCCGTCGAACCGCAGGTGGCAGTTCGCCACCCCGAAGAAACGGGGGACCATCCGCAGGGTCCGCCGGGCGTGGCTCGCCGGCAGGAAGGGTCCGAAGTAGAGCGCCCCGTCGGCGCGGGGCCGCCGGACGAGGACGACCCGGGGAAACTCGTCGCCCAGGGTCAGCTTGAGCCAGGGGTATTCCTTGTCGTCCCGCAGCAGGACGTTGTAGCGCGGCCGGTGCTCCTTGATCAGGTTGTTCTCGAGGACCAGCGCCTCCAGCTCCGACCGGGTGACCACCACGTCGATCTCCCGGACCTCGGCGACGAGGGCGGCGATCCGCGGCGGGTGCTGCGCCCCGGGCTGGAAGTAGGACCGGACCCGCTGCCGCAGGGACCGCGCCTTGCCCACGTACAGGACGCGCCCCTCCCCGTCGAGGAACCGGTAGCAGCCCGGTTCCCCCGGCAGCCGCCCGAGGGCGTCACGCACCTTGTCCGGCAGGTCGTCCCGCATCCGGTGTCCCCGGCCCCGGTCCCGGCGGCCGCGGACCACCTTGCCCCCGGCCCGACCGGCCGCGCAACCGGCGGGAACCCGGGGACCGGCGGAGCAAGTTTCCCGTTCAGGGACACCCGCCGGGGGCCATGCGCAGCTCGCTGTCCCTTTCGCCCACCTGGCCCGGGGCGGCGGAGTTGAAGGTGCCCGGGCCCGCGCAGTTCTCCCCGCGAACCAGGTACCACCAACCCTCGCCCGGGGCCACGGGCTCCGCGTCGGAGACCTCCGTGTCGGGAAGGTCGTCGGCCAGGCACCGTTCCACGCTCTCGAACAGGCTCCCGGTCGCGGCGAGGGTCCCCAGGTCGCCCGCGTCGACATCGTAGCCGTCGGCGCCCACCAGCTCCGGCCACGAGAGGACCGCCGTTTCCCTTCCCTGCCGGTCCACCGACAGGCCGGGATGCCCGGGAGGAGGAAACGCGTCGTCCACGGTTCCGTCGCAGTCGTCGTCGACCCCGTTGCAGGACTCGGGCCGGCCCGGGTAGCGATCCGGGTCCGCGTCGTCGCAGTCGTCGCCGAACGCCACGTAGCCGGCGGGAACGGTGCAGGCCCGCACCTCGTCCCCGGGGTCCCCGTGTCCGTCCCCGTCGGCATCCCGGTACCACGGGAAGTCCCCGCACCGGGTGCACCAGGTGCCGCCGGAAGAGCTCGCGGGAGCCCCGCCCCAGGCGAGGAACAGCTCCCCGGTCCACGCCCCACCCCCCCGGTACGCGGCCGCCGGTGCACCTTCCGTGGGGATCGCCTCCCACTCGTCGGTCTCCGGGTCGTACGTTCCCCCGGAGCGGAGGGGAACCAGGCCGTCGTAGCCGGCCCAGACCAGCAGGCGCCGGCCGTTCCAGACCTGCACGTGGTCGTAGCGGCCCCCCGGCGCGTCCAGGGTGGACATCGGCCGCCACGAGTCGGTGTGGGGATCGTACCTTCCGCCGGTGTCCAGGCTCCCCGAGGAGTAGTCCCATCCCCCCCAGAAGACGATCTCTTCCCCGACCGGCGTGGCCCGGACGTCCACCCGCAACGCGGGAGCCCCGTCGGTACTGATCGGTTCCCAGCGGTCGCCCGCCGGATCGTAGCGCGATCCCCGCTCGACGTACTCGTAGGTTGCCCCGTGCTCGTTCCAGTACTCTCCTCCCCAGGTGACCATCCAGCCATCCAGCCAGGCGGCGCCGTGCCCTCTTGCTCCCTTCGGGGCGATGGGGTTGGCAGCCATCGGGATCCAGCTGTCGGTCCGCGGGTCGTATCTCCCCCCGGCATCGAGGGTCCGGGAAAAGTCTTCCCCGCCCCACACGATCATCTCGCGACCCGACCACACGGCGGAGAAGCCGAACCGCGGCGGCGGGGCGCCGAGGACGGACACGGGCCTCCACTGCCGGGTGACCGGGTCCCAGCACGATCCGTCCCCCAGCGCCGACGCGGATTCTGCGACCGTGCCGTCGGTGCCGCCCCAGAAGATCACCTCCCGGCCCGTCCAGACCGCCCGGTGATCCCAGCGCGGGCAGGGAACACCCGGCCCGGGGGGAAGCGGCCGCCACTCTGCCGTGGCCGGGTCCCAGGCAGCCCCGTCTCCCAGCACCGTGCGCTGGTTCCTCCCGCCCCACACGATAAACTCCTCTCCCGTCCACACCGAGGCGAATGAGCGCCTGCCGCGGGGGGCGGGGGAGGTGTCGGCCGTCGGGACCCAGGAGTCGGACCCGGGATCGTACCGCCCCCCGCTGCGCAGCGCCTCGCCGGTCTCCCCCCTGCCACCCCAGAAGATCGCCTCCCTCCCCGTCCAGACCGCCGCGTGCTCGTACCGCGGAGCCGGAGCGGCCACGCCCGAGAGGGTCTCCCAGCGGTTTTCCGCGGCGATCCAGGCGGCCCCGTCACCGAGGGAACGCCCGTCGGGACCACGGCCACCCCAGACGACAAGGCGGTCCCCGGTCCAGGCCGCAGCCGACCGGTCCCGCGGCGAGGGAGCGCCGCCGGAAGCCATCGGTTCCCACCGGTCCTCGTCCGGCACGTAGCAGCCACCGTCCCCGTAGTAGTGAACACCATCCCCGAACGGGAGGGATCCCCCCCAGACGGCGAAGCAGGTGCCCGTCCAGGCGGAAACCGGCCCGAGACGCCGGTCGGGCGCCCCCTGGTCCGTCCCGCGGGTCCACGTGTCGGTCGACGGATCGTAGAGGCTCGGGCGACTGGCAATGCCGGGCCAGACGATCATCCACCGCCCGGTCCAGGCCGCCGCCCGACGGGAACCGAGGGGGGCTCCTTCCGTGGAGGTGGGGCGCCACGTGTCCGTGGCAGGGTCGTACCGCCCCCCGGACCTGGCATCTCCCACGCCCTGCTCGTCCCCCCCCCAGACAATCATCTCCCGACCCGTCCAGACCGCCACGTGGTCGTACCGGGGCGCGGGAGCCTGCTCGCTGCTCACCGGCGTCCAGGAGTCGCCGACCGGGTCGTACCGGGCGCCGTCACCGAGGTATAGGGTTTCCGTGCCGCTTCCTCCCCAGACGATCATCTCCCGGCCGGTCCAGACCGCCGCGTGCCGGTTCCTGGGAGACGGAGCTCCCTCGAGGGACAACTGGCGCCAGGTGTCGGTGGCCGGGTCGTATCCCCAGCCGGATCCGCGCTCGAAACCGGCGCTCCCCCCCCAGACCAGCATCTCCGCACCGGTCCACACGGCGACGGCCCCCGCGGTCTCGTCGGGCAGCCCGGAGAACACCGGCGACCAGTCCCCCTCGTCGCATCCGGTCGATCCCTCCAGCGGGGGCAGGCTCAACCCGTCCCCGGGTCCCGCCAGGGGAACCAGGGATGGATCCTTCAGCAGTTCTCCGACGAGGCCCGGGCGCACGAGCTTCCACCACTCGTCGAACGGGAGGGGCCGGCTCCCGCCCCCAGGTGCATTCGCCGGGGGTTCTTGCCGGTACCACGATCGCAGGAGCCGTTCCGCCAGCACGGGGCGGGCGATCGCCTCCGCCGCCAGGGCGGCATCGTTGCCCGCCGCCGCGAACATCTCCCGGAGGCGCGCGGGCGCCCTGGTCCTCCGGGCCATCCGCCGGAGTTCGGCTTCCAGTTCCCGCGGGCCGATGGCGCGGTGCCACCACCGCTCGAGGGCCAGGCTCATCGCCAGGGCATCCAGCACCCGCTCCCGGAAGATCCCCGGGGAAGCCACGGCATCGAGGGACGGCTTCGGGCCGGGATTCTGTCGGGGCCACACCCGGTGCGACCAGCGGACCGCCTCCACGGCCCGCGCCGCAAGGACCGCCCGGCGCAGCCCGGTATCGCCCCCCGCCAGGGAGAAAACCCCCGGCAGGCATGTGGCCAGGACCAGTGCAAGACACGGGACATGCCTCACGAAGAGGCATTTCGACCCCCGTCCGCGAGAAGTCATGATGTTCATCCTCCCGCGCCAGCCGCGTTGCCGTACCAGTTGAGCACCACTGGACTCCCGGCGGCAAGCGAACAGGGAGAGAAAAACACTCCGCAGTCGGCGCGCTGATTCCGGGGTCCCATCTCCGCCCGCACCCCGGCTCACGACATGGCGACGCTTCCGGGTCTCGAAGCGGGGGGGGTGGGCCGGCATCGGAAACCAGTGTCGAACCGTTGCGGAGGTTTCCACAACCTCCCGAACTCCGGGCCCGCCGACTCCCCGGTGGACGTCAACCCGGAGGACCCCTGCTATGCTCGGATCCCCACGCGTCGGCGAGGAGGTTCCCGATGAAGGGAAGCGCATCCGCTCGCCTGTCCCCGTTCCCGGCCGTCCTGTGCCTCGGGCTCGCCCTGGCGGCTCTCTCCTGCTCCGGCGGGGAGGGGACCGCGGGTCATCCCGCGGCCCCGCCCCCGGCTTCCCCGAACATCGTCGTCTTTCTCGCCGACGACCTCGGCTGGGGGGACGTCGGTTACCACGGAAGCGAGTTTCCCACCCCCGTGATCGACGGCCTGGCGAGACGGGGGGTGCGGCTCGAGCGGTTCTACGCGACGCCCAAGTGCACTCCCACCCGGACGCGCCTCGTGACCGGGCGCTGGGCCATCCGCTACGACCTGGTCTACAACCTGAAGCCCTGGCGTTCCGCCGGGTTTCCCGCCTCGCTGCCCACCCTGCCGGGGATCCTGCGCGCCCACGGTTATCACACCGCCCTCGTGGGCAAGTGGCACCTGGGAGACGCCCCCGGCGCCCGCCCGATGGACCGGGGTTTCGAGTGGCACTACGGCAACCTGGGGGGGGTGATCGATCACTGGTCGCACCGCCGGAAGAACGGGGACCTGGACTGGTGGAGGGGCACGCAGCGGGTGGAGGAGGAGGGATTCTCCGCCGACCTGCTGGCGCGGGAGGCCGTGCGGTGGATCCACGAGCACCGCGGTGACGGGCCGCTCTTCCTGTACAACGCGTTCACCGTGCCCCACACCCCCCTCGAGGCACCGGCCGACCTGCTCGCCCGGTGCGGAGCGATCGCCGATCCGAAGCGGCGCGCCTACGCCGCGATGGTCCTGGCGTTCGACCGGGCCGTGGGCCGGGTTCTCGACGCCCTGCGGGCGGATGGACGGCTCGCGAACACGATCGTGGTCCTTCTCGGGGACAACGGCGCCTCCCCGAAACACGGGGGCGACACCGGACCGTTCCGCGGCCACAAGGCGAGCGTCTACGAGGGCGGCCTGCGCGTTCCCGCGATCCTCTCCTGGCCGGGGCACCTGCCGGAGGGGGC
>CAZOTT010000117.1:0-8157 GCA_964582785.1 uncultured Acidobacteriota bacterium | reverse complement strand
ACATCTTCCGCTTCACCCAGGCGGGCTCGGAGGTTTCGGCGCTGCTCGGCCGCATGCCCTCGGCGGTCGGTTACCAGCCGACCCTCGCCACCGAGATGGGCGAACTCCAGGAGCGGATCACCTCCACCCGCAAGGGGTCGATCACCTCGGTCCAGGCGATCTACGTGCCGGCCGACGACTACACCGACCCGGCGCCGGCGACGACCTTCGCCCACCTGGACGCCTCCACGAACCTGTCCCGCCAGATCGCCGAGCTCGGCATCTATCCCGCCGTCGATCCCCTGGCCTCGACGAGCCGGATCCTCGACCCGCGGATCCTCGGCGAGGAGCACTACCGGACCGCCCGCGACGTGCAGCAGGTGCTCCAGCGCTACCGGGAACTGCAGGACATCATCGCCATCCTCGGGATGGACGAGCTGAGCGAGGAGGACAAGATCATCGTCGCCCGCGCGCGGAAGCTGCAGCGGTTCCTCAGCCAGCCGTTCTTCGTCGCCGAGCAGTTCACCGGGATGCCGGGCCGCTACGTGGAACTGGCCGACACGATCCGCGGTTTCCGGGAGATCGTCGACGGGAAGCACGACGACCTGCCGGAGCAGGCGTTCTACATGGTCGGCACGATCGAGGAGGCGGTGGAAAAGGCGAAGCAGATGCGGGAGGCGGGCGCCGCCTGAGGACGCGGACCGCGTCCTCCCCCGCGGGAGGTGGGCCGGGATGATCCCCGAGAAGATCCACGTCGAGATCGTCACCCCCGAGCGCCGGGTCCTGGCCCGGGACGTGAACGAGGTGGTCCTGCCCGGCGCGGAGGGGCTGTTCGGCGTGCGGGCCGGGCACGCCCCGCTCCTCGCCGCCCTCGGTCCCGGGGTCGGGACGGTCCGGGACGGGGAGCGGGAGGAGACGGTGGCGATCGGCGGGGGGTTCGCCGAGGTGCTGCCCGACCGGGTGATCGTGCTGGCGGAAACCTGCGAGAAGGCCGAGGAAATCGACGCCGGCCGGGCCGAGGAGAAGGCGCGGAAGCTCGCCGAGGAGCTTCGCCGCCCCGCGCCGCCGGAGAGCCTCGAGGTGGTCCGGCTGCGGATGCTCAAGCACCTGGCCCGGGTACGGGCCGCCCGGCGCCGCTGATCCTCCGCCGCGGCGGCCGCCTCCGCCGGCTCGACACCGTGCCGCGTTTCGGGGCATCATCGGCCGAGGCCGGGGGGGCCCGGCCCCGATCCCCCGGGGTTCCCGCGGGAGCCCGGGCGGGGGCAAGGAGGTCCGCCATGACCACCCTGCGCGCGATTCGAAGCATGTTCCCGGTCCTGCTTCCGCTCGTCTGCGCCGCGCTGCTCGTGGCGTGCGGCCCGCCGCGGCCGGTCACGATCGGCGGGCTGATTCCCGAGACCGGCCCCGCCGGTGCCTACGGGGAGGCGATCCGCGAAGGGATGGACCTGGCCGTCGAGGAGGTCAACGGGAAGGGCGGGGTGCTCGGGGGAGCACAGCTCCGGATCGAGTACCGGGACACCGGGACGAACCCCGAGAAGGCCCAGGTCGGTGCGATCGAGCTGCTGGACATGGGCGTCCCCGCCGTCATCGGCCCGGTGGCTTCCAACGTGGCCCTGCGGATCGCGCCCCTGTTCAACAAGAAGGAGGTCGTGCTCCTGTCGCCCGCCGCCTCCAGCCCGCGCCTGACGAAGGAAGGGGGAGACTGGTTCTTCCGGGTCTACCCCTCGGACAACGTCGAGGCCCACACGATGGCCGACTTCTGCCGCAAGCTGGCGATCACCCGGGTGGCCATCGTGGCGGTGGACGACGTGTTCGGCCAGGGGATCGCCGACGTCTTCCAGCAGAACTACGAGGCTCCCACCCGCCAGGTCGTCTACCGGGAGAACTTCAAGGGGGCCCTCGCCCCGGCAGAGGCGCAGAAGATCGTCCGGGAGATGCGCAGGGCGAAGGCGGAAGCGGTCTACATCGCCGCCTACCAGGACGACATGAAGGTCCTCCTCCAGGCGATGCACGACCTGAAGTGCAGAGTGGCGCGCCTCGGCACCTCGGCCGTCACGGAGCGGATGATCCGGGCGCTGGGAGAGGCGGCCGAGGGGCTGGTCTTCCCCCGGCCCGCCTTCGACCCGAACGCGGACGACCCGAAGATGCAGGCGTTCGCCCGGGCGTTTCGGACGAAGTACCACCGCCAGCCCGACATCTACGCGGCCCACGGCTACGACGCGGTCCGGGTGATCGCCCGGGCGATCGACCAGGCCGGGATCGCCACCGCCAAGGAGATCCGGGCCCAGCTCCTGACCTCCACCTTCGACGGGGTGACCGGGCGGATGAAGTTCAACCTGAACGGCGACGTGGTGAAGGTGCCGAAGATCTACGCCGTGCTGAACGGCGAGGTCGTGCCCTACGAGGAGTACCGGAACGCCAAGGTGGGGAAGTCGATCCTCGCGGGGGACTGAGGTCCCCGTGGTCGCGGAACGTCCGGCGGACCCCGCTCCCGGGGAGTACCCGGGGGCGGTGCCGCTCCCGGAGGCGGTCTCCTGGCGGGAGGGCCTGCGGCGCCGCGGCTTGCGCCTGGCTTTCACCAACGGCTGCTTCGACCTGCTCCACGCGGGACACGTCCACCTCCTGGTCGCGGCCCGGCGGGCGGCGGATGCCCTCGCCGTCGCGGTGAACGACGACGGCTCCGTCCGGCGGCTCAAGGGGCCGAGCCGGCCGATCCTCCCCGCCGTCGAGCGGGCCGAGCTCCTCGCCGCCCTCGAGGCGGTGGACCGGGTCGTGCTGTTCTCCGGGGACACCCCCCTCGAGACGATCCTGGCCCTCCAGCCGGACGTGCTCGTCAAGGGGGCGGACTGGCCCGAGGACCGGATCGTCGGCGCCCGGGAGGTCCGGTCGTGGGGCGGCGAGGTGGTCCGGGTGCCGCTCGCGGAAGGGCTCTCGACCACCGGCCTGGTCGAGCGGATCCTGCGCGGGGGCTGACCTTTTCCCGCCGGTCCGCTCCCGTGCCGGGTGGTTCGCCCCCGTTCCCGGGACCTATCCTTGGGGTGAGGCGCGGTTCCGGCCCGCGGGCCGGAGCGGAGGACCCGTGAGCGTCACCGCCGGCCGACAGCTCGATCCCCCCACCCTTTCCTCCCGGGAAGGAGAGGCGCCCCGCCGCTTGGCGTGGGCCAACGAGCTGTTCCTCGTCGGCATCCTCCTCGCGGCCGCCGGCATCGGGTGGGCGTTCCCCTTCCGGGCGGTGAAGTTCGGCCTGATGGGGTTCTTCGCCGTGGTGATGATCGTCCAGGCCCTCCAGCGCCCGGCGGTCGCCCTGGCCCTGACGATCGCCGGGATCCCGGCCATCGGGCTGGTTCCGCCGAACATCATCCCGATCCGCGGCGTCAACCCCGAGACGATCCTCATCCTCTTCCTGCTCTTCCTCTGGGCCCGGGCCAACCAGCTCTACGGGCGGGAGCCCCTGCGGAGCCTCGTGGGCCGGTTCCTCCTGCTTTACGCGGGACTGATCCTGGTTTCCGCCTTCCGCTCCTGGCTGATCTGGAAGGTTTCCCTGTTCAACATCCTGGCCGCCGCCAAGAACCACCTCAGCTACATGGTCTTCTACGGGACCGCCTACCACGTGCTCCGGGAGCGCCGGGATCACCGCCTGGTCCTGCTGATGAGCTCCGCCTCCCTGTTCCTTGTCAGCCTGCAGGCGATCCACATGTCCTGGATGGCGTTCTTCGCCGGGTCCCTCGAGCGCCACCGGGCCGGCTCGATGCTGGCCCAGCAGCCGAACATCTTCGGCGGCGCCCTCGCCATGTATCTCCCTCTCCTGCTCCTCCTCGCGATCAACCGGATCGGGCACCGGTTCTGGAACCTCTGGTTCACGGTGGTGACGGGAGCGGTGGGGTTCGCCCTGATCCTCACCCTCTCCCGGGGGGCCTGGGCGGGGGCCGCGGCCGCGGTGGTCTTCCTGGCGATCTTCTGGGATCGCAAGCTCCTCGTCCTGCTCCTGCTGATGGCGGCGAGCTGGCAGCTCTGGTTGCCCCAGGAGGCGGTGGACCGGGTCAAGAAGACGACCCAGGTGGAGGGAAGCAACGCGGAACTGACCGCGGGCGACCAGGTGGTGGAGGACTCCGCCCAGATGCGGATCGAGCAGTACAAGTCCCTGCCCGCGATGATGCGGGACCACCCGATCCTCGGGTGGGGCTACAAGTCGTTCCCCGACGTCTTCGAGAAGTACGGCACCCTCCGGCGGCGCAAGGGCGCCCACACCACGTACTGCCTCGTCGGGACCGAGGAGGGAGTCATCGGGCTCGTCGTCCTGCTGGTCGTGGTCGGGGTGATCTTCTTCGTCGCGATGCGGGCGGCCTGGGCCCTCGGGGACCCGTTCTACCGGCAGCTCGCCGCCGGCCTCGGCGCCGGGATGCTGTCCATGGCGATCTGCATGCTCGCGGGGTCCCGCTTCGAGTCCCAGGTCATCTACGTCTACTACTGGTCGCTGCTGGCCGTGGTGGAACGGGAGTACGACCTGCGGTCCCTGGCGGTTGCGGGCCGGGGGGCCGCGGGCCCGGCCCGGGTGGCCGCGACCGGCGGCCCATGATGGCACGCGGGTTGCTTTCCGGGGTGGCGGGAGGCGGGGCCTCCCGGAGGAGAGACCGACCATGACCGTGCGGAAGCACCGGGCAACGATCTTCCCGATCCTGCTCGTTCTCGCCTGCCTTTCTCCCGCGACCCTGGCCGGGGACTGGTGGGTCCGGGCGGACGGATCCGATTCCTGCGACGGGCGGGCGGATGCCGCCGCCGGGGCCGGCGGCAGCTGCGCCTTCCGGACGATCGCGAAGGGTGTCTCCCGTGCCTCCTGCGGGGACACGGTTCACGTCGGCTCCGGGGACTATTTCGAGGACCGGATCAGGATCACGAAATCGTGCACGACGGCGTCCCCCCTTGTGATCGAGGGGGCCGGGGTCGACCGGTCCCACTGGCTGGCCGGGGCCATCGACGTGGACGACTCGGCCTGCGAGCCGGACCCGGACCACGCCCGGGTGTACCGCTGTCCGCAGCCGGCCGGGACCGGCACCCTGAACAGTCCGTCATCCTGCCTGCTGCAGCGGTACACCACATCGGTCTACTGGGAAGACGAGAACCACACCAGCGGCGACCTGGTCGGCCCGGTCTGCCTGACGAGGAACACGAACGGGCCGGCGGACGTCTCCGGGAAGGAGGGGAACTACTACGAGGACGGGTCCCACTACTGGGTGCGCCCGTGGGACGACCGGGACCCCCAGGCAACGGGCAGTGCGGGCGTGGACCTGGTGGCGGCCCGGTCGGTCTGCACCAGCGGTTCCTCCAGGGTCATCAACCTGGAGGGTGATCACGCCGTCATCCGTGGTTTCACCGTGATTTCACCATGCTATATCGCGATAGCCTTCCTCGATGGAGCCGACGGCAACACCCTGGAGAACCTCCACGTCTACGGGGGCATGGTGTGGGTCTACCGCGGGGCAACCAACACCACGATTCGTCACCTGAAGGTCAGGAACACGTTGCGCCGCCCAAACAACACGGGAACGGTCACGGGAACGTCCTGGGATACGTTCAGCCAGTGCATGGCCACCCAGGGGCAGGGTTTCACCTACGAAGATATCGAAACGTACGGCTGCCGGGAGGGCTGCAGCTTCTCGGGAGGGGCCAGTAACGGGACCGTCGACGGCCTGTTCGTGCACGGTTCCTTCAATCACGGCCTCAAGATCCAGGACACGACAACCCACGGGATCCGGTTCCGGGATGTGCTGACGTACAATAACCAGGAAGGGGTCTTCATCGAGTGCCCCTATGACATCAGTTTCGAGAACAGCACGTTTCCCTTCAGCTCGGTCCTGATCCAGGGAAACCCGAACGGGTGTGGCGACAAGCCGAAAAACCTCGACTTCCACAACTGCATCATCAACCGGATGCTGTGGCACAGTTACGGGGGAGACACGTGGGCCAAGGGTGGCCACGACCTGGACTACAACACGTACATCGAGGACAACGGGCGCAGCTACGTCCAGCGGAACGTTGCCCACGGCCGCTCGATGTCTCTCGTCTCCTGGCAGAACTGGGCGGACGACCCCTGCCCGGACTGCACCCGCGACCCGCACAGCCGGACGGCGAAACGGGCGGAGGTCTACATCAGCTACAAGGAAAACGACGACACGCTCGACGCGGGCTACGACTTCGACCTCCGGGAGGATTCTCCCGTCGTCGGGACGGCGTCCGCGAACTGGGGGGACGGCGTCGACATCGAGGGGGTTCGCCGGTCGTCCCCCCGGGATCCCGGCGCCTACGACCACACCGAGGGCGGCGGTGGCGGAGGGGGCGGATCTTCGCCGGCCTGCTCGGACGGGGTCGACAACGACGGTGACGGGGCCGTGGACTACCCGGACGACTTCGGGTGCAGCTCGGCGGACGACGACTCGGAAACCGGGACGACCGCGTGCGGGGACGGGGTCGACAACGACGGCGACGGCAAGGTCGACCAGGCCGACGAGAACTGCACCTCGCGCACCGATGACAGCGAGAGCCGCTGCGGAGACGGCGTGCGGGAGCCGGGTGCCGAGGAGTGCGACGGGGACGACCTCGGGGGCGCCACGTGCGAGTCCAGGGGACACGATGCGGGGACGCTCCGGTGCGATGCGACCTGTCACTACGACGAGTCGTCCTGCAACGATCGGCCGGGGACGCCGAAGAACCTGCACCGCACGGACACCCACTGATCAGCCGGGGCAGACCTCCCGCAGGGCGGCGACCAGGTCGCCGCGGCGCCAGGGCTTGTGCAGGAAGACCGTCGGGCCCGGCGTGTCGCCGGGATCCCCTTCCTCCCAGCCGCTGGTGAGGATGACCGGCAGGTCCGGGTGGCGCCGGCGGATGCGGGCGAGGCACTCGCGGCCGTCCATCCGGGGCATCGTCAGGTCCAGCAGGACGACCCGGACCCGACCGCCGTGGTGCTCCAGGGCCGCGAGGGCCTCGACCCCGTCGCCCGCCGCCACCACCTCGTAGCCGAGATCGGCCAGCATCCGGGAACCCACCTCCCGGACGGGCTCCTCGTCGTCCACGACCAGGGCGACCCCCTCGCCCCGCCACCGTTCCTCCCCCGCGGCCGGCGCCCGGGGCAGGTCCGGGACCTCGCCGGTGGTGGCGGGGAACCAGGCGGTGACGGTCGTTCCCCGGCCGGGGGCGGAGTCCACGTCGATCACCGCCCCGTGACCGCGGAGGATGCCGGCCACGGCGGCCATCCCGATGCCCCGCCCCGGGCGCTTCGTCGAGAAGAACGGGTCGAACATCCGCTGCCGGACCTCCTCGTCCATCCCGCGGCCGTCGTCGGCGACCCGCAGTCGGACGAGCGTCTCCCCGGTCCGGGCCCCGCCCGCGCCCGGGCGCAACCCGGCGGGAAGGTCGTCGGCCCCCACCGCTTCGACGGTGACCCGGACCGTTCCCGGCCGTCCCTCGAGGGCTTCCGCCGCGTTCGTGACGAGGTTCAGGACGACCTGCCGGAGCTGGGTCGGGTCCCCCTCGACCGGCGGCAGGGCCTCGCCGAAGGTCAGCTCGAGGGAGACGTTCCGTCCCGCCGATGCCCGCAGCAGCTCGATCATCTCCTGGACGAGCTGTCCCAGGTCGACGAGGCGCCGCTCCATCGGCCCGCGGCCCGCGTAGGCGAGCATCTGGCGGCACAGGTCCGCCGCCCGCCGTCCCGCCCGCAGGATCCCCTCGATCGGCTGCCGGGCCCGGGCCTCCGGGGGCAGGGAAAGAAGGGCGAGGTCCGCGTTGCCCAGGATCCCGACGAGCAGGTTGTTGAAGTCGTGGGCGATTCCGCCGGCGAGAACACCGAGGCTTTCCAGCTTCTGGACGTGCCGGAGCCGCTCTTCCAGCCGTTGCCGGGCCGCGAGGAACAGGATCCGGCTGAGCACCTGTGCCACCCGGTCGGCGATCGCCCGGAAGAGGGCGGCGCCTTCCCGGTCCATCAGGCAGTCCCGCCGTTCCGCGCACCCGATGCCGAAGGTCCCGATGCGCTGCCCGGCGACGACCAGGGGCTGCCACGAAGTGGACCGGTACCCGAGGCGGGCCGGGAAGCGCGGGTCGGACGATGGCCGCGGCCGGGCGTCCCGCGGACCGGGAACCGGGGTGGCGGTCGTCCCCGACGGGCAGGGGCAACGGCTCCGGACC
>CAZOTT010000116.1:0-8212 GCA_964582785.1 uncultured Acidobacteriota bacterium | reverse complement strand
AGCGGCCCCGGTACCCCCGCCAGCGCAGGCGGGAGGGGCGCCGATCCAGGCGGGCCCCCTTCCCCGGGCGTTCCAGGTAGCGGTACCGGCTCGCGGCCATGCCGTCGTGGTTCATCGGTGTCCTCCCGGGCCCGGCTCAGGCGCTCTCGCGGGCCCCCGGCCAGGTCGTGGACCCGGCCACGTCGGCGAACTCGTCCAGGAAGAACCGCCGGGCATCCGCCCACCCGTCCCAGGTCGTGACCGCCTCGTGGGCGAGGCCGGCCCGGGCGAGGTTCGTCACCGCCGGGGCTTCGCGCTTCCCCGCGAACAGCCCCCACCGCTTCGCCTCTTCCTCCGGGAGCAGCCGCTCGATCCCGGCCCAGGACGACGGGGCCTTCCCGTACCAGCGGGCCCGCACCTCCCGGATGGCGCCCTTCATCCGGCCGAGGCCCCGGGAAGTACCCATGCCCACCGGCAACCGGCCCGCCAGCAGGTCCTCGAGGGCCGCGATGAGCATCCCCACCTGCCACGACTCGAAGTTGTCCACCAGGACCCTCGTCCGGAACCGCCCCTGCACCAGCACCTCGAACTGGAACTTCGCCCGCGGGACAGCCGCCCCGGTCCGCCGGTCGATGGCGACCCCGTCCCGCACCTCGAGGAGGACCGGCACCTCCTCCCGGTCCACCAGGTAGGCATCGGCGATGGCGACCCGGCCCCCGAAGGCGAGGGAACCGAACAGGCGGCAGGCGAGGCAGGATTTCGCGTAGGCCTCCCGTTTCGACTTCTCGCCGTACCGGCTGCCACAGGATTTCACCTTTTCCTCTTCCCGCTCGTAGGGGAGGCAGACCGCGTCGTCCCTCCCCGCGAGGGACCGGACGACCCGTTCCGCGTGGCTCCGGATCACCCCCTTCAGGCTCGTCCCCGGCAGGTATGGGTCCCCCGCCTCCCCCTCGGGGTCCCCCCGCCGGGTCCGCACGAAGCACATGTCCACCGCGAGGATCCCGGACTCCCCGCCGCCCTTCACCAGGATCGGCCCGTCCGCCTCCAGGTCCACCGCCAGCTCCAGCTCGCAGATCTTCCGCCTACGCATCGGTTCCTCCCGCCGCCAGCACGCCCTCGAGGAAACGGTCGAGGTCCTCTGCCGCCAGCTCCTTCATCTCTCCCCGGGCCAGGTACGCCACCCGCTGCCCCGGGTCGGAGAGGTCCGCCTCCGCCCAGGACAGGTCCGCGAGCCGGGCCGCGCCGAGACCGCGGGACACCTTCCCCCCGACGAAGAAGCCCCGGGTCCACTCCCGCAGGGCGGCCCACAGGAGGGCCTTCTCCCGGTCCTCCAGGTTCTCCGCGTCGAGACGGAAGTCGAACCGGAGCCCGGCCGGGACGACCTCGAAGTCGAACTTGATGCGGGGCTTGGCCGTCCGGGCGTCCCGGTCCAGGCCGACCCCGTCCCGGATCTCGGGCATCACCTGGCGCTCCGCCACCGCGTCCACCATCCGCACCTTCCCGGCCGCCAGGGGGCTGCCGAACAGGAGGCAGGCGTCGCAAAGGTTCGCCCGGAGCCTCTGCCGGATCTCCCCGGCGGAAGGGTCTTCCTTCAGCCATTCCCGGAATGTCGACTCTTCCTGCTGTTTCCCGGTGAGGCACTTTCCCTCGGGCGCGAGGAAGCAGGCCGTCATTCCCAGGTGCCCGGCCAGGGACTCGGCGGTGGACCGCAGGACCCCCTTGAGGGAACTGCCGGGGATCAGCGGGCGCCCCCCGGGGGTCAGCATCACCCCCTGGTCGGAGCCGGACCGCCCCGGCCGGCCGGTCCCGACGTGAAGGGCGCTCTCGAGGACCACCTGCCCCTTCACCACGTGCCTCGTCTTCAGTTCCATCATCGGCTCATCTCCCGCGTCCCCGCCCGCCCCGGGGAGCTTGCTGCTGCCGCTTCCGCCAGAGAACCTCCACGACCAGGAACTCCACCAGCCGGCGGAATTCCCAGGGTTCCAGTTCCTGCCGGCCACCGGTCTCCTGCAGGTAGGCGGCCACCGCCGGGTCCCGCTGCCCCGCCACGTCCTGGATCGCCTTCCAGAAGGTCCGGTAGGGCGGCTTCATCGTGGAGCGACCCAGCTGGTGGCCCGCCAGGGACTCCAGCAGCCGGCACCCGTCCTCCTCCCCCGCGAGTTCCAGCGCCCGGAAGAGCTGGCTCGGGGTGAGCTTTTCCATGGCCGAACCGAGCTCGCGTTCCACGATCTCCCCGGCGACCTCCGCCAGGCGCTCGGTGGCGACGGCCCGCTCGACCGCCGTCATCGCCTGCCACCCCCCGGCCGGCCGCCGACCTGGTAGAGGTACTCGCTGTGCAGCCAGCGAAAGGCGGTTCCCAGGAGGCGTTCCGGCACCCGCAGTTCCAGCAGCCGGCGGCGGCGGCGATCTTCCGACTCTTCCCCGCCGGCCAGCCGCTTCCCCGCCTCGTCCCGGGCTTTCGCCGTGAACTCGAGCAGGCCGGGAGCGATCTCTCGCCATTTCCCCTGCTTTTCTTTTTTTTCCTTTTCTTTCCCCGCCTGCCGCTTGATGAACGCGTCGATCTCGGCGAACGTCGTGGCGTGGAGCGCCACCTGCTCCAGGTTCGAGAGCTGGGTCCTGCCGTCCGCGCCGAACACGTCGGCAGCCTGCGTGCCGAGACCGACGATCTCGTCGCGGAGACCCTCCAAGAGGACGTCCAGCTCGTGGTCCACGTCCGGGCCTCCTTCTGCCTCTGCGGCCCTCCCGCCTTCCTTCCGGGTTTCTTCGCTCATTGCACGTCTCCCAGCAGCAGGGGGTCCCACGCGTGCACCCGGCCGAAGCCTTCCTCCACGCGGGCCCCCAGGCCTTCCTCTTCCAGCCAGCCCACCCTGTCCAGCAGCTCTTCCTGCCCCAGGCGGGATCGCCCGACGACGACGCTCCCCGCCGCCACCGCCCACTCGGTGGGCCGGGGCCGACCCTCCTTCATGTCCCACCCGAAGACCGGCACCCGCTGGACCAGCGCCCGGGCACCCCCGTCGAGGCCCAGCGGTTCCCGGAGGAACTCCACCGGGTCGAAGGACCACCTGCCCTCACGGCGGAGGATGGCCGGTGACACGAGGACCAGGGCCACGGGAATCCCGTTCTCCCGCAGCCTGCGGGGAGCCTTCTCGATCCAGGCCTCGAACCGGCGCCGCAGGCCCGCGGTCCGGTCCCCGTCCCCCTCTTCCAGGCGGACCTTCATCACCCCGAGGCCGACGGAACGGGAACGACCGACGAGGATCGTGCCGTCGATCTCCCGGAGCACCCCCCGGAGCTGCTCCAGGTCTTCGGGTGCGAAGAAGCCCGTCCCCTCGAGGACCACCCGCTCCCACTCTCTTGGCGAACCCTCGACCCGGGCCCACGGCAGGGCGACCGTGGTGCCGTAGAGCACCCCGGGCCGGACGCTGCCCGTCGCCCGGTGGATCCCGGCGTGCATCCGCAGCTCGTGCCGGGGGGCGAGGACCCGGCCATTCTCTTCCGTCACCAGGCGGCCCCACCGGACCAGCCGCTCGTGGCACCCCTCGGCGGAACAGGAGTCGGGCGCTGCGCGGTCGGCGAGGCCCAGGAGGGCCAGTGCCCCGTCCACGATGCCGTGTCCCGTGGGCCGGGGCCCCCGGTGGGACTTGCAGGTGCGGGTCGTGACCGGGGCCGGGCGGGGGAACCCGGTGCCGGGGTAGCAGAACGGGAACCGGTTGCGCCCGGACTGGAACACCCGGTCGAACGCCTCGTCCGGCATGCCGCGTACCCGGATCCAGGCGGCCGCCAGGGCCCCGCGCAGGGTGGAGCCCGGGACCTCGTCCAGGGTCTCGCCCACGTTCCGCTCCCGGTGCCGCGAGATGCACCACGGGGTTTCCGGCTCCAGCCGGACCGTCACGGGTACCCTCATGGCTGGCTCCTCCCGCCGAGGCGCCCGAGGAGGTCCTCCGGGGCCACCGGCTCTCCACCCTTCTTCACCTCGAGGATCTCCACCTCGCAGCGGCCCAGGCCCGCCGACCGGTTTCCGCCGAGGGCGTCGACGAGGCGCAACCCCCCCGCCAGCAGCGCCAGGTCGAGGTCGGCCGTCTCTTCCCCGTCGAGCCACGCCTCGACGGTTCCCTCGAGGACGCCCGCGTGCCAGGTCTCGTGGTCGAACAGGCGCCCGCCCCGTTGCACCCCCGTCCGCCGGTCGATGCTGACCCGGGCCCGCGCCCGGACGTTTCGCCGGGCCCCCTCGGCATCCGCCGGCACCAGGTCCCGGAAGGCGACGACGGCCTGGCGCCGGCCGCCCACGAAGAGACGCGCCACGGGATCACCGGGGTCCGGGTTCATCGTGTCGCCCCCGTGGGAAGCCGTCCGGACCGCGTCCTCGCCGAGGACGAGGCGCGCCAGGCGTTCCACCTGTTCCCGGACGACACCCCGCACGTGGGAGCCGGGGACGTAGGGAACCGGGACACCCCCGGGCCCGGCCGTGCGGACCACGGCCCGGTCGATGCCGCCGGCCCCGAACCCGCTCGCCGGCAGGACCGCTCCCGCCCCGAGGAATCTCACCCTGTACCTGATGGTGGCGTGGATCACCTCGTCACCTCCGTTCCGCCGACGTACGGGAACAGCTGGGCCGCGTCCGCCAGGGGAGACTCCCAGGCCTTTTCCCCTCCACGGGCGGTCTCCTTCCACCCGACCGGCTCCTCCAGCACGCCCAGCGCCTCGAGGAACTCGCGGACGGGGTGGCCGCCGCGCCCCTCCGCCTCCCGCCCGAGCATCCGCTTGAGCTCGAAGGACCCGGCGACCGGGCCGGCGAGACCCAGCTGGAACACGTTGTTCGCCCGCGTCTTCCCGGCGTCCCCCGCCCGGGCGAGGCCGCGGACCGCGTCCAGGAGTTTCTCCGCCTCGTCCAGGAAGAGGGGCCGCGTCCCGTGGAGGATCGCCCGGCCCGTCGCCGTCCTGCGAAGCGTCGCCCGCAGGTCCTCGAGGGGTACCCCGTGGCCCTGGGAGACGTCCTCGAAGTCGACGGCGGGACGGCCCGGCTCTCTCTTCTTCTTGGCCTCGCGCAGCAGCTCCTCTGCCCGCGCCACGACCCCGCGGAACGGCTGGTCGGCGCGGGCGATGGCGACCCCGACCGAGAGCCCGATCGTCGACGCATCGATCTTCCCGCCCCAGAGCTGCGGGGAGGCCTCGAAACCCTCCCGCACCCGCTCGCGGAAGGCCCGGGCCAGGTCCAGGGCGAAGGGAAGGGCCCGGTCCGCCCGGACCACGGCCACCACGTCGTCCCCGCCGACCAGCAGGAGGTCGATCCCGGGCTTGGACCCCGCGCGGAGTTCCCGGCCGAAGTGGGACCCGACGGCATCGGCGGCCGCGGCGACGATCGCGCCGTCCACCGCCTCGGCGAAGGCCGCGTAGACGTCCCGCTCGTCGATGCTCCGGACGATGTTTCCCATGCCGTCCCCGTCGGCGTACACCACGCCCACGTACCCGGCGCGTGCCGCGCACGACTCCCCGATCGACTGGAAGTCGGCGGGCCGGAGGTTTTCCAGCGTCTCCCCGTCACCTGCCTCTCCGACGACCCGGGACACGACCTTCCGCCACGGGGAGGCCACGAGCCCCCTGCGCTGCCCGTTCCACGCCCCCTCCCGGGCCCGGCAGCCGGCCCCCACGTGCTCCCAGGTCTCCCGTTCCGAGACCTGCAGCGGCCCCTTGCCGTCCCCCGGTTCGTCCCCGCACAGCTCGCACCGGGGGCGGTCTCCCCAGGAAGACTCCTCCACCGGGGGAGGAGGAGCGTACCGGTCCCGCATCCTGTCCCGGATGGCCTCCCGGAGGGCGGCCGGGAAGGACCCGTCCAGTTCCGAGACGCCGACGGAGAGGCGAATGGCATCCCCGGTGCGGCGGGAGACCTCGCCTCGGGCCCGCGCCGTGGCCGCGGCCAGCGCATCCCGGTCAACCCCGTCCACGACGAGAAGGCCGTTCCCCCCGTGGGCGTAGACGGTGATGTGCCCCGGGTCTCTCCCCAGCGCCCCGGCGAACGCTGCCGGCACCACCTCCCGGTTGACGTGATCGATAAGGCCGCTGGCCCCCCGGACCAGGCGCGCCTTGTCGGCCCCGAAGACGTAGCGATGGATACCGGGCAGGTCGAAGCTCACGAGCCACGTCGCCATCGGTTTCCTTCTCCTTCCGCCGTCCACCGGGAACGAACGGCAGGCAGCGGAAGCCCTGCCCGGGGGCCCGGCATCGTACCGGCCTCCCGTTCCCGGTTTCCCGTTTGCGCCAGGGATCGCACCCCGTCCGGTTCCCCTCGGCCGGTCGCTGCCGGCCGTCCCCCGCCCGCCCCTCGCGAAGCGGGGGCGACGTGTTCTTATATCACTGCGAGGCGCCCCGTTGAAGGGCCTCTCGCTACCTTTCGAGGAACGCCGCCCCGGCGGCGAACAGGAACCAGGTGGCGGCGCAGGCGCCCAGGGCAAGCACGTACCCGTTCAGGACGGTCCCCGCGCGCAGGGAGACGGCGACCCCGACAACGAGCTCGGAGAGGAGCGGGAAGGCGAAAGTGGCCGCGGCCGCGAAGGGCCCCCACCCGTGCCAGGCGATGACGACGGTCCAGGCGTGCACGACGAGGGCTACCGGTCCACCGAGAAGCAGCGCGGCACCGACCAGCACCGTTCCCATTCCCTGCCGAAAACGCGTCCCGGGCATCGTCCCCTCCCCTTCCGCCGGGTGGTCCTCCCACCCGCCCCTTCCCGCGTCAGCGATGGCCATGTTGCACGCGGGTTCCACCCGCCTGCACGGCACGTCGCCGGTGACGTTCCTGTCCACGCCCCCGGGAGCCGTCATGGGCCCGGGGAGAGTCCGGGCGGTGCTCCTCCCGGAAGCCGGAGACGAGGGGCCGGCGTGGTTCACGGTACCCCGCCCCCGGGGGGTTCCCCTTCCCGGCCGTGCTCCCCGCCCGGACCCGGGGAGGGTTCTGGGGCAGGGGCCCCGCCCCCTTCCCGTTGTTCTTCCCCGGCGCCGCTCGGCCCTCCCCGGTCTTCCGCGGCGGGTTTTCCGTCCCCCGGTCGGGCGCCCGTTTCTCCCTCCCCGTGGTCGCCGTCGGCCGCCGACCCGGACCGGAGGAAGATGGGAATCAACCGCTCCAGGGTCTCTTCCGGCGGCACGAGCAGGTCGGCCAGTTGCAGGAAGGGGTCCCGGGTGGAACCGGGAAAGGTCACCACGTACCAGCGGCCGTCACACTTCCTCCGGATCACGCTACTCTGCGGTTCTTCCACGGGAGCCCCCGAAGCCGTGCCATCGTCCCCCTCCCGGGGCTCGCGGCGATCGCCCGGCTCCCCCCCCGGAGCAGTTCCGCCGCCGGGCCCGCCGGCGGCCCACTCGTCCCGTTCCTTCCCGTCCGGCATGGCGTTCCCTCCTTTCCGGGTTTTCCCCGGGGGACACCGTCCCCGCTGCGCCCGTCGCGGGGTACGGCCCGTGTCATCCTTGCGTGGTCCTGCCCGCGGGCCCCGGGAGATCCCCCGGCGCCCCCTCACCACCAGGCAATGCAGGAACCGTGCCGGAAGGGCCAGCCGGCATCGGCCGGGACGGAAGCCGTTGCCCGGCCGCGGTATCCGCGGGGACCGGCGTCCTCTCCCGGCCGGTCACGACACGGGGACAGGGAAGAGTACTGTCAATAGTGAAAGTTTTTTTACTTCCCCGGGTGCCGTGTCCCGGGAGGGAAAGCCCCGTGCCGGCGGGCCCAGTTGGCGAACGTCTGGTGGCTGGGGAGCCCGACCAGCCGGGCCGCGCGCGTCAGGTTGCCCCCGGCCTCCTCGAGGGCCCGCGACAGGTAGTGGCGGGCCACCTCGGAGAGGAGGCCCTTCAGGTCGAACCCCTCCCCCAGGGGGCGATCGAGGACCCCCTCCGCCGGCTCCTGCACCGGGAGCAGGGCCGCCCGAACGTCGGCCACGGTGATCATCGGGCCCCGCGCCCAGACCATGGCCCGCAGCAGCGTGTTCTCCAGTTCCCGGACGTTCCCCGGCCAGGGGTGGCGCAGGAGCAGCTCCCGGGCGGCGCCGCTGAGCCTCCGCGGGAGGTCTCCCGGCTGGCCCGCCAGGCCCTCCGCAAGACGCTCCAGGAGGTGATCGATCAGCACCGGCAGGTCCTCCCGTCGCTCGCGGAGGGGCGGCAGGTGCAGGACCGCCACCGCCAGCCGCCAGAACAGGTCGGACCGAAACTGGCCGGCCCGCACCTCCTCCAGGAGGTCCCGGTTCGTGGCGGC
>CAZOTT010000115.1:0-8218 GCA_964582785.1 uncultured Acidobacteriota bacterium | reverse complement strand
CGGCAGGGCGCCTGGCGGGTTCTCCTGGCGGCCCGCCCGGGCGAGCGCGGGACCCGGGCGATCACGGTCCTTCCCCCCGGGACTACGCCAGGCGGTAGTTCGGCGCCTCCCGGGTGATGATCACGTCGTGGGCGTGGGACTCCCGCAGCCCGGCCCCCGTGATCCGCACGAACCGGGCGTTCCGGCGGAGTTCCTCCAGGTCGCGGGCGCCGCAGTAGCCCATCCCCGCCCGCAGGCCGCCGACGAGCTGGAAGACCAGGTCCCGGAGGCGCCCCTTGTAGGGAACGCGCCCCTCGATCCCCTCGGGCACCAGCTTGCTCGCATCCGGCTGGTCGTCCTGGAAATAGCGGTCGCGGGAGCCGGAGGCCATCGCCCCCAGGGACCCCATCCCCCGGTACTCCTTGAACGTCCGCCCCTGGTACAGGACGGTCTCCCCGGGAGACTCCTCGGTCCCGGCGAAGAGGGAACCGATCATCACGGAATCCGCCCCGGCGGCCAGCGCCTTCGTGATGTCGCCGGAGAACTTGATGCCCCCGTCGGCGATGACGGGGATCCCCCGGGGGCGACACGCCCGGACCGCGGCGACGATCGCCGTGAGCTGCGGCACCCCGACCCCGGAGACGACCCGCGTGGTGCAGATCGAACCGGGCCCCACCCCGACCTTCACCGCGTCCACGCCCCGCTCGACCAGCGCCCGGGCCCCCTCCTCGGTACCGACGTTCCCCGCGACGATGTCGACGTCGGGCCAGCGCTCCCGGATCCGGTCCACCATGTCCAGGACCCGGCGGGAATGGCCGTGGGCGGTGTCCACCGCGATGACGTCCACGCCCGCATCCACGAGGGCTCCCACCCGGTCCATCGTGTCCGGCCCGGTACCCACCGCGGCCCCCACCCGGAGGCGGCCGTGCCCGTCCTTCGCCGCGTGGGGGTACTCCATGCGCTTCTGGATGTCCTTGAACGTGATCAGGCCCTTGAGCCGGTACTCGTCGTCGACCACCAGCAGCTTCTCGATCCGGTGCCGGTGGAGCAGTTCCTGCGCCCGTTCGAAGTCGGTCCCCTCCGGCACCGTGACCAGGTCCTCCGCGGTCATGAAGTCCCGGATCGGCGCGTCGGGCCGGTCGCAGAAACGCAGGTCCCGGTTCGTCAGGATCCCCACCAGCCGGCCGCCGTCGTCCACGACCGGGACCCCCGAGATCCGGTAGCGCGCCATGACGTCCAGCGCCTCCCGCACGGTGCGGTCGGCGGTCATGGTGATCGGGTCGACGATCATGCCGGACTCGGAACGCTTGACCTTGTCGACCTCCCCCGCCTGGCGGTCGATCGACAGGTTCCGGTGGATGATCCCGATACCTCCCTGCTGGGCGATGGCGATCGCCAGGCGCGCCTCGGTGACCGTGTCCATCGCGGCGGAGACCAGGGGGATCTCCAGCCGCACGTTGCGCGTCAGCCGGGTCGAGGTGTCCACCTCGCTCGGCATGACTTCCGAGTACGCCGGCTGGAGGAGGACATCGTCGAACGTCAGTCCCAGGGGAACCTTCTCGTCGAGCATGGGGGAGGCCCTCGCCTCCCGCGGGAGTCCGCCGGGACAGGCCGGCGGGCCCGGTCCCGCGGGATGCGGGGGATCATAGCCCGAACCGCCGGGCGGCGGTAGCGCCCGTCACCGCTCCGCGGCCGGCGGGTCTCCCCCGGCCCGGTAGACGGCCGTCCCGCAGGCCTGGCAGCGCCAGGCGGGAACCTCCCCGCGGACGCAGATCCCGCCGAGGACGAGGGACCCCTCCCGCAGGCGCCGGCCCAGGTCGGGGATCCCGGCGGGATCGCCCCAGGCGATCTCCGCGATCCGGTCGGAGCCGCACCGGGGACACCGGGCCGGCCGCCCGGCACTCCGGTACCGCTCTTCCCGCTCCACGGCGTCCTCCCGCGTCAGAGGGGCGCCCCGCACTGGGGACAGAACTTCGCCCCCGGGGGCGGGACGGAACCGCACCGGGAGCACTTCGTCGCCACGAGGGGCCTGCCGCACCGGGGACAGAAGCGGCTGTCCGGCGGCACCCGCGCCCCGCATTCCGCGCAGAACAGCCCGGTTTCCGTCGCCGGCCCGCCGCCGCCCCCGCTCCCCGCGGGCGCGGGGCCGCCCGCCGCGCCCCCGTCTCCTCCGAGGGCGTTCCGGAGCATCCCGGGAATCGCCATCCCCAGCCCGGCCCCGACGCCGAGTCCCATCCCCTCGCTGGCCGCGCCGCCCCCCGTGCCGCCGCCGCGGGCGGCGTCTCCCATCGCCCGGGCCGCCTTGAAGCCGACGTACGACCCGCGCATCCCCGCGGCGGCCATCCCGGCCCGGTCGTCGATCACCCGGGCCACCTCCTCGGGAGGCGTGATCGCGCCGATCACCAGGTTGTCCACCGCGAGGCCGAGCCCGGCAAAGTCCTCCTCGATCCGCCCCCGCAGCATCAGGGCCAGCTCGTCGTACCGGCTCGGCATGTCGAGCAGGGGAACCCGGGTCTCGCCGAGAACGTCGTTCAGGCGGGCGACGATGATCCCCCGCAGGTACTCCTGGATGTCCTCCGTGGTGTAGCGCCCCATCGTGCCGACCAGGGTGTTCACCATCTTCCGCGGGTCCGCCACGCGGATGGCGTACCGGCCGTGGGCCCGCAGCCGGACCATGTCGAACTCCGGGTCGCGGAAGACGACCGGGTCCTTCGTGCCCCAGCGCAGGTCGGGGAAGGTCTTCCGGGCGACGAAGTAGACGTCCGCCCGGAACGGGCTCCGCCCCCCGAACGGGATCTTCAGCGCCTCCACCAGGAGGGGGATGTTCTTCGTCTCGAGGGTGTGGCGGCCCGGGCCGAAGACGTCGAGCGCCTTCCCGTCGCGGAAGAACACCGCCCACTGGTTCTCCGTGACCGTCAGCTGGGCGCCCCACTTGATCTCGCCGCCGGGCTCGAACCGGTGGACGATCTCGGTCCCGTCGTCCTGGCGCCACTCGATGACCTCGATGTACAGCGACATGCGCAACCTCCGCCGGGGGCCCGCACGGCCCCCCGGGCGAAGGTGGGTCCGGGATCCCCCGCGGTCAACTGCGGGGGCCCGGCGAGGCCGGCGGGACCCGCCGGCGCCGGCCCGGGAGCCCTATCTCCCGCGGCCGCAGCACTTCTTGTACTTCTTCCCGGAGCCGCACGGGCAGGGGTCGTTGCGCCCGACCTTCTTCTCCGCGCCGCGGCGGACGGTCCGGACCGCCTTCGCCTCGGTGCCCGCCTTCGCCGCGGAGGCGGCGCGGAAGATCGCCTCCCGCCGCCGCGCCTCCTGCTCCTCCTGCCGCTGCCGTTCCTCTTCCGTCATCGGCTCGAGGAGCATCAGGTAGCGGACGATCTCCGTCTCGATCCGCTCCTTCATCGCCGCGAACAGCTCGAACGACTCCCGCTTGTACTCCACGAGCGGGTCCTGCTGGGCGTAGGCGCGGAGACCGATGCCTTCCTTCAGGTGATCGAGGGCGAGCAGGTGGTCCTTCCACTGGTTGTCGATGATCTGCAGGATGACGTACTTCTCGTAGCGCCGCATCAGGTCGGCCCCGACGCGGGCCTCCTTCTGCTCGTACCGCTCGACGATCCTTTCCCAGAGGGCCTCCCGGACCCGGTCGCGGGGCAGGGCGGCGAGGTCGAGCCCTTCCCCGGCCGGGTCGAAACCGAAGTAGTGCATCACCTGGGCGGCGATCCCGGCCGCGTCGAGCTCGTCCCGGGGATCGTCCGGGACGTGTTCCTCGAGAATCCCGTCGAGCACGTCCTGGGCCCGGGAAAAGACGTAGTCCCGCAGCCCCTTCCCCTCCAGGATCTCCCGCCGCAGGGCGTAGACCTCCTGGCGCTGCTTGTTCTGGACGTCGTCGTACTCGAGCAGCCGCTTCCGGATCTCGAAGTTCTGTTCCTCGACCTGCTTCTGCGCCCGCTCGATGGCCCGGCTGACCAGCTTCGACTCGATCGGCATGTCGTCCGCCTGGTCGAGGGCCCGCTCCATCAGCCCCGAGGCGAAACGCTTCATCAGGTCGTCCTCGAGGGAGAGGTAGAAGCGGGACGATCCCGGGTCGCCCTGGCGCCCCGCCCGCCCCCGGAGCTGGTTGTCGATCCGCCGCGCCTCGTGCCGCTCGGTGCCGATGATGTGCAGGCCCCCGGCCGCGATGACCTCCTCGTGCTCCCGGGCGCAGGTCTCCTTCGCCGCGGCCAGCGCCTCCTCCCGCTCGCGGTCGTCCGCCTCCTCCCACTTCTTCTGCGTCTTCTCGAACAGGACCTGGCGCGCCAGCATCTCCGGGTTGCCCCCGAGCAGGATGTCCGTGCCGCGGCCGGCCATGTTCGTGGCGATGGTGACGGCGCCCAGCCGTCCCGCCTGGGCGACGATCTCCGCCTCCCGGGCGTGGTGCTTGGCGTTCAGCACCTCGTGGGGGATGCCCCGCCGCTTCAGCATCGCCGAGAGTCGCTCCGACTTCTCGATCGAGGTCGTCCCCACGAGGACCGGCTGGCCCCGGCGGTGGCAGTCGATGATCTCCTCGACGACCGCGCGGAACTTCCCCTCCTCGCTCTTGAAGATGACGTCCGGGTGGTCCGCCCGGATCATCGGCCGGTTCGTCGGGATGACCACGACGTCCAGGTCGTAGATCTTCGCGAACTCGGTCGCCTCGGTTTCCGCCGTCCCGGTCATGCCCGCCAGCTTCTCGTACATCCGGAAGTAGTTCTGGAAGGTGATCGTCGCGAGGGTCTGGTTCTCCGACTGGATCTGCACCCCCTCCTTCGCCTCGATCGCCTGGTGGAGGCCGTCGGACCAGCGGCGCCCGGGCATCTTCCGCCCGGTGAACTCGTCCACGATGATCACCTCGCCGTCCTCCACCATGTAGTCCACGTCCCGCTCGTAGAGGGCGTGGGCCCGCAGCGCCTGCTGCAGGGCGTGGAGGATCTCGATGTTCGAGGGATCGTAGAGGTTGGCGACGCCGAGCAGCTTCTCCGCGTGGGCGACCCCCTGCTCGGTCAGGATCACGTTGCGGTTCTTGATGTCGACGATGTAGTCGCCGGTCGCCTCGAGGGCGTCGCGCTCCTCCCGGGCGACCTCCTCCGCGATCACGGCTCCCTTCTTCAGCTTCGGGATGATCGCGTCGACCCGGTAGTAGATGCTGACGTCCCCCTCGGAGGGGCCGGAAATGATGAGGGGCGTCCGGGCCTCGTCGATCAGGATCGAGTCCACCTCGTCGACGATGGCGTAGTGATGACCCTTGACCTGGACCATGCTGTCCAGGGTGAACTTCATGTTGTCCCGGAGGTAGTCGAACCCGAACTCGTTGTTCGTCCCGTAGGTGATGTCGCAGGAATAGGCCTCCCGGCGCTGGGCATTGTCCAGGTGGTGCTGGATGCAGCCGACCGTCATGCCCAGGAAGCGGTAGACCCGTCCCATCCACTCGGCGTCGCGGGACGCCAGGTAGTCGTTGACGGTCACCACGTGGACGCCCTTCCCCCCGAGGGCGTTCAGGTAGGCCGGCAGCGTCGCGACGAGGGTCTTCCCCTCGCCGGTGCGCATCTCCGCGATCTTTCCCTGGTGCAGGACGATGCCGCCGATCAGCTGCACGTCGAAGTGCCGCATCCCCAGGGTGCGGACGGCCGCCTCCCGGACGACGGCGAACGCCTCGGGCAGCAGGTCATCGAGGCTCTCTCCCCGGCCCAGCCGCTCGCGGAACTCCCCGGTCCTGGCCCGGAGCTGCTCGTCGGTCAGCGGCTTCACCGCGGGCTCGAGCTCGTTGATCCGGGCGACGAGCGGCTGCAACTTCTTCAGCGTCCGCTCGTTGCTCGTGCCGATCACCTTGGCCAGAAGCTTGTTGATCATCGTCCGCCTTCCCGCGGGAGGCACCCGGCTCCCGCGGGGAAAGGCTACCCTCCCCCTCCCCGGCGGGCCACCGGGCGTCCGGCATCCATCCCCGTTCCCGGATCAGTAGAACAGGCCGTCGTCCATGATGTAGCGCATCGGGTCGACCTGCCGGCCGCCGACCAGGACCTCGTAGTGGAGGTGGGGAGCGGTCGAACGCCCGGTGCTCCCGACGAGCCCGATCACGTCTCCCCGGTGAACCTTCTGGCCGGGGCGGACCCGGTAGGCCGACAGGTGCCCGTACCGGGTCACGATCCCGTTCCCGTGGGCGATGTAGAGGACCTTGCCGTAGCCGCCGTTGCGCTCGGCCTTGACCACGATCCCGTCCGCCGGCGCCCGGACCGGGGTCCCCTCCGGGGCGGAGATGTCGATCCCCCGGTGGAACTGCCGCAGGCCGGTGAAGGGATCCCGCCGCCAGCCGAAACCGGCCCCGATCAGGCCCCGGACGGGGAAGATCGAGGGCACGTGGGCCAGCCGCTCCGACTGGGACCGGATCGCCCGTTCCACCGTGTCCAGCCGCCGCCCGACCAGGTCCGACCGGTCGTGGAGCGCCTCCGCCTCGGCGGCCAGGACGTCGGCCCGGGCCCGCGGGGACAGGTTCTCGATCCCCGCCCCGACCCCCTGGCCGGCGGACTGGACGGACGGCAGGTCGAGGCCCGCCAGGGCCGCCAGCTTCTCGGTCCGGCGCTCGAAGCGGTCGAGCTTCTGCCGGAGATCGGCGAGGGACGCCTCCATCGACGCGCTGTTCTCCGCCAGGCGGTCCCGCTCGGCGGCCACCACGGCCAGCCGGGAGTCCAGGTGCACCCCCCAGGCGAGCAGCAGGGGCGCCGCGAAGGCGAGGGCCAGGATGACGGCCACCCCCCCCAGCCCCAGGGCCAGGTGCTTCCCCTCCAGGTGGAACCGCTTCATGCCGGCCCGGGCATCCGGGACCACCATGACCGTGTAGTGTCGGCGCCAGAACACGTTTCGCTCCTCGCGAACGGACCCGGCCAGCTCCGGCAGGGGAACCCGCGGGCCGGTCGGGGCGCAATATAACGTCCTCCCGGAAGGGCGGGCAAACGCTTCCGGCCCCCGGGGATTCATCTCCCGTGCCGGGCTTCCCGGGAACCCTCCCGGCGACGGGCGGCACGGTCCGGACCTTCCGGGCCCTCCCCCGGCGGACGAAACCGTCAGCCGATCACCATTTCGTCATCCGGCGGGCCCGCCGCGCCCCGGGACGGCCCCCGGCGGGCGGTCTCCGCCCGGAAGAACCGGTCCAGGATCCCGGCGACCCGGTCCGGGGCCTCGATCACCAGCATGTGACCGGCGCGGGGCACGACCTCGAGCCTCCCCCCCGGCAGTTCCTCCGCCATTCCCCGGGCCGCCGCGAGGGGAACGATCCGGTCCTCCTCCCCCGCCACCACCAGGGCGGGCACCGCCATCCCCGGCAGCAGCCCGTCGAGCAGGAAGCGTCCCGAGAGGGCGGACCGGAGCAGGTCGAGGCTGGCGTCCACCCGCCGCCGGGCGGCGAACCACAGGACCGGCGCGGGCACCCGGGGAGGCGGGTCGGCGAACAGCAGCCGCAGGCCCCGCCGCGCTTCCGCCACCGTCCGGGGCAGCAGGTCGGGCCACGGGGGCGGCTCGAACGGCAGCCCGGCCGCGGCGACGAGCCCGACGGCCCCGACCGCCCCGGGAGTCTCGAGGGCGAGCCAGGCCGCGATCCACCCCCCGAGGGAATGGCCCGCCACGGGGGGGCGATCCAGGCCCAGGGCCCCGATCGCGTCGCGGACGATCCGGGCCGCGCGGCCGATGTCCATCGGCTCCCGGGGGTCCGGCGAGTGGCCGTGGCCCGGCAGGTCGACGGCGACCACCCGCCAGCCCCGGGCGGCAAGGCGCGCGGCGAGGGGAAGCATCACCAGGGATTCCCCGCGGAGACCGTGCACCAGGACGAGGGGAGGCCCGGACCCGACTTCCAGGACGGCCACCCGTTCCCCGCCCGCCAGCAGCCGCCGGAGCCGGGCGCGGTGCAGGGTTCTCCCGGCCAGGCGCCAGGCGGCCAGGCCGATCCCCGGCCGCAGGACCAGGAGGCCCGCCCCGGCGGCTCCCGCCGCGAGGGCCCCCAGGACGGCCCGGCGCAGCTTCATGACCCGTCCCCGGGAACGAGCCGCACGACGGTGGCCCCCCCGCCCCCCTCGCCGCGGCCGCCGTCCCGGAAACCGTGGACTTCCGGGTGGCCGGCGAGGTACTCCCGTACCGCCTTCCGGAGCCGGCCGGTGCCGAACCCGTGCACGACCCGGACCTCCGCGAGGCCCGCGAGGCACGCGTCGTCCAGGTACTTGTCCAGGAGGGCCAGGGC
>CAZOTT010000114.1:0-8320 GCA_964582785.1 uncultured Acidobacteriota bacterium | reverse complement strand
GAGGGGCGCCTCGCCGCCTGCGTGAACCTGGTGCCCGGCCTGCGCTCCATCTACCGGTGGCAGGGGGAGGTGCGGGAAGACCCGGAGGTCCTCCTCCTGGTCAAGACCGTCCCGGAGCGGCTCGAGGAGCTCGCGGCGGCGATCCGGGAGCTCCACCCCTACGAGGTCCCGGAAATCGTCGCCCTGCCGACGCAGGCGGCCGACGGACCGTACCTGGCGTGGGCGCGGGAAACGGTCGGAGAGGGGTAGCCCGGGATGCGGATCGGGGTCGTCGCCCGCACCACCTGCCGGAGCGTCCTCCCCGCCATCGAGCGGGTCCTCGCGGGCGTGGATGCCCTGGTCCACGCGGGAGAGCTGGGCCCGCCGCCGGTCGTCGCCCGGCTCGCCTCCCTGGCTCCCCTGACCGCGGTGGTCGGGGAACGGGACTACCTCGAGTGGGGCGACCGTTTCCCGGAAGTCGCCGAGCTGGAGTTCGCCGGTGTCCGGCTGCTGGTCACCCACATGATCGGGACCCCCCCGGACCTGCTTCCGGCGATCCGCGCCCGGATCGAGCGGGATCCGCCGGAGATCGTCGTCCACGGCCACGTGCCCGCCGCCCGGGTGGCCTGGATCGGCGGCACCCTGTTCGTCGCCCCGGGGGCGGCCTGTCCGTCGGCCCGGGACCGGGCCGGCACCTGCGCGATCGTGGACATCTCCGCGGGGGGACGGGTGACCGCCGAGGTCCACGAACTGGCCGCGCCGCGGGCCGGCGTTCCCTGACGATGCCGTCGGTGTTGTCCCGGCGCGCCGCCCTGCTGGCGGCGGTCCTCGTCGCCGCCCTTCCCCGCCCCGCGGAGGGCGGGCAGGGGGCTCCCGTACCGGACCCGGCGGCGGTCGCGGCGTGCCGGGAGGGACAGCCGATCGGGCGGATCCAGATCGAGCGGGTCGGGGTCTTCGACCCGCGGATCCCCGGGGAGAACCGTTCCTTCTACCGCCTCGTCAACGCCCTCCACCGCCCGATGCAGACCCGGCGCGGGACGATCCGCCGGTTCCTGCCCTTCCGGGAGGGGGATCCCTGCGACCTGCAGGAGATCGAGGAAGCGGAGCGGATCCTCCGGGGGCTGGACTTCGTGCAGGACGCCTGGGTGGTGCCCGCCGGGATCGAGGGGGACCGGGTGATCCTCCGCGTCCGTGTCCAGGACACCTGGTCGACGCGGCTGCGGCTCTCGTGGGCCAGCCACGGGGGAGAAGCCCGCAGCACCTTCCGGGTGCAGGAGGCCAACCTGCTCGGCAGCGGGAACCGGCTCGCCTGGGAACGGCGGAAGGGGGAGGACCGGGTGGAACGGACCTTCACCTGGGAAGCGCCGGTGATCGGCGGGGCCCACTACCGGGCGGCCGTCTCCTTTTCCGACAACTCGGACGGCGAGGCGCGCCTCGTCCAGGTGGCCCGGCCGTTCTGGAAGCTCGACGCCCGCCGGGCCCTCGACGGCGCCCTCTCTTCCCTCGAGGAGGAGACCCCGGTGTACCGGGACGCCGGGGAACGGGACCTCTGGCGCCACGAGCGGGAGGACCACCACTTCTGGTGGGGACGGGGCAGCGGCCTCGTGGACGGGAGGGTCCGGCGCTGGACGGCCGGCGTGCGCCGCGTGCGGGAACGGTGGGAGCCGCTCGCCGTGCGGCCCGGGCGCGGGCCGGGAATCCGGCCCCGGGACCGGGACCTCCTCTGCGCGGAGGTCCACGTGGAGTGGCGGCGGGTGGACTACCGCCGGGTCAGCCATCTCGAGACGGCCCGACGGGTGGAGGACCTGGACCTCGGGACCCGGCTCGGCGCCACGGTCACCGCCTCTCTCCCGGGCCTCTCCGACCAGCCGGGGGGGTCCCTCTCGGCCGAGGCCCGGACCGGGTTCGCCTTCGGGAAAGAAACGTTCGCCGTCCTCCGGCTCACCCACGGGATCGAGCGCCTGGACGGGGACTGGCTCGACGCGGTGACCCGGCTGGAGGCGACCGCGTGGCGCCGGTTGTCGCCCCGTCGCACCCTCCGGGCCCGGCTGGTCGCCGCCCGGGGCTCCGCCCTCGAGGGACACCGGCGGTTCCTCCTCGGCGGGGGACAGGGACTGCGGGGCTACCGCAGCCGGGCGTTTTCCGGCTCGAACCTGCTCCTGGTCCAGCTCGAGCACCGCACCTTCACTGCCTGGGAACCGTTCCGCCTGGTCCGCGTCGGCTGGGTGGCGTTCCTCGAGGCGGGGGCGGCCTGGGACGAGTCGGACCCCTTCGGGTGGGACCGGGTCCACCCGGACGCGGGGCTCGGCCTGCGGCTGTTTCTCCTCCGGTCCTCCGGCGGGACGACCCTCCACCTGGACCTGGCCTGGCCCCTCGACCCGAACGGCGAGCCCGGTCCCCGTTCCCCGCGCTACACGTTCGTCACGGCGCGGGGGTTCTGAACCGGGCTGTTGACGGGCCCGGGGCGCTCCCCTAGGATCGTTTCCTCCCTCGACCGAGGATTTCCCCCGACCAGAGCGGCAGATGCCGAACCGGGCCGCGGTCCCGACGCGCACCATTCACCCGGGAGACGGATCCCGGGCGCTCCGCCGTGACCCGGGCGCGGAGGATCCCCGATGGCGGTGAAGCGGAAGGCGGCCGGCCGGGCCGCGAAGAACGGCGCGGGCGGGGCGGACGGCGGCAACGGCGGCGGGAAGGAGTCCGGCCGCGCCGCGCGGTCCCGGGGGCCGGCCCGTCGCGCGGAGGAAGCCCCCCCGGCGGACGATCCCCCGTCCTTTTCCCTGAACGCCCTCGCCCGGATGCGGATCGACGAGCTGACCGAGCTCGCCCGGAAGCTCGACATCAGCGGCATTTCCGGCCTCCGCAAGCAGGAGCTGATCTTCCGCATCCTGGAGTCCCAGGCGGAGCGCCGCGGCCTGATCTTCGCCGAGGGGGTCCTCGAGATCCTGCCGGAGGGGTACGGCTTCCTCCGTTCCCCGGAGTACAACTACCTGCCCGGCCCCGACGACGTCTACGTTTCCCCCTCCCAGATCGGCCGCTTCTCCCTGCTGACCGGCGACACGGTCACGGGCCAGGTCCGCTACCCCAAGGAGGACGAGAAGTACTTCGCCCTGATCAAGGTCGAGGCGATCAACCACAAGGACCCGGAGTCGTCCCGGGACCGGATCTTCTTCGAGAACCTGACCCCGCTCTACCCGATGGAGCAGATCCGCCTGGAAACCGGTCCGGAGAACCTGACCGGGCGGGTGATGGACCTGCTCACCCCGGTCGGCAAGGGCCAGCGCGGCCTGATCGTCGCCGCCCCCCGGACCGGGAAGACGATGCTCCTCCAGTCGATCGCCAACTCGATCATCGCCAACCACCCCGAGATCTACCTGATCGTGCTGCTGATCGACGAGCGGCCCGAGGAGGTCACGGACATGAAGCGGACCGTCGACGCCGAGGTCGTCTCCTCGACGTTCGACGAGCCGGCGACCCGCCACGTCCAGGTGGCCGAGATGGTCATCGAGAAGGCGAAGCGGATGGTCGAGTACGGCCGGGACGTCTGCATCCTGCTCGACTCGATCACCCGGCTCGCCCGGGCGTACAACGCGGTCCAGCCCGCCTCGGGGAAGGTCCTCTCGGGCGGCCTCGACGCGAACGCCCTCCAGCGGCCGAAGCGCTTCTTCGGAGCCGCCCGCAACATCGAGGAGGGCGGCTCGCTGACGATCCTGGGCACCGCCCTGATCGACACCGGCTCCCGGATGGACGAGGTGATCTTCGAGGAGTTCAAGGGAACCGGCAACATGGAACTCCACCTCGACCGGCGGCTCGCCGATCGGCGCGTCTTCCCCGCGATCGACATCACCCGTTCCGGGACGCGCAAGGAGGAGCTCCTGCTCGAGCCGCAGGTGCTGAACGCGGTCTGGGTGCTGCGGAAGGTGCTCACCCAGATGAACAGCATGGAGGCGATGGAACTGCTCCTCGATCGCCTGCGCAGGACGGAGAACAACGAGGAGTTCATCCGCATGATGAGGGAGGGAGGCTGACCCCCTCCCGGAGGACAGCGATGAAGCCGATCGAGAAGGCCCTCGAGAAGATCCCGAACACCTTCCTGCTGACCACCGTCGTCTCCCGGCGCTGGGAGAGCCTCGTCGCCGGCGCCCCGCCCCTCGTCGAGGTGAAGCCGGGCATGTCGAAGATCGACATCGCCCTCGCCGAGATCCTCGAGGACAAGATCGAGGTGGACCCGGAAACGAGGGAGATCCGGCTGCGCGGGGAACCGGAGACGGAACCGACGGAGGAGGTGCTCTTCACCGACCCGGTGGACCCGGAGGCCGTCTCCCTGGACGACCTGGTCGGCGGGAACCGGGAGAGCTGACCCGGTGCTGCCGCCCTGGGACGAGGACGCGGCCGGCCGGGACCCCGGTGCCGGGGCCCCGGACCCGCTGCTCGCCGAGCTGGCGACGGCCTGCCGGCTCGTCGGCACCGACCGTTCCCTCGTCCTCGGCGGGGGCGGGAACGCCTCGGTCAAGGGGGACTTTCCCCGGCCCTGGTCCCCGGGCCCGGGGGGAACGCTCTGGATCAAGCCCTCGGGACGGGACCTGGCGAGCCTGGGCCCGGCCGACTTCGTCCCCCTGGACCTCGGCCGGGTGCGGCGCCTGCTGGACCTGCCGGGGCTGGCCGCGGACGACCTTCCGGCGGCCCTGGCCGCGTGCCGGCTCGACCCCGACGGTCCCGCCCCCTCGGTGGAGTCCCTCGTCCACGCCCTCGTCCCGGGCCGGGCCGTCCTCCACGTGCACCCCGAGCCGGTCCTCGTCCTCGCCGCCCAGCCACGGGGCCGGGAACTGCTCGGGGAGGTGCTCGGAGACCGCTTCGCCGTCCTCGACTACGCCATGCCCGGCCTCTCCCTGGCCCGGGCCGCCCGGGAGGCCCTCGCGGCCGGGAACGGGCAGCTGTGGGGCCTCGCCTTCCGGCACCACGGCCTGTTCGCCTGGGGGGCCGGTCCGCGGGAGGCGTACGGGCGCCTGCGGGCCGCCCTCGGGGCGGCGGAGGACGCCCTCGCCGGGCGCCTGGCGGCGGCCTCCCCGTGGGAACCGGGGGTCGAACTGCGGGCGGACCCGCGCCGCGCCGCCGTCCTGGCGCCCCTCCTCCGGGGGGTCCTCGCCCTCCCGTCCGGTGACCCGGACCGTCCCTGGCACCGCTTCCTCCTCGGGCTGGCGGACGACGACGAGCTGCTCTCGGCCATCGGCCGGCCGGGAGCCGCGGAGCTGGCGGCCCGGGGGGTGCTGACCCCGGACCACCTGGTCCACACCCGGAACCGTCCCCTGGTCTTCCGGGACGACCCGGCGGAGCCGCCGGAACGAACCCGCGCCCGGCTGGCGGAAGCGGTGTCCGGCTGGGGGCGGGAGTACGCCTCCTACCTGGCGCGGCACGGGATGGACCCGGGCCGGGTCGACCACCGCCCCCGCCTGGTGCTGGTGCCGGGCGTCGGCCTGTTCGCCGCCGGCGAGACGCCGGCGCGGGTCGCCGCGGCCCGGGAGATCGGGCGGCGATCCGTCCTCGCCCGGGACGCGGCGGAGGCGATCGGGCGGTTCGAGCCGCTTTCCGAGGAGGAGATCCACCGGATGGAGTTCTGGTCCGGGGAGCGGGCGAAGATCGAGCGGGAGCGCCGCGGCCCCCTCGGGGGCAGGGTCGCCCTGGTCACCGGCGCCGCCGGCGCGATCGGGGCCGGGATCGCCGCCGAGCTGGCGCGGGCCGGGGCCCTGGTGTTCCTGGCCGACCGCCCCGGCGAGCGGGACCGGGAGCGGCTCGACCGGGCGCTGCGACGGGTGCGGCGGGTGGCGGGGCCGGAATCCGCCCACCCCCTGCCCTTCGACGTGACCGACCCGGCGTCCACCGAGGACGCCCTCGACGAGGCCTGCCGCGCGGCGGGCGGGATCGACCTCCTGGTCCTGTCCCACGGGATGGCCGAGGTCGGCGACATCGCCGACCTGGACCCGGAACGGCTGCGGGCCGTCTTCGGGGTCAACGCCCTCGGTTCCTTCCACGTGCTCGGGTCGTTCGTCCGGCGGGTCCGCCGCGAGGGGTGCGGCGGCGACGTGGTGCTGGTCTCGACGAAGAACGTCCCGGACCCGGGGGCGTCCTTCGGCGCCTACAGCGCCTCCAAGGCGGCCGCCCACCAGCTCGCCCGGGTGGCCGCCCTCGAGCTGGCCCCGCTGGACGTCCGCGTGAACCTGGTCTCCCCCGACGCGGTGTTCGGCGACGAGGAAATCCCCTCCCTCCTCTGGCAGGAGGTCGGGGCGCGGCGGGCCCGCTCGAAGGGGATCGACCCGGCGGAACTGCCGGAACGTTACCGGCAGCGGAACCTGCTCCGGGCCCGGGTGACGGCCGCGCACGTCGCCGCGGCGGTCCTCTTCTTCGCCGAGCGGCGGGTTCCCTGTACCGGGGCCGTGCTGCCCGTGGACGGCGGGTTGCCCGGCGCCTTCCCCCGTTGAACGACGTTCCGCCCGCCGCGCGGACGGCGGGCCCGGGAGGTGAACGATGGACTGGGGCATGCGCAATCGCCTGGCGCGGATCTTCGGCCGGGACGAGCGGACGGTGATGCTGGCGGTGGACCACGGCTACTTTCTCGGTCCGACCACGGGCCTCGAGCGGCTGGGAGAGACGGTCCGGCCGCTCCTCCCCCACGCGGACAGCCTGATGCTGACCCGGGGCGCGCTGCGCCGCTGGGTGGACCCGCGGGCCGACATCCCGATCATGCTGCGCATCTCGGGCGGGACTTCCATCGTCTCGAACGACAACGGCGCCTCCGCCCTTTCCAACGAGGACCTGGCGGTCGCCTTCGAGGACGCCGTCCGCCTGAACGTCTCCGGGATGGCCGTCTCGATCTTCGTCGGCACCGAGCACGAGCGGCAGACCCTCGGCAACCTGACCCGGGCGATCGACTTCGGCGAACGGTGGGGGATTCCCGTGCTGGCGGTCACCGCGGTCGGGCGGGACATGGCCCGGGACCTCCGCTACCTGGGGCTGGCCAGCCGGATCGCCGCGGAACTCGGGGCCCACGTCGTGAAGACCTACTACTGCGAGGGGTTCGAACGGCTCGTGGAACAGACCCCGGTCCCGGTGGTGATCGCCGGGGGGAAGAAGGTCCCGGAAAGGGACGCGCTGCAGCTCGCCTGGAACGCGATCCACGCGGGCGCCGCGGGAGTCGACATGGGGCGGAACATCTTCCAGTCGAGGGCGCCGGAGGCGATGATCCGCGCGGTGCGGGCGATCGTCCACGACGGGGCCACGGTCGACGACGCCTGGTCGATCGTCGCCCCCGCGCTCGGGTAGCGGGCGGCGCCGCCGCTCACTCCCGCAGCGCCAGGTGGGTGCCCGCCAGGATGAGGATGCCCCCCGCCAGGACCGGGGGACCCGCCCGTTCGCCGAGGAACACCCCGGCCAGGACGGTGGCGAAGACCGGCTGCAGGTAGACGAAGAGCCCCACCACCGAGGCGTCGACCCGGGCGAGGGCCCAGTAGTTCAGCAGGTAGGCCCCGCCGGTCGGCCCCAGGACGACGAACACGGCCCAGGCCCACGTGCCTGCCGGAACGGCGGCGGGGGAGAACCGGGCGAGCCCGGGAAGGGCGACGAGCCCGAGGCCCGCCGCGCCGAACAGCATCAGGAGGGCGGTCCCCGCCAGGGGGTCGGTACGCTCCATCACCCGCTTGCTGATCACGAGGAAGAACGAGAACGACAGGGCGTTCGCCACGGCGAACAGGTCCCCCACGGTGGCGCGATCGGCGAGGAGGCCGGGACCCGGGCGGATCACCAGCAGGACGCCGGCGAGGGCCGTGCCCAGGGCGACGAGCCGGCGCGCCGTCGCCCGTTCCCGGCAGAGGAGAACGGCGATCACCAGGGTGTTGACGGGGATCGTCGCGTTGATCAGCGCCGCGTGGGTGGCGCTGGTCCGGTCCATGCCGAGGACGAAGCAGAGCTGGTTCAGGATGACGCCGAAGACGGCGAAGAGGGCGAACTTCCACCCGTCCCCGCGGAAGCGGGGAAACGGGCGGCGGAACGCGAGCGCCAGCCCGGTCAGCAGGAGGGCCCCGCCGCCCGCCCGCAGGGCGGCCCAGGTCGTCGGCTCGATGTCCCGCAGGATGACCTTGACCGCCAGGTAGTGAACGCCGAACAGCGCCTGGACCAGCACGAGCGCCCCGAACACCGCGGCGCGGCCGCCCCGGGCCCCCGGTGGGCGCCCTCCTGCCCGGCCGTCCATCAGCCGATCTCGACCAGCCGCAGGCGCTCGCCGTGGCGGCGCACGACCTCGGCGAGCAGGTCCCCCGGCAGTCCCCGCTCCCCCCGCTCCTCGAGGAGC
>CAZOTT010000113.1:0-8389 GCA_964582785.1 uncultured Acidobacteriota bacterium | reverse complement strand
CTTCCGGGTCCGCCGGCAGGTGCAGGAGGGGGTTCGGGTACGCGGCCGTCGCCCCGTCGAACTCGCAGGAGCACTCGTCGAGGCTCCCCCACACGGGGAACCGGCCGCGGAGCTTCGTGCACGAGACCGGGTGGCCCCGGAGCCGGCTTTTCATGTAGAGCTCCCGCGGAACGTTCCCCATCCGGTCCAGCAGCCAGTTGACGGCCTCGACTCCCCGGGGCAGGTGGCCCAGGGTCGCCCGCAGCGCGGCCACGGCCTCCCGGGACGCGAGTTCCCCGTCCCGTACCGCCGCGACCAGCCTCCGCAACACCACGCACCGCCCGAGGAGGGTCCGCACGTGGGGATCGAGCTCGAAGTCCGCCTCGGTCCAGCCGGGCGCTTCCAGCGGCCGCGGCAGCCCCGCTGCCGGGTCTTCCCCCTGCCCGGCCGCGGGCGATTTCCCGTCGGCCTTCGCCGCCGGGGACACGCCCGCCAGCCGCTCCTCGAGCCGGGCGAAGCCCTCCGCGTCCAGGGCGCGGATCTCCCGCAGGCGGCTCCATGGGTCCGCCAGGGGCCGGCCGGACCCGTCCAGCAGCAGGCTCCGCCGGCCGGTTCGCAGGTGAACGCCCAGGGGGAGCTTGACCAGGTTTCCCAGCCGCCCCTTCCGCGCCCCCTGCTTGGGAAAGAACTCGAGGCCGACGTCCGGTTCCCCGGGATCGACGAAGGCCAGGAGCCGGGCCCCCACCCCGTGAACCCGGTCCGCAGGAAGGGGCGGGTCGAGGAAGACCCAGAAGTGCCTCCCCTTGTATCCCGAGCTCTCCTCGAGCGCGTCGAGTCCCAGGTCGGCCAGCCGGGAACGAACCCGCCCGGCGGCCCGGCCCACCGCTTCCCGGAGCTGGCGTGCCCGCTCGGCATCCCCCGCCGCGGATTCCAGGGCCTCCCGGCGGAGGTCGAGGTCGATGGCGAAGAACCGGGTCGTGCCGTCGAGGCGCACGGGGTACACGCCGAGGGTCACGTTCCCCAGCAGGTGTTCCCGCAGGTCCCGCGCCGCGAGCGGATGCCGGACGGGCTGGTAGCCGGTCCGGCCCTCGGCGTTCACCCACATCCGCGCGTGGACGTCCTCCCTCCCGCCGAAGAGGTGGAGGAACCGGACGAGATCGGCGTCGGGAGGCGTCCAGGCGGAAGGTGGGGGCTCCGCGGTCCCCCCGGCCGGGAGGGCCGCCGACGGCTCCTCGAATTCCTCGATCACGTCGTCCCCCGGCTCCCGTCCCGCCAGCAGGTCCTCCAGCTCGTCGCAGAGGGCGCACGGGGCAGGGGAAGCCCGCCGGAGGTCCGCGACCACCTGCCGGGCTTCTTCCGCCCGGCCCAGGTCGAGGAGCAGTTCCACCTCCTCCCGCAGCCAGCGGGCTTCGCCCGGTTCCGCCCGCCGGAGGCGTCGCACCAGGCGCAGCGCCTCGTCCAGGTCCCCCGCCGCCCGGGAGAGGGACAGCAGGCCCCGGGCCGCCTCGGGACCCAGTTCCCCGTCCTGCAACAGGCGATTCCAGGCGGTGCCGGCGAGGACCACGGCGCCGGCCCGCTCCGCGAGGCGGGCCACCTCGCGGACCACGTCGGGCGCGGGATCGGCATCGAGGACCCGGCGCAGGAGCCGGGTGGCTTCCGCGTCCTTCCCGGCCTCGAGCAGGGCGCGGGCGGCTGCCAAGTCTTCCGGGGCTGCACCGCCCATGGCGATCTCCGCACCCTTCCCCCGGCAAAGATCGTCCGGCCCGGCTGGGCGGGCAAGGGGGACGATCAGGGCCGTTCGAGAGAGCAGCGGCCGAGGCCGTAGGCGGTCCCCTTCCCGACGCCGAGGACGGCAGCCACCGCCAGGAAGAAGCGCAGGGCGGGGTCCGGGTCGGACAGCTCCATCTCGCCCAGCACGCCGCCCACCGGGTACCGGCGGCGCTGCCGGGCGGACCACCGGGTCCCCTCCTGCCAGGTCCAGTCTTCCCTCGCCGGGGCCACCCCTTCCAGCGCGGACAGCCATTCCCGGCCCGGGGGCGGCAGGGCCTCCCCCGCGCCGTGGTGGAAGCAGAGGGCGGACGCCCTCCGGGCGGCGGCAACGGCCAGCAGGCGGGGGGAAGGGTGCCGGCTCCACCGCCCCCCTTCCTTGAGACGCAGGGGGGAAAGGGCCCGGAACAGCACCGGCCTGTCCCCCGCCTCCGCCTCGGCACGGGCCACTTCCCGCCCGGCGGCCGTGACGCGGGAACAGGCCTCGAGGAGGATGGCACGGACCCGGGACCTGCCGAGCCCGCGTTCCCCCGCCTCCCGGAACGCGTCCACCACCCGCGCCGCGTGCGCCGTGGCGCGGCCGAGGAGGAGGATGCCGACCCTCCCCCCCTGCCACTCTTCCCCCGTGGAACGGACCGCGTAGGGGACGGGGATCGTGCGCAGGTCCCCGCTCCAGTGTTCTTCCCTCCCGGGCGAGGCGACGGGGGAGAACAGGTCGCACCAGGCGCAGGTCCCCGGCCGGCACCGCCCGTCCCGGGACCGCGACGGGCAGCCGCGGCGGAGCCGGTTCCCGAGCACGCCCCGGAGGAAGGCGCCGGGGAACGGGACGGCCAGGACGTCCTCGAGCTCGAGCTCCAGGACGAGCTCCGCCAGGGGAAGGTGCTCCAGGGCGTCCCGGTAGGAGGCCACCACCGGTCCGGCGCCGGTCACGGAACCACCCCCCCGAGACCGAGGCGGCCGGCCACCGTCGCCGGGTCCTGGTGATCCGCCAGGAACTCGACGTCCCGGCCGTCCACGACCCGGATCCCCAGGAGTTCCGCCCGGCTGCGGAACGCCTCCCCGGCGGCCTCCATCCCGGCCCCCGCGATCACCATGACCCCGTGCACCGCGAGGGCCCTCAGTTGCCGGAGCACCGTGGCGAACTTGTACACGGCATCCTCCCCGAGCCGACCGCCCGTCTTCGCCTCGAACGCGACGAGCCCGTGGAGGCCCATCGCCGCCACGTCGATCTCGTTCCGCACGGCCCCTCTCCCGTCCACGATCCGCAGGCCGCGTACCACGTCCCGCAGGCCCAGTTGGCCGGCCGTCCGCTCCAGGACCATGCAGAGGAAGACCTCGAGCCACCCCCCCGCCAGGAAGTTCCTCCACCGCTGGTCCACGATGTTCCCCGCGGCCAAGCCGGGAACCTTCTCCTCCAGGATCCGGGCCACCTCGGGGGGGACTTCCGGGCGCAGGGCCTGCCGGGTGTCGTCGTAGGGAGGCGTGGTGGCGCACCGCGCCAGGTGGTAGGCCAGGGCCCGCTCCCGCCGCGTGTCGTCCTCCGCCGTCCCCTCCACCTCGAACCCGTGGGCGGCGAGGAACACGCCGAGGGGAAGCGGTCCCCGGAGCGGCACGGGCTCTCCCCCCGCCAGGTCCAGTATCTCGCCCGGACGGGAGAGGTCCGCGTAGAGGCACCGTGCCCCCGCTGCCCGCGCCGCCGTGAACGCCCCGAGGGCCATCGGCTTCGTGCCCCCGTTGAGGAGCACGTCCCAGGACCAGCCGGGATTCCGGGAGAAGATCCTCGCCAGGGCTTCCTCCGTGGGACCGGGGAGGTCGGCCCGCGGGATCCGGACCGCGTGGAAGCCCTCCGGCGGTGTCGCCTCCGCCCGGGCCGCGGCGCGGATCAGCCACCGGTCGTTCCGCCCCGCCATCTCCGGCGTGACGAGGACCACGGCCCGGTCCGGCCGCAGGGCCAGGAGCGCCTGGATGTTCGGCACCGCCTGGGCGGAGACGAGGAGCACGAGTCCCCGCCGGTTCACCGGGTTCCCCTCCTCCCGGCCCGGAACAGGTCCATCTCCTCCCAGTCCGGGATCCACTCGACCGCTTTCTCCACGAACCGCTCCAGGTAGGGGTTGTCCGCCAGGGAGGCTGGCCTTCCCAGGAGGAACACCTGGCCCCGGGCCCGGCTGATGGCGACGTTGACCAGCCGCAGCGCCGAGGAACCCTCCAGGAGGAACCATCCTGCCGGTCGTACCGGGTCGAAGATGACGATGTCCGCCTCGTCCCCCTGCATCCCGTGGATCGTCCCCGCCTTGACCCGGTCCGGGTCGAGGGGCGACAGCAGCCGCTCCAGCAGGCGCGCCTGGGCCCGGTAGGGACTGACGACGATCACCCGGTCCGGCCAGCGGGAGTCCATGGCGAGCAGGCGTTCCACCAGGTGCCGGGCCAGGGCGGCGGTCCGGTCCCAGGTCCAGGAGGTACCCCGCCGGTCCGGGGCTCTCGAGGTCGCCCGCGCCCCGTGCGGCAGGGAAGCCCGCGCCGGGTCGACCACGACGAGCGCCGCGGCCGGGACCGGCCGCCCGGCAGGGGGCCGCGGGGGATTGCCCACCGTGACCAGGGACCCGTCGTAGAAGGTCTCGGACACGACCCGGCAGATCTCGTCGTTCATCCGGCCCTGCTCGGTCAGCATGACGAGGGCGCCCCCCCGCTTCAGCCGGCGGCGGACCCGCTCCCGGTCCACCTCGAGGTGCTCGAAGATCCCCTGCCCGAACCAGGCGGCGGCCTCTCGCGAGCGGCTCCCCGCCCGGGCGATCGGGGGAAGCTGGCGGAAATCCCCGGCGAAGACCGCTCCCTCCAGGTCCTGGTGGAGCAGGCGGCAGACCGCGGCGAGGGGCACCATCGAGGCCTCGTCGACGAGCAACCGGGAGACCTTCTTCTCGTGGAGCGTCCGGTTCATCACCCAGGACGCCGCCGTGGTGACAACGATGCGCGCGTTCTCCGCCAGCTTCTTCAGCACGGCGGCCCGTTCCGCGTCCAGCTTCATCCGCTCGTCGACCAGGGCGGCCCGCTCCGCCTTGAGCCCGCGGACCACCTCCTCGTCCAGGTTCCCCGCCTGGCGCCGCAGGGTCTCGTCGATCGCGACCAGCTTCCGGCGGATCCTCTCCCGCCGGTCCGCGAACTCCTCGAGCACCTCGCTCCAGCGGAGCAGGTGACGCCGGCCGGGATCCTCCGCGAGGGCCCGTTCCCGCGGGCGGCCCGCGCGGATCAGCTCCCCGGGCGCCAGCCTGCTTCCCGCCGCGGTGCACGCGTCGTCGATCGCCAGCGCCAGCCGGTCCACGGCCACGTTCGTGACGGAGATTCCGAGGAGTGTCTCGCCGCGGGCCCGGAGGGACGCGGCGATCGCTCCGAGGGTGTGGGTCTTGCCGGTCCCCGGGGGACCCCAGAGGAGCAGTGCTGTCCGGGCGGCCCCCGCGACCGCCTCGGCCTGGCCCGGCCGGAGCCCGGGCGTGACGGGGTCGAGACCGTCCTCCCGCGCGCCGCCGGACAGCGCGGCGGGAAGGTCGGCGAAGAACGGGGGCAGCTCGGAGAGGTTCTCCGCCCAGGAATGCAGGTCGTCGAGCCAGTTGACCGGCCAGAGGGTGAAGGCCGCCGCCGGGGGGACCCGGTCGCCGCGCCCCAGGCGGACGGTGAGGGTCGTTTCTCCGTCGTCCACCAGGAGGACCACCCCGGCGACCTCGCCGTCGGCCAGGAAGAAGAGGCTTCCCTCGAACCCCTGGTCGATCTCCACCGGTTCGCCCCGCGGCCCCCGGAGGCGGGCCGGATCGTAACGCACCTCGTGGTACGGGTGCTCGAGGCGGATCGCCCGGGTCACCACCCCCCTCACCCGGGAAGCGTCCCGGCGCTCCGCCCGGATCGCCTCCCGGAGGGTGCGGGGGGTCACCGGCACCGTCCCCCGGGCGAAAACGACTCCCCTTCGCGCACGGAGCATTACCGGGCCCCGGCCGCCGGCCCCAGCCGCCGGACCAGTTCCGCGACGGCCCGGCCGGGCCGGCCGGCGTTCCGGGCCACGGTGCGGGAAAGGCCCAGTTCCCCGGGACCCGGGGTCTCGCGCCAGGCGGCACGCAACCCTTCCGGGGTCCTGGCGGCCCGGGGAAGCCGGCCTGCCGCGGCCGCGGCCCCGGCCAGCAGGGGCCGGCGGCGGGCCAGCGCGTCCAGGGCAACCCCCGCCGCCAGCCAGCGCCGGAGCGCCGCCGGGCCCGTGGCGGCCCGCCGGGCCAGGCCGGCCAGGGTCTCCAGCCACTCCGCGGCGGGGGTGCCCGGCAGCTCCCGGGCAGCTTTCCGGAAGGACGAGGCGGCCCGCTGCCAGGCCCCCTCTTCCCAGGCGGCCCAGCCCCGGGCGGCCGCCGCGAGGCACGCGTCCGCGGCCCCCGCCCCCGAGGACCGGAGGAGCTCGCGGAACCGTGCCGCCGCCTCCGTCCAGGCCCCCGCTTCCAGGAGCGCCACCGCCACCCGTCGCCCGCCGGCGCCCACCAGGTCGTCCACCCGGGGAAGTTCCACGAACCGCTCCCCGGAAACGAAACCCCGGTGGACCCGCGAGGCCTGCCCCTCGATGTAGGCGAGGCGGAAACCCCGGAGGGAGGCGATCGACCCGAGGGCGGCCGACATCGCCTTGCGCCCCCCCGTGAGGTCGACCACCACGGCGAGGGGATCGGGGAACCCGGCGGCGGCGTACTCCCCCTCGACGATTCGCACGGCCCGCTCCACGTCGGTGCCCCCGCCCATCGTCCGGAGCAGGATCTCGTCCCGCTCCCCGGACAGGGACTCCCGCACGACCCCCGCCTCCTGCCGCGTCTGCTCCGTGTGCACCAGGACGGTCGTCCGCGCGGGGCTCGCCAGGGCGGCGAGAAGGGGGGAGAAGGGCTGGGTCCCGACCGGGACGAACGCCAGCTCGAAGGGGCCGCGGCCGGCGCCTGCCTGCCGCATCCGCTCGCACGCCAGGGGGAAGAGGGCTTCCAGGTAGAAGCGTTCCGCCACCTCGCCCGGCGGCATTTCCTCCCACCGCTGCCGGGCCTCGCCGACCGCTTCCTCGAGGTCCGCCGGGAATTCCCCTTCCAGCCGGGTCCGCAGGGGTCCCTTCCAGTCGATCATCGCGGCTCCTTCCGCCCCGGCCCGCGCGGGGCTGCCCGGATGTTACCGGCCCCCCGCCCGGGGAAAAAGAATCGGCGGCGCGGGGCGCGGGCCTTCTCCCCGCGCCGCCGATCCCGGCGCCGTGTTCTCGAATCGACTCGTTGTCAAAGAGCGGGTCCCCGGGGACGGGGCGGTCACGGGTCCCCGCCCTCCCCCGGGGGCCGGATCTCCAGGATCTCGTGCTTGTTTCCCTCGTCGCGAACCCGGATGTCCGCGGGAACGCCCTCCCCCTTCGCCTGCTTCTGTTTCTTCTTCGAGAGTCCCTTATAGAAGGGCTGTGCGACCTCCGGGCCTGCCACGCACTTTGCCTCTCCCACCGTCGCCTCGAAGGTCTGTGTCTGGGGCCGGTAGACGATCCTTGCTTCCCGGATCCAGCGTTCTCGCCGGGTGATGGGTGGCCCGTCCGGCCCCCTCGGGCCCGGGGTCGCTGCCGCGGGGAACGGGATCGGCTCGAACCCTGCCACGCCGGGCCACCGCATCACCTCCCGCAGGTCCCGAAGGTCGTTCAACTCCACGATCTTCCGGCGCTCCGCGAGGACCTCGTCCGGGAGCCGTTCGTCCGCGTGGTCCCGGAGGACAGCTTCCTCCGGGGGCGCTTCCCAGCGGCCCGGCTCCCCGCCCGGGCGCCAGGCCCCGTCCACCCGCTCCAGCTCCTGGCGCAGGGGCCGGATCCCCACGCTGCCCAGGCCGATCGCCTTTCCCTTGCCGAGCTTGTGCAGGAGACCGGGCTGGAGGAAGAGGCACCAGTCCAGGAGGGCCAGCTCCCGGGCGTCCAGCGACTCGAAGGTCACCGTGAACCGGAAGCGGGACCCGGGGCGCACCGGGTAGAACTCGGCGTTGCCCCTCCGGCCCGCCCATGCCCGGTCGTCCCACTCCTCGTGGAGGAAGAACTTCTGGGGGGCCCGGCCGGGGATGGACCGCCGCCTGCGGGGGGGGTAGCGGTTGGCCCGCAGGGGGTTCATCCGGGCCTTCCGGGAATCGCCGACGAGGGTCGCGTCCCCGATCCGGACCTTCCCCCGGAGGGCCCGGATGCCGTTCCCGGAGTCGCCACCGGCAACCAGGCCGAACATGTCGCAGCAGGCGCAAACCTGGTCGCCCAGGCCATCGCAGGCTGCCCACTTCCCGAGCACGTCTTTGCCAACCCGGTAGCAGCCCGCCTCCGCGAACTCCGCGAGGGCCCGGATCATCCCCTTCAGGCTCGTCCCGGGGACCCGGACCGGGTCCACGTGGAAGGGCTTGAACTCGTCTCCCGGCTTCCGGCCCCGGGAGGGCCGCTGCTTCTTCGCGGAGCCGACCACGGTTTCCAGGGTCCCGTCCAGGACGTCCGCGATCCCGCCGGCCTCGAGGGGGGTCCAGGCGACCAGCTCGCATTCCCAGCGGCCCCGGTACCCTTGCCAGCGCAGGTGGGAGGGGCGCCGGTCCCGGCGGGCCCCCTTCCCCGGGCGTTCCAGGTAGCGGTACCGGCTCGCGGCCATGC
>CAZOTT010000112.1:0-8440 GCA_964582785.1 uncultured Acidobacteriota bacterium | reverse complement strand
CGACGGGAGCCGGGGACGCCAAGCGCAAGGCTCTTCCAAAACGCGCTGCTCAGTTTTCAAAGAACAACCCCGGCACCCAAGCGCTTCAGGCGCCAAGGGGGCCGCGCCTGCCCTCTTGCCGGGGCAGGCCCGACCGGCGAGGCTGGATAATGCCACCGGGGCCGCAGGCTGTCAAGACCGGAGGAAGAAAATTTGGTTTTTTTTGTAACCCGCTTTCCCACAACACGTTGCGGCCATCTGGCCGAAGCTCGGTCCCGCCCCCGCCTGCCGACCAGCGGCGACCGGGGGGCTTCCCCGGCCAGGTCCCCCGGCCTCCCGCACCGCCCGACTCCCCCGCGGGCGCCGCCCCGACAGGAAGGTCCGCCGGCAAACCGGGTTGCCCGCGGCGCCACCGGACCGGCGGAACTTCAACCCGGGGGACCGGGACGGCCACCGGCACCCCGGGGGCCTTTCCCGCCCGGGGGTTGCGTTCGCGAGGACCCCGTTCTCGGCCCACCACCCGGAGCCCGACGAGCGGGGCGAACCGGCCGCACGCGCGGGAACCAGAAACCCTTCGAAGAAGGTTGATGGGTGTGCCCCCCGCTGCTATGCTGCCTTCAGCCGTGTGACCTCGATCCCGAGGCGGCCGTGGGCCGCCTTTTTTGTTGACCGGACACATCCTTCCTCCGGCCCCGCGCGGGGACGACGGAACCGGCGGGGAGACGGAACGGGCGATGGCAGCGCGCAGGAAGAACAAGATCGAGGAGGACCTTGCTCCCCTGGCGGAGGAACTCGCGGGTTCCCTCGGCCTCGAGGTGTACGACCTCGTCCTGCGGCCCTCGGGTCCGCGCTGGAAGCTGACGGTCTACCTGGAAGAACCCGCGGGACGGGTCACGCTGGACGACTGCGCCAGGTTCTCCCGGCAGTTTTCCCGGGAACTCGACGTCCTCGACCCGATCCCCCATCCCTACGACCTCGAGGTCTCTTCCCCCGGCATGGAACGCCCTCTCCGGCGACCTCGCCACTTCCGCCAGGCCCTCGGCCGGCGGGTCTCGGTCCGCTGGAGGGACGGCGACGGCAGGGTGCGCTCGATCGTGGGCACCCTTTCCCGGGCCGAGGAGAACCGGATCGAAGTCTGCCGGGACGGGGAGGAAACACCGGTGACGATTCCCCGTGCCGCGCTGCTGGGAGCGAGGATTCACGTCGACTGGTAGCAGGAATGACCCTGGGAGCCGCCCGCCCGCCGGGCCGGCGCGGCTTCCGCGGAGGAACACGAGGCCCATGGCGGAGAGCGAGATCAAGCAGGCGATCGACCTGATCGGCCGGGAGAAGGGAATCGACCGGGACGTGATCATCCGCGCCCTCGAGGAAGCCTACGCGGCCGCGGCGCGCAAGGTGATCCGGACCGGGGAGAACCTCGTGTCCGAGTTCGACCCCGAGACCGGCGCCTTCCGCGTCTACGCGAAGAAGAAGGTCGTTCCCGAGGTGGAAGACCCGGACACGGAGATCTCCCTCGAGGAGGCCCTGGTCATCGACCCCGAGGCCGACTTCGACATGGAAATGAAGTTCGAGCGGGAGGTTCCCCAGCTCGGGCGAATCGCCGCCCAGGCGGCCAAGCAGGTGATCTACCAGAAGGTCAAGGAAGCCGAGCGGGAAAAGGTGTACAACGAGTACATCGACCGTGTCGGTGAACTGATCCACGGGACCGTGAAGCGCGTCGACCGGGGTGACCTGGTCATCGATCTCGGCGCCACCGAGGGCATCGTTCCTCGCCGCGAGCAGGTCCGGTCGGAACACTACAACCAGGGAGACCGGATCCGGACGATCATCGTCGACGTGGAGCGGTCCGGGAAGGGCCCCCAGGTGGTCCTCTCCCGCACCGATCCACGCCTGGTCATGAAGCTCTTCGAGATGGAAGTGCCGGAGATCTACGACGGGACCGTCCGGATCATCTCGGTGGCGCGCGACCCGGGGGAGCGGAGCAAGATCGCCGTCCAGTCGCGGGACCGGGACGTCGATCCCGTCGGCGCCTGCGTGGGAATGAAGGGGAACCGGGTCCAGTCCGTCACGCGGGAACTGCGCGGCGAGAAGATCGACATCGTCGAGTACCACGACAATCCCCTCGAGTTCGTGCGCGAGGCGCTCAAGCCGGCGCCGGTGAACCGGGTCAACCTGAAGGACCCGGAGAACCGGGAGGTCGAGGTCATCATCCCCGACGACCAGCTTTCCCTGGCGATCGGCCGGCGCGGGCAGAACGTCCGTCTCGCGGGGCGCCTCGTGGGGTGGCGGATCGACATCAAGAGCGAGAGCGAGAAGGCGGCCGAGATGGAGGCCGAGGAGGAATCCCGGCGGCGCGCCTGGGAGCTGTTCTCCCGCCTCGGAATCGATGCCGCGATCGAGGAGCGGATCATCGAGGCCCTCATCGAGGCCGGCTTCCGCGACCTCGACCAGATCGTCGCCGCCGACCTGGAGGACCTGACCCGGATCGAGGGGATCGACGTGGACCTCGCCCTCCGGATCTACGACCGGGCCGCCGAAGTGGCGGAAGAGGTCCGGGCCGAGGAGGAGGAGGTCCGCCGCCTGGCCGCCGAGCTCGCGGCGGCCGAGGCCGAGGCCGCGGCCGAGGAGGCAGCGGCGGCGGCCCTCGGCGGCACGGACCCCCTGGATGCCCTGACCGGGGATGTCCCCGCGGAGACGGAAACCCCTCCCCCCGCCGGCGAGGAAGCCGGGAGCGAGGAGGCCGCTCCCGCCCCGGAGAGGAACGCGCAACCGGGCACCCGGCCACCGGAGGAGGTGCCGGCGGGAGACGATGCTTCCGTCGGGGGCGACCGGCAGCAGGACGAGGAGTAACGAACGGTGCGGATCTTCCAACTCGCGCAGGAGCTCAACGTCAGCAGCCAGGAGATCCTGGATGCCCTGGACGACATGGGCATCCCGGTGAAGTCGAACCTGGCGGCGCTGGACGACGCCGTCGTCGCGGAGCTCCGGGAACTGTTCAAGCCCAAGCCGAAGACCGCGGTCTCCGCCAGGGAAGAGGCGATCCGCCGTGCCCTGAAGGAGAAGGAAGAGCGGGAACGGGCGGCTCGGGAGGCGGCCCGCCGCGAGGCGGAACGCAAGGCCGCCGCCCGTCGCGCGGCGCTGGAACGGGCCGCCCGGCTGCGGGCCCGCGAGAAGGCCCGGGCCGCGGGCCGCGACGTGGGCGCCGAGCAGGCCCCGGCGGCCGAAAGCGGGCCACCTCCGGCCCCCCCGGCAGTTCCCGCGTCCACCCGCCCGGCCGCCCCTGCCCCGCCGGAACGCCCGGCCGCGACACCGGCCGCCGCCACCGCGGGACAGGACGCGGCGGCGGGTTCCGCCACGGCGCCTGCTACCCCGGAACCGGCGCCGCGGGCGGCCGACACACGGGCCGCCACTCCCCCCCGGCAGGCCCCGGAGGAGACCGTTGCCGTCACCCCGACCGGGGAGAAGGAGCGGGCGGCGGCGCCGGCTTCCCCCCCGGCGGAACCCGCACCTCCCGCCCGGCAGGGACGCCCCGCGGGAAGCGCCACCGCGGTTCCCCCTCCCCCTTCCGGACCCCGGCTCGGCAAGGCGGTGGTCGCGCCACCGCCGACGACGGCGAAGGAGCGGGCCGAACTGCTCGGCAAGCGTCTTTCCCAGCTCCGGGCCGCCGGGACGGGACGGCGCACGGCGCCGACGGCCCCCTCCCCCGGCACCCTGCCCCCCCGGGGGAAGGCCCGCGGGGCACAGGGAAGCCGCCGGAAGAAACAGAAGACGCGGGAGCAGCGACCGGCACCCCAGCCGGTGCGCGAAGCCGCCCCCGAAACGCCCGTGGGCGAGGTGAAGATCTCGGAAGGGCTGACGATCAAGGACCTCGCGGAACGGATGAACCGCAAGGCGAAGGACATCATCAGGAAGCTGTTCCTCGAGAAGAAGATCATGGCGACGATCAACCACGCGCTCGACGAGGAAACGGCGCGGTGGGTCGTCGAGGCCTTCGGGGGTACGCCGATCGTCGTCGGCATCGAGGAGGAAGCCCTCGCCGAGGCGATCCCGGAAGTGGACGCCCAGGCCGACCCGTCCCGGGCCGTGCCCCGTCCGCCCGTCGTGACGATGATGGGCCACGTGGACCACGGCAAGACGTCTCTCCTCGACGCCATCCGCGAGTCCCGGGTGGCCGAGCGCGAGGCGGGGGGCATCACCCAGCACATCGGGGCCTACCGGGTGACCCAGACGCACGAGGGAACCCCCAGGGAGATCGTCTTCCTCGATACCCCGGGGCACGAGGCGTTCACCCTGATGCGGGCCCGCGGGGCCCGGGTCACGGACATCGTGGTGCTGGTGGTCGCCGCGGATGACGGTGTCATGCCCCAGACCATCGAGGCGATCGACCACGCGAGGGCGGCCGGGGTTCCGCTGGTCGTGGCGGTCAACAAGATCGACAAGCCAGGCGCCAACCCGGACCGCGTCCTCCAGCAGCTCGCGGAGCACGACGTACTCGTGGAGCAGTTCGGCGGCGACGTGGTGGCGGTGTTCGTGTCGGCCAAGACCCGCGAGGGCCTCGACCAGCTCCTCGACATGATTCTGCTCGTCGCCGAGATGCTGGAACTCGAGGCGGACCCGGCACGGCCGGCATCGGGAACGGTCCTCGAGGCCAAGCTCGACCGGTCGCGGGGTCCCGTCGCCACGGTGCTCGTGCAGAACGGGACCCTGCGGGTGGGAGACGTCTTCGTCGTCGGGACCTCCTTCGGCAAGGTGCGGGCCCTGATGGACGAGAACGGGAACCGCCTCCAGGAGGCCGGGCCGGCCACCCCCGTCGTGGTGATGGGTCTCGAGGAGGTTCCGCAGGCGGGCGACGTCTTCCAGGTCTTCCCCGACGAGCACAAGGCACGCCAGATCGCCCTGTACCGCCAGCAGAAACAGCGGGAGGAGATGGAAGCGCGGCGGGCCAAGGCACCGACCCTCGAGCTCCTGCACCGGCAGATCGCGGAGCAGAACCTGCAGGAGGTGCCGATCGTCCTGAAGGCCGACGTGCAGGGCTCGGTCGAGGCGCTGCGCCACAAGCTCGAGGAGCTCTCCACGAGCGAGGTGAAGATCAACGTCATCCACGCGGCCACCGGCGCCATCACCGAGACCGACGTCATGCTGGCCGCGGCGTCCCGGGCGATCATCGTCGGGTTCAACGTCCGGCCCCAGCGCGGGGTCCAGGAGGCCGCCCGGCGGGAAGGTGTCGATATCCGCCTCTACACGGTCATCTACAAGGTCACCGACGAGATCCGGCAGGCGATGCTGGCCACCCTTTCGCCGGTGGAGAAGGAGGTCTACCTGGGACGCGCGGAAGTGCGCCAGGTGTTCCGCATCTCCCGCATCGGGACCGTCGCCGGCTGCTACGTCCTCGACGGGGTGATCCAGCGCGACGCGAACGTCCGGCTGCTGCGCGATCACGTGGTGGTCCACGAGGGCCGGATCGCCTCCCTCAAGCGGTTCAAGGACGATGCCCGGGAAGTCCGGGCCGGTTTCGAGTGCGGCATCTCCCTCGAGCGGTACAACGACATCAAGCCGGGGGACGAGATCGAGGCCTACCGGATCGAGCTCGTGCAGCGGGAGTCCCTCGACCCCGGCGAGGCGACGACCACCGGCTGAGGACCGGGCCGTGCGGGTGGGGCTGCTGGTCCTCGAGGTCTACCTGCCGGGGGCCGTCTCGCTCAAGGACAAGCGGCGGGTGCTGCGCTCCATCAGGGACCGGGTCCGCCACCGCTTCAACGTGGCCGTGGCGGAAACGGACCACCAGGACCTGCTCCAGCGGGCGGAACTCGCCTTCGTGTCGGTCGCCGACGGGGAGGAGCCGCTCCGGCAGCTGTTCGACCGGATCGTCGAGGAGGCGGAACGCATCGTGCCGGGGGGAGTGGCCGAGGTCAGCCGGGAGACGATCGGATGAGCCGCCGGCGGGACGATCCCGCCGTCCGCGGCTGGCTCGCCGTGGACAAGCCGGGTGGGCCGACCTCCCACGATGTCGTCGCGCGGGTCCGCCGCGCCCTCGGACTTCGCCGTGTCGGTCACGCGGGAACGCTCGACCCCCTCGCGTCGGGGCTGCTCCTCTGCCTGGCCGGCAACTCGACCCGCCTGGTCCCCTGGCTCCACCGGTGGCCCAAGACCTACGTCGGCACGATCGCTCTCGGCCGGGAAACCGCCACCGACGACGCGGAGGGGCTGGACGCCCCCCCCCCGGCGGAGGTTCCCCTGCCCCCGGCGCCCGTCCTTGCCGCGGCCGCCCGCCGGCTGACCGGGGAGATCCTCCAGCGCCCCCCGTCCTTCTCGGCCAAGAAGCTGGGAGGAGAGCGCGCCCACCGGCTGGCGCGACGAGGGTACGCCCCGGATCTCGCCCCGGTCCCGGTCACCATCCACCGGTTGCGCCTCTGCCCTGCCCGCCGGCCGGGCCGGCTGTGCTTCGCCGCCCGGGTGTCCGCGGGGACCTACCTGAGGGCCCTGGCCCGCGACCTCGGACGCCTCCTCGGCACCGGCGCCTACCTGGAAACCCTGCGCCGCACGGCGATCGGTCCCCTGCGGGTGGAAACGGCGGTTCCCCTGGAATCCCTGCCGGACCGGCGGGGCGCGGGACGCCCGCTGCTGCGGCCGGTCGAGGAACTCCCCCTCCCGTTCCCCGACGTCCGCCTGGAGGAGGGGGCGGCGGCCCGCTTCCTGGCGGGCAACCCGGTCGCGAACCCGGCGGGTCCCGGCCGGGAAGCGGCGGAAGACGGCCCGGTACGGGTGCTCGGGCCGTGTGGGAAACTCCTCGGCATCGGCCTGGTGGGTCCGGGAAACCGGGTCCGGCCCCGCACGGTCTTCCCCCCCGCCGGGCCGTGAAGGGGGCCCGGGGTTTGCCCCGTTTCCGCCGGGGTGGTAACCTCCCCGCCGCGGTGGCCCGCCGGGCGACCGCGCGGTTTCTGTGCACCGTGGGCCGCCCGTGGCGCCGGCCCCCAAGGGAGCAACGGCCTTGCCTCTCGAAAAGACAGTCAAGAACGAGGTCCTCGAAGCCTATCGCCTCCACCCCACGGACACCGGGTCTCCGGAGGTGCAGATCGCCCTCCTGACGAGCCGGATCCGGCACCTGACGGAGCACTTCAAGGTCCACAAGAAGGACCACCACGGCCGGCTCGGCCTGCTCAAGCTGGTCGGGCAGCGGCGGCGCCTGCTCAACTACCTGAAGAAGAAGAGCCCGGCGCGCTACCGCGAGCTGATCCAGCGGCTGGGCCTGCGGAAGTGACGATCGCGGACCCCTGCCGGGGTCCGTCCGGATCCTCCAGCCCCCCATCCCCCACGGCCGGAGGAGACCCCGGTTCCCGGGTGACTGGACTCGGTAGCGAACGGCACCGGCGTCCCGCCGCGGCCCCGCCGCGCGGGAATCCGTCGCGTGCTCTCGTCGGCGCCGTTCGCTACCCGGCCCACTCGCCCGGGTCCCGGTCTCCCCGGCCCCTGCCGCCGCCGGCTCCCGCCGGCGGCACCGGAGCGAGATCATGGCCCACGAACGCATCGAGATCGAGGTCGGCGGACGTCCCCTGGTCGTGGAAACCGGCAAGATGGCCCGCCAGGCGGGCGGCGCCGTCACGGTCCGCCAGGGAGACACGGTCGTCCTGGTGACCGCCTGCGCGGCGAAGAGCCCGCGGGATGTGCCGTTCCTGCCCCTCACCGTCGATTACCGGGAAGGGATGTACGCCGCCGGCAAGGTGCCGGGCGGGTTCTTCAAGCGGGAGGGCCGCCCCAACGAGAAGGAAACCCTGTCGAGCCGCCTGATCGACCGGCCCCTCCGGCCCCTCTTCCCGGCCGGGTGGAACTACGAGACGCAGATCATCGCCTTCGTGCTGTCGGCGGACCGGGAAAACAACCCGGACGTGCTGGCCCTGACCGGGGCTTCCTTCGCGCTGGCCCTCTCGGACATCCCGTTCGAGCACCGCATCGCGGCGGTCCGGGTCGGGCGCGTGGACGGCGAGTTCCGCATCAACCCGACCCACTCGGAAATGGAACGGTCGGACCTGGACATCATCGTCGCCGCCAGCGCCGACGCGATCGTGATGGTCGAGGCCGGGGCGCGGGAAGTTCCCGAGGACGTGATCGTCGAAGCGCTCTTCGCCGGCCACGAGGCGGTGCGCCCGATCGTGGCCGCCCAGGCCGAGCTCGCCGCGAAGGCCGGCAGGCCGAAGCGCGAGTTCGTCCCCCCCGAGATCCCCGCCGAGTTCCGCGAGGAGATCGGCACCCGGGTGCGGGACCGGCTGCGCGAGGCGATGCAGATCCCGGACAAGCTCGCCTCCTACGGGGCCATCGACGCCCTGCTCGAGGAGGAGCTGGCTGCCGTACCCGAGGACGAGCCGGAGAAGGCGGCCTGGATCCAGAAGATCTTCCACGAGCTCCAGGACGAGATCCTGCACGAGTTCATCCTCGAGAACCGGCGGCGCCTCGATGGCCGGGCCCT
>CAZOTT010000111.1:0-8442 GCA_964582785.1 uncultured Acidobacteriota bacterium | reverse complement strand
AACCTCCACCCACCAACCACCTCCAGACACCCACCCCCTTTCCCGGCGCACCTCCCAAAAAACGGGGGCCGCGCGGCGGGGCGGGGTCGGAAATGCCCCGCGGCGCGGCCCCTCGGGAGGGCGGGACCGGCAGGCACCCCACGTGAGAGGGGGTGAGGGGGGTCCCGGGATGCCTGCCGCCTGGCTTGCCGAAGGCCAGGATTGGGGTCCTGGGGGGAGTTCCTCCTGCTGCATTTCCTGCCTTTTCCCGGGTTCCCGGCCGGCCCCCACCTGCTGGTCACCCCTGGCTCGTTCCGGGGATACGGCTCGAGCTCCCGGGAAAAGGATCGATTTCCGCGAACGTTTCCTCCTTCTGGTTTCCTCCGCCCGGCCTCCCGGCGTCCCCCGCGGGTCCTCGCTCCCGCACGATCGGGTTCGCCTTTCCGGGCGCCGATTTCCAGAGCACGACCCGTGCCAGCCGGGGCGTCCCATTGCCAACGCGATGGAAACAGGGAAGTTATGGCCGGAACATTCCCGCCGGTCGGCGCCGGCTCCGGCGAAGAAATCGTCTCAACGTGAGACCCGGACGGTGGCCCCGGGTTCCGCGCGTCGTCCTTCGGGGATGGAGGTGCCCCTGTTTCAAGGAGATGGGTCGGGGTTCCGGGGGGGTCTCATGTCGAGACGGCCCACGTCCCCCAGCCCGTACCGGCGGATCTTCCGGAAGAGGGTGGCGCGCCCGATCCCGAGCAGCCGGGCCGCCCGCTCCCGGTGCCCGCGGGTGAGTTCGAGGGCCCGGCGGATCGCTTCCCGTTCCGCCTCCTCGAGACGGGTCGGTCCCGGGGTGGCGGAGACGCCGAAGCGCTCGGCCATTTCCGGGTCGGCGGCGAGGGCCTCGGGGCCGATCTCTCCCTCCCTGGCGCGCAGGGCCAGGCGCCGGAGAACGTTCTCCAGTTCCCGCACGTTCCCCGGCCAGGTCCAGGACGCCAGGCGCGCCAGGACCTCGGGGTGGACGCGGAGCCGTCCGAAGGTCTCGGGCAGCTTGCCCAGCAGGTGGTCCACCAGGAGGGGCAGGTCCTCGATCCGTTCCCGGAGGGGAGGGAGGGAGATCCGGAGCACGTCCAGCCGGTAGAAGAGATCCTCCCGGAACCGGCCCTGCCGGACCTCGGCCCGGAGGTCCCGGTTCGTCGCCGCCACCAGGCGGAAGTTCACCGGCCGCGGGGAGGCGGCTCCCAGCCGCTGCACCTCGCGGGTCTCGAGGACGCGAAGGAACTTGGCCTGGATTTCCGGCGGCAGCTCCCCGATCTCGTCGAGGAACAGGGTGCCGCCGTGGGCCCGCTCCACCAGGCCGGCCCGCGCCCGGTCCGCCCCGGTGAAGGCCCCCTTCTCGTGCCCGAACAGGGTGGACTCCAGGATCGACGCGGGAAGGGCCGCGCAGTTGACCGCCACGAACGGGCCGTCGGGGGCGGGGCCGTGCCGGTGGAGGGACCGGGCGACCAGTTCCTTGCCGGTTCCCGATTCCCCCAGGACCAGGACCGGGAACCCGGTCGGGGCCATTTCCTCGATCTTCCGGTAGACCTCCTGCATCGCCGGGGACGACCCGACCAGCGGACCGAGCCGGTCCCGGCGGTCGAGCTGGGCCCGGAGGCGCTCGTTCTCCTCGGCGAGGCGCTGGCGTTCCCGGACGTTCTCGAGGGCCAGGGCCGCGTGGTGGGCGAGGGCCTCGAGGAACCGCAGGTCCTCCCCGTGGAAGCGCCGGCCCGGGGACCGGGAGTCCACGTAGACGGCGCCCACCATCCCGGTGCGGGTCCGGAGGGGTACGCAGAGGACGGCACGGATGGCGAACATCCGGACCGAGTGGGCGCCGGCGAACCGGGGGTCGGAGGCCGGGTCCGCCGCCAGGATCGCCTCGCCGCCCCGGGCCCGGTCGAGGATCGTCCGGGACAGCGCCACCGCGTCCCGGGCGGTTTCCGGCTCGACGTGGCGCGAGAGGACGACCTCGAGATGGCCGCCGGGACGGGCGAGCAGGACCGCTCCCCGCTCGGCCCCCAGCACGGCCAGGGCCCGGTCGAGGAGCACCTCCACGACTTCCCGGGGCTCCCGCCCCCCGTTCAGATCGGCGACGATCTCGTAGAGGGCCTCGAGCCGCTTTCCCGGGGAGGATGCCGGGGTTCCGTCCCGCCGCCGGTCCGGCCGGGCGAGGAACGCCTCGGCCAGCTCGGGGGGGAGCAGGCCCGCCTCCGCTGCCAGCCGGGCGCGAGCGGTTTCCCGGGCCCGGTCCGCTTCGCCGGGTTCCTCCAGTTCCGCGTGGGCCGCGGCGGCGGCGAACAGCGCCGCCCGGGCCGCGTCGGGTACGGCCGCCCGGTCGGCCAGCTCCCGGGCGCGGCGGGCGACGGCGAGGGCCTCCCGGGGGGCCAGGGTGGCGAGGTGGCGGGCCCGGAGGGCGAGCATCTCGGCGACCAGGGCATCCCGGCCCGGGCCCCCGGGAACCCGGAGCAGGTCGAGCACCCGCCGGGCGGCGGCCGCCGCCTCGGCGAGCCTTCCGGCCGCGGCCAGGGCCAGGGCGAGGGCGGCCCGGGCGTCCGCCCGGCGCTCCGGCCTGTCCCGCCGGGCCAGGGCGAGGGCGGCGCGGGCCGAGCGGAGGGCCCCGTCGGGGTCTCCCGACACCGCTTGGAGGCGGGCGAGCTGGGCGTGCAGGGGGGCCCGGTGTCCCGGGGCCGGCCGGTCCCCGAGGAGCCGCAGGGCTTCCTCGAGCCGGCGGCGGGCGGCGTCGAGGAGCCCGAGGTGAATCTCCACGGAGGCGAGCCGGCCCAGGGCGGCGGCGGTCCAGGCCGGGTTCCCCTGGACCCGCCGCCACGCGGCCGCCTCGCGAAGAGACGCCAGTGCCGCGCCCCACTCCCCGAGGAGCCGGTGGGCCTCTCCCGCCAGGGCGTGGACGAGGGCGAGCCCGTCCGCGTCGGCCCGCGCCTCGAACAGGGCGAGGGCCCGCGGGGCCTCCGCCAGGACCCGGAGGGGCCGGCCGGTCGCCAGCTCGCCCTGCAGGCGGGCGACCAGCAGGGGGCGGAGAACCGCGGGCGCCGCCCGGTTCCCGGCCCGGCCCAGGACCGGGAGACCTTCCTCCGCCCTGCCGGCGAGGACCAGGGCCCGGCCGAGGGAGACTTCCGCCCGGGCCCGGAGGGGGTCGCCCGGCGGGAGGGTTGCGGCCGCCGCCCGGAAGCGGGCGAGCGCCTCCTCGGCGCGGCCCCCGAGGGCCAGTGCGATCCCCTCCTCGAGCAGGACGGTGCCCCGGGTGGTGGGCGGAAGCCGGTCCCGGGGGATTTCCCGGAAGACCCTCCCGGCTCCCGCCGGGTCCCCCCGGGCGGCCCGCGCCCGCCCTTCCCGCGCCCGGGCCAGGGCCGCCGCGGCGGGCCGTCCTTCCCGTGCGAGCCGGTCGGCCGCCGCCCGGAACCACTCCGCGGCCCGGGCCACGTCCCCCCGGGCGAGGGCGAGGTCCCCCCGGCACCGGTCGAGGATCCCGCGGGCCAGGGAGGGGAGATCCTCCCCCTCCCCGGGGAGGTGGGCCAGGACCGCGGCGGCCACCTCCGGTTCGTCGTCCCGCAGGGCCCGGTCCACCAGGAGCGCGGCGAGGCGGGCCCCCGGGACATGCCGGCCGGCCCCGAGGGCGTGCCGCGCCAGCCGGGCCGCCGGGGGCAGGCCCTCGTCCGGGCCCGCCGCCCGGGCCGGTCCCCGCACCGCGTCCAGGGCCCGCAGGTGAAAGGCCCGCTCCTCCCCCGGGGGAACCTCCGGGCGGACACCCGGGGCGAGGAGCACCCGGCCGTCGGGGCGGCGGTCGATCAGGCCCCCGCGCCGCAGGTCCCGGGCGATCCGTCCCGCTTCCGGGACCGGCAGGCCGGCGCAGCGGGCCACCTCGGGGAGGTAGGACGGGAGGCCGAGGATCGCGAGGGCCGCCAGGAACCGCCCGGCGGGGGTGTCCGGGGAAGGCGCGGGCGGCACGGGGAGACCGTCGCCCGGGGGAGGGGGCAGGGGGGAAGCGGCCAGCCCGGTCAGCTCCCAGCCCTCCCCGGCGCGCCGTACCGTGCCGGCCCGGATCGCCCCGAGGACCAGGTCGACGACCGGGCCGGGGCGTCCCCCGGACCAGCGGGCCAGCCGCTCCAGGAAGGAACGGGGACAGGACGCCCCGGGAAGCAGGTGGTCCACCAGTGCCCCGAGGGCGTCCGCGTCCAGGGGAGGAAGGACCACCCGTTCCCATCCCGGCGGAGGGGGCGTTCCCCGGAAGGCCGCCAGGACCCGGACGGGGCGATCTCCCAGCCGGGAGGGGAAGGCGGCCAGCTCGGCCGCCTCCCGGGGGCCGAGGCGGTCGGCCTCCTCGACCACGACGATGACCCCGGGCGAGCGCCGGGCGAGGGTGGCCAGGAGCGCCGCCGGGGATCCCCCCCGGGTCCGCGTCCCCGCCGCCTCCGCCAGGGTCACGGACAGGCGCCCGGCACCCCGCCGGTGGACGACCAGGCGGCGGCCGGCGAGCCGGGCCCGGCGGACGAACTCGCCGAGGACCCGCCCGTGGCCGGCCCCGGCCGGGCCGGCCAGGGCCAGGAAACGGCCCCCGGCGCCGTCCGCCAGGAGACCCGTGGCGATCCCCTCGAGCAGTTCCTCCCGGCCGGCCAGGGGCAGGGACGCGGTCCGGGCCACCGGGTCGACCAGGCGGGGGTGGGGACGGATCCCCTCCTCCCCGAGCCGCCGCAGCAGGGCCCGGGCCGAGGGAAGGCGCTCGGCGGGGCGGGGCGCGAGCATTTCCCGCAGCAGCTCCCGGACGAAGGGCAGGCCCTCCGGGGGCGACGGGATCGCCGGGCGGCGCTCGAGCCCGGCCAGGCGGGCCTGCAGGGTTTCCCCCGCCGGGGGCCGGCCGAAGAGCCACCAGGCGAGGGTGGCCCCGAGGGACCACAGGTCGCTCCGCTCGTCGCCCGGCTCCCCGCGCAGGATCTCCGGGGCGACCGTCGGCACGGAACCGCCTCCCGGTTCCCCGGGGGCGCGGGCCAGCCCGAAGTCGAGGAGCCGGGGCAGGTCGTCCGGCCCGATGAACACGTTGTCCGGTTTGAGGTCGCCGTGGAGCAGGCCGCTGCCGTGGAGGAAGTCGAGGACCTCGGCGATCCCCGCCGCCCAGGAGAGGATCCGCCGGGGGTCCGCCTCCCGGGCGGCCTCCCGGGAAGGGGTCCCGGGAGCGGCCTCGAGCACGAGGCAGGGCCCTCCCGGCTCCCCCGGGGGAAGAAGGTCGAGGGCGGCCGCGATCCCGGGATGGGCGAGGGAAGAGACCCGGGCGAACTCCGCCGCCAGGTCGGGCGGCGGGTCCGCGCCGGGGCGGGGCACCTTGAGAGCGACCCGGCGATCCGTCCGCCGGTCCCGCGCGAGCAGCACCTCGGCGCTGCCCCCCGTTCCCAGGCGGCCGAGCACCTCGAAACGGTCCGGCGCCGGTACCGTCCGTGTCAGGAGTCACCCCCTCGGGACCGGGACACGATCCCCTTCGAGTCTACTCCAGCGGGGGACGGACAGGAACCGGCCCACCCCGCGGGGGGCGGGCCGGGGAAGGGAGGATCGGCGGGGGGACCGTGTTTCAGGAGCGGGGCCAGGGCTCCGATCCCTCGTCTCCCCAGCCGCCGTATCCACCGTCCCGGGACGGGGCCTCGCCGGGGGCCGGCAGGTGGTCGGGATCGGGCTCCTCCCGGTCGGTCCGCGCGTTCACCGGTTCTCCACGGGTGTCGTCCGCCAGGGGAACCCGCGGGGAGACGATCCCGAGCCGGGTCCCCGCCGCCTCGATCACCGGGACCAGGCGGACCAGGAGGGTGATCGCCTGGCCGGGGGAGGACAGGGGAGCCGCGGCGGCGGCCGGGACCGCGCCGGCGAGGAACACGAGGCTGACGGCGAGCACGGGCAGCAGGCAGGAACGCATCCGATCGGACATCTCTCGATCCTCCTCTCGGACGCTTCGGTGACCCCACTGAAACGAATAATGTTCGGTGGAATTCGGTGCAACGGGTTTCTGCGGACTCAACCAATTGCAGGAAAAGGGGATGAGTCGTTCGGTTTCCGGGGCGCCGTTTCGCCGGGGAACAGGAAAAACTGGGTCGTCCTGGCCCAGCAGGCGCAACCCGGCCCGCGGCGGACGGTTGCGGGAAGCGTATAATCGCGGGCCGTATCGCTTCCCGGGAGGGCACCGTGCCGGAACGGAACACCACCGCCCCGGTGGCAGGGTGGAAAAAAACCGACGCTGGGCGACCCCGCGGGCCGGTCCCGGCCCCGGGAAGTCGCCGCCGGGCGCGGTCCCCGCGGTTCGCGGCGCTGCTGGCGGTGCTGCTGTTCGCCTCCCTGCACGGGGTGTCGGGAACCGGACCCGGGACCGGCCCGGTGAAGATCTTTCCGCTCTCCCGGGTCCGGCGGGGGCTCCGGGCCGAGGCCCGGACCGTGCTCTCCGGCACGGAGCAGGTCCCGATCGCGATCGAGATCCTCGGCGTCGTCCGGGACGGGATCGGCGACGGGATCGACATGATCCTCGGCCGGTTCACGGGGAAGACCGGGCGGTTCACGGGGGTCGCCCACGGGATGTCCGGGAGCCCGGTCTACGTGGACGGCAAGTGGCTCGGGTCCCTGAGTTACGCCATCGGGAACTTCGCCCGGGAGCCGGTGTGCGGCATCACGCCGGCGGAGGCGATGCTGCGCCTCGAGAAGTTGCCCGGGGGCGCCCTCCCGTGGCTGGTTCCCCCCGCGGGGGACGGGACGGACGCGGGCGGGACGGCGGACGTCCGGCCCTGGCCGGTGCAGCCGATCGTGGCCGGGATCCGGAGGTCCAGCGTTCCGGGCCTCGCCCGGCGCCTGGCCGGGCTCGGCCTGCCCCTCGCCGCGCCCCCGGTCCTCGCCGGGCGGGACGCCGGGGCGAACCCCGGGCCCGGGACGGGCGGGGCGCGTCTCCGGCCGGGGGACCCGGTGGCGGTCCTGCTCTCCTGGGGCGACCTCGTTCTCGGCGCCACCGGAACGGTGACCTGGCGGCAGGGGGACGAGCTCCTCGCCTTCGGGCACCCCTTCACCGGGGCCGGCCGCAGCGACCTCCCGATCGCCCCGGCCGAGATCGTCTGGACCGTCGCCTCGGACCTGTCCTCGTTCAAGATCGCCAACATCGGGTCCCCGGTGGGTCGCCTGGACCAGGACCGGCTTCCGGGGATCCACGGGAGGGTCGGGAACCCTCCGCCGGGGGTCCCGGTCACGGTCTCGATCCGCCGGCCCGGCCGGCCGGCGAGGACCCGGCGGGCCCGGGTCGTCCGCGACCCCCGGCTCCTGCCCTCGCTGGTGGGCCAGGTGGTCGTCCCGACCCTGGTGGTCGACACGACCGGCGCCGAGACCGGGGAGGCGTTCCGGGTGCGGGCGGTCGTGCGCCTTGCGGACGGGCGCGAACTGGCCAGTGAGCAGGGGGCTTCCGACCCCCGGGGGCTGGCCGCGATCGGGGCCGACCTGGCCCGCCTGCTCACCGGCCTGGCGCGCCCACCTCTCCCCCTTCCGGGGATCGAGCGGATCGACGTGGACGTCTCCACCGTGGAACCGGAGGGGGGCTGGCGGGTGGCGGGGATCGTGCCGGACCGCCTGGTCGTCCGGGCGGGGGAGCACCTCCGCGTGGCGGTCCGCCTCGAGGGCAGCCGGGGCCGGCGCCGGGTCGAGACGCTGGACCTGCCGGTTCCCCGCCGGGCGCTCCCCGGGCGCTACACCCTCCTCGTCGGCTCGGCCCGGGACCTGGCGGGGAAACTGGGTTCCCTCGCGGAGGCCCGCCGCCGGACCGCCCGGACACCCGCCGACTACCTGGCGGCCCTGGGGGACCGGCCCTCGAACCTGGACCTGGCGGCGCGCCTCGTCCTGCCGGCGGAAGGGATCGTCGCCCGGGGAAGGACCTATCCCGCCCTGCCCGGCACCGCCCACGTGCTCCTCCGCGACCGGCCGGGGACGGGTCCCCTCTACCGGGCCCGGTGGCTGCCGGTGGCCGGGGTGTCCCGCCGCCTGGACCGGCCGGTGGCCGAGGTGGAGAAGGCCGGGATCGAGATCGTCCCCGGAGAGGAGACTTCCCGATGACGCCTGGACGCGCGCTGCCGCTGCTGCTGGCCGCCCTGTTCGTTTCCTCCTTTCCCGGGGTGGCCTCGGCGCCGGTCTCCTGGAGCCGGGAGGGGAGCACCTTCCGGGTCGGCACGTTCGAGGGAACCGTGGTGACGCCGTCGGGCTTCCTTGCTGCCGGCCCGGCCCGGACGGTGAGCGAGGTGCCGGGCGGGACCCTGGCCTGGGACGTCCTGCCGGGACGACGCGGGAACCTCTACCTCGCCGGGGGCGCGGGCGCGGGGCTGTGGGTGCGGGACGGCGGCGGCTTCCACGAGATCGGGGGGCTCGCGGGGGAGCCGGAAATCCTCGCCCTCGCCCGCGGCCGGAAGGGGCGCGTCTACC
>CAZOTT010000110.1:0-8492 GCA_964582785.1 uncultured Acidobacteriota bacterium | reverse complement strand
TCGAGGTCGAAGACGCCCGGAAACCTGCCACAGGCCCGGTTATCCGACATGCCCCCTGCCAGAACGGCGGTTATCCCGCCCGTTTTCAGGTCCGCGGTCAGATGAGGGTACAGTTCGGCTGTCCCGGGGTGCGTGCCGGCGCGCGCGGGGCCGCCGGGGGCGGCCCGCGCCTCCCGGGTCCCGAGGCTCGCGCCGGCCCGCCGCGCCGGCTGCTACCCTCGGACTCCCGTTGCCGTCCAACGTGTCGTGGGGAAAAGGTGCGGGATAACGGGCGAAATGGCAGCTGGGGTGTCGGATCGCGGTCATGCCACATGTTTCCGGGAGTGCGCCGCGATCCGGGGCAACGTGCGGGCGCAGGTCTCCCCGGTTCCCGTGGCGCGGCAGCGCCGCGGATGTTACCTTGCAGTATGGGCTGGTAATGCTGGCGCTCCCCGCGGAGTTCACGGCGTGACGATCGCGATCGCTCCCTCTCCCCGCGGCCCCGCCTCCCGGGCCCTTGCCGTGCTCGTCCTCCTCCTCGTCGCCGTCCCGCCCGCGGCCGCTGCCGAGCGATGGGTCGCGCCGGACGGCGACGACGGCAATGCCGGCACCCGGGAGTCCCCCTGGCGGACGATCCAGCACGCGGCGGAGGTGGCCGAGCCCGGGGACGTGGTGAACATCCGGGAAGGGGTCTACGCGGAGCAGGTGCGGATCCTCGTCTCCGGGACCGCCGAGGCCCCGATCGTCTTCCGGGCGGCCCCCGGCGAGCATCCCGTCATCGACGGCGCCGACCTCCCGCTGCCGGACGGGGACTCGGCGCTGGTCGAGATCGCCGACCGGGACTTCGTCCACCTGGTCGGACTCGAGGTCCGCTCCCGGCGGACGGCGGACCCGGACCGGTTCGTTCTCGGGGTGTGGGTCCACGGGGCGTGCCGCGGCATCACCCTCGAGGACCTGGTCGTCCACGACATCCGCCACGACGACGCGCAGGGCGGGGCGAACGCCATCGGCGTCTACGGGGACGCCCCGGTCCCGGTCCGGGACCTGGTGATCCGCGGCTGCGAGGTGTACGACTGCGCCCTGGCCTGGAGCGAGGCGATCACGATCAACGGCAACGTGGACGGCTTCCTGGTGGAAGGCAACCGGGTCCACGACGTGAACAACATCGGGATCGACGCGATCGGCGGCGAGGGGACGGGGCCCGTGGACGACGCCGCCCGGAACGGCACGATCCGGGACAACCTGGTGTGGAACGTCTCGTCCGTGGACAACCCCGCCTACCAGGGGGACCGCTCCGCCGGGGGCATCTACGTGGACTGCGGGACGGACATCGTCGTCGAGCGGAACCGGGTTCACCACGCGGACATCGGGATCGAGGTCGGCTGCGAGCACGCAGGCCGGGAAGCCACGCGGGTCACCGTCCGCAGCAACGTCCTGTGGCGGAACTGGGTGACGGGGATCGCCTTCGGCGGCTACGACGAGACGGTCGGCCGCACCACGGACACGACGATCACCGGCAACACCCTGTGGGAGAACGACACGACGGAATCCGGGACGGGCGAGATGATGGTCCAGCGGGCCCGGGGCGTCACCCTGCGGGAAAACCTGCTGGTCACCACCGGCCAGGCGATCGGATGGACGAACGAGTTCGGCGCGGACGACACGGTGGACGTCGTCTTCCGCGACGACCTGGTGTTCTCCCCGGGAGGGGTCGACACGTCCTTCACCTGGCACGGCACGGAGTACACCGGCCTGGCGGAGCTGCAGTCGGAAACGGGCCAGGAGGAGGACACGATCGCCCGTGACCCCCGGCTGATGGCGCCCGGCGCCGCGGAACCGGACTTCCACCTGGCGCCCGGGAGCCCGGCCATCGACGGGGGCGACCCGGGGGACCTCCCCCCGGCGGACGCCACGGACATGGACGCCGAGGGGCGCCTCGGGGGGAACGCTCTCGACGTGGGCGCCGACGAGTGCCACGCCGCGGCGGCGGTTGCTGGCCTCCTGCTGCGAACCCTCGCGGGCGGCGATACCGAGCTCACCTGGCCGGCCCGGCCGGGCGAGGCATCCTGGGACGTCGTCCGCGGGGACGTCGCCACCCTCCTTTCCACCGGCGGCGACTACGCGGCGGCCACGGAGGAATGCCTGGGGAACGACCTCGCCGAACCGCGGGCGACCGACCCGGATGCGCCTCCCCCCGCGGCGGCCCGCTGGTACCTGGTGCGGGCCGCCACCTGCGGGGGGAACGGAACGTGGGACACCCCCGCCGACCCGGGGCTCGTCAACGGCCGGGATGCCGGCCTCGCCGCCGCCCCCCCCGCGTGCCCGTGACCGGGGGTGGCGCGGCGTCTGCGGCGGCCGGTCACCCGTGCCGGGGCTGCGGGGCGGGAGGTGACCGGCGCCCGCTCCCCGGGCTCGCCCCGGGGACCTTCCGCAGGGCGCCGCGCCTTCCGTGGACCTCCCGCACGCTCACGGCTCGGGGAACGTCTTCTCCCCGGCACACCCGCATCCGCCACACGTCTTCGGGTTGTCCGTCGGCGTGCAGTCGCTCGGACAATGGCCGTCCGGCAACGCCCTCTCCCCGCAGTACCACGACTTCTCCGCACCCAGCACCGCCGACAGGACGTTCCCCGGAATCTCCGACACCGGCGTACCGCCCCGGCGGTGCCCCCCGGTTCAGTCTTCCCCGAGGACCACCAGGACCGGCTCGTCCCCGACCACGACCTGCCGCCTCCCGCTCCGCTCCCCCACCTTCCAGGCCAGAACGAACGTGCCCCGGGGGAAGACCCCCAGGAAGACCTCACCCGGCGCGTCTCCGGGGCGCCCGGAAAGGGCACCGACCTGTTCCGCCCGCGCGTACAGGTCGTTTCCCTCGTCGTCGTACAGGTGCAGTTCCAGACCCTTTCTCGCCGCATCTGCGGCCAGGCCGGGGTCGAGGGCGAGGCGCAGCCAGCCGCCCCGGTCGACGCGCACCTCGATCCCCTCCGGCGGCACCTCGCCCCGGGCCGGGTCGAACCAGCGGGTGACGGCCATGCCGTATCCCCGGGCGACGGCCCATACCCGGAAGGGCTCCTCCGGCATCGCCATTTCGCGCACCCCCCCCGGGGGCAGGTAACCGATGGACTCGTAACCGGAGGCCTGCCGGACAACGAGGCCGATCTTCCCGCCACCACAGGAGCCTTCCGTGCACGTCACCCGGATGCGGAGGGCCGCCGGCCGCCGCCGGAGCCGGATCTCCAGGGGGGACGGCGGGGTCTCCCCGGCCTCGCGGGACCACGCCTGGTACTCGTCGCCCGCGTCCGCCTCGAGCCGGAATCCTCCCCCCGCGGGGACGCAGAGCGCCCACTCTCCCGCAGCGTCGGCAACCGCGGAACCGCCGGCACCCGGTTCCCATGGAACGGGAACCAGGCTCCCGTCCGGAAGGCCCACCATCCGGGTCCCGCGGGGTCCTTCCGCGCCCCGGCGCCAGGTGACCCGGGTGCCGGGAATCGGCTCACCGGACCCTTCCTCCACGACCCTGCCCGCCAGGTCCGCCGGGGGAACCACGAGGGCCACTTCCGCGTCCCCCTCCCCGACCGCCAGCTCCCGGTGCGTCTCGCAGGTTTCCGTCCGCACCGAGAACGACCAGTTGCCCGGCTCGGCGAGGGCCAGGCGGAAGCGGCCCTCGGCATCCGCCCGGGTCGAGGTGCCTTCCGTCCCGCCCGGCAACCGTACCGCCGTGATCTCCGCGAAAGGGACCGACGCCCCGTTCCGCAGGACGACTCCCGTGACCACCGTACCGGGGCGCAGCACCACCTCCCGCTCGCCCCCTTCCGGGACCTCCACCCGGGCCTCGACCTCGCCGGCCAAGGGGTCCCGCGGATCGAGCCGGGCCCGGACCGTGCGCTGTCCCGGCGGCACGTGCTCCAGGAGCGCCCGGCCATCGGGCCCGGAGAGGGCCCGGAGCAGGCGGGCGAACCCCGCCACGTGGACCTCGGCATCCCCCACCGGCGTCCCGTCGATCCGTTCCACCCGGCAGGCGATGGTGCCGCCCCGGGGAAGGACGATCTCGACCTCCCCCTCGTCCGTGCCGCCCGGGGGAGCGGCCGGAAGATCCCGCGTGACCGGGGCAAGCCCCGGGGCGGTGACCAGCAGGGAAACCGCCCGGCGCGGCACCCCGGGCAGGGCGAAACGCCCGTCCTCGCCTGTCGTCGCGTCGCACTCGCCGCCTTCGGGAACCCCGCCCGTTACGATCGAAACGCACGCCCCCGGCACCGCGTTTCCGTCGGGATCGGTGACCAGGCCCCCGACCAGGCGGCCCCGGCCGAGTTCCAGGGTCCCCAGGTCCGCCGTCTCTCCCGGGCTCACCTCCACCCGGGGCACGAGCAGCGGGGACCAGCCGGGAGCCACGATCCGTACCGTGTGAACCCCGGGGCGGACCCCGTCCAGCAGGAAACGCCCCTCGTCGTCCCCCCGGGCCCGGCGCCGCTCCCGGAGGACTCCCGACGATGGCGCCAGGAGGAAGACCCGCGTGAACGGCACGGGCAGCCCCTCGGCATCGACGAGGGTGAACGCCAGGCGGCCGGCCGGCCGCAGGTCCACGGACAGGTCCCGGCGGGGAGCGGTGACCCCGCGGATCTCCCGCGGCGGCAACCCCCGGCTCTCGACGCGCACCGTCCAGGGGCCCCGGTCGGGGACCGCCAGGCGGAACGTTCCGCCGGGCCCGGAGCGGGTCTCCGCCCGCCAGGCGCCCTCGCGGCCGGCGGGGGCGGCCAGGACCCGGGCGCCCTCCACGCCGCCCGCTTCCCCCGTGACGCGCCCGGCCAGGGGAAGCCCGGGACGCGGACGCAGCACGCCGGCATCCGTTTCCCCCGCCGCGCCCACGACCACCTCCGGGGACCGGGGCAGCCACAGGTCGGTCCCGCCTCCGAGCACGATCCGCCAGCGGCCGGGGGGAAGGGGGCCGACCGTCCACGTTCCCCGCGGGTCCACGGGCCCGCAGGCGGTCTCCCCGAAACGGGCGAGGAGCCGGTCCGAGTCCGGGTTGACCGGGCGGGCACACACCCGCAGCGCATCCGGCAGGTCGACGCCCGGGGGCAGCGCGATGCGCCCCGTCACCCGGCCGGTCCGGCAGGGAACCCGGAGGGGCTCCGCTCCGGCGCGCGCCTCCAGGCGGACCGGCGCACACCCCTTCCACGCCACCTCGACGGCCAGGGGAACACCGGCGGGAAACGGTCCGACCGGGAGTGGCGTGCCCGGAGGGACCCTTTCGCGGGGAAGCTCTTCTGCCAGCGGCAACAGCGGCCGGTCTCCCAGCAGGTACCGGGGCCCGTCTCCCGCCGGCCCCACGCGCACCCTGCCCCGGCCCGCCCCGGGCGGCAGGAGAAGCAGCGGGGCCGGGGAAGGGACGGCGAGCGACAGGGCCCCGTCCCCCCCGGGGAGGAGAACGTCCTGCTCGACCGTGACGCGGCCGGGGGCCCCGGCGCGCACCGTGGCGCGGCCCACCGCCAACCCGGACACCGCGAAGCTGCCCTTCCCGTCCGTCACGACGTGCCGGGCCACCAACCGGTCCCGCACGGTGACCGGGACGCCGGCAAGGGGCCGACCCTGCCCGTCGGTCACCCGCCCGGCCAGGGTCTCCCCCCGCTCCAGGCGGATCTCCCCGGTGGTCCCGGAGACCGGTCGCGGCACCCGGCCGGCCGCACCCACCCACGCCGCTTCCCCCGGTTCGCACGCCACCGGGGAAAACCGGCCGTCGGCGTCCGCCGTGGCCACCAGCCGGCCCCGCGGGGCCGGTCCGCCGCACGACAGCCAGGCGCCCGGCACGGGCTCCCCGTCGGGGCCGACGGCCCGCAAGCCTGCTCCTCCCGCCGCCGCGAGCGACGGCACGACGAGCAGGAGCAGGAGCGGGAAAAGCACCCTGCCGCAACGGGTTCCGAGGCGGAAGCACGCCAGGAAATTCATGGCCGAGACGTTACTGCACCTTCGGCGGGCGCCAGGTGAGACGAGACGCTCCAGGTCATGGACCCGGTGTTGCTCCCGATGGAAATGTCCAACTGCACCTGCTCGCGCCGCTCGCGGCAAAGACCGGTGTCCGGGTCCAACCGCCCGGTCACGGTCGTGGTCCCCGACCCGACTTCCTTTTCGTCCATCAGGACACGCACGTCGCCCCGTTGCTCGAACACACCGCCTCCCCGATCAAGCTCGGGAGGATCGGGCTGGTAGTCGTAGACGAGTGACCAAGTTTCCTCCTCCGAGCCCTCCGCGGGAGGACTTTCCTCGCGCCGATCTACGCCGGGCAGCAAGCTGGCCAGAACCTGTTGGATGAACCGTGGCCGCAGGGCCGGGAGGTCGTCCGGAACCTCGGTCCGTATCCCTTCCAGGCGCCCCCGTTCCGCGGACCAGGTGGCCCGTGCCACCACGCGACCCTTCCATTCCCGGGGTAGGAAATATGTCACCTTCCCCCCGTTTTCCTCCTCGTAATAATTTCCTGATACCGGGCGCAATTCCAGGTCGAAGCGCCCGTCACCCCGTGGAATCACCCCGAGGAGAAACTCGTACTCCTGCGTGGCCCGCGAGTTCCCTACGGGCACGAGCCCCCACGCCGTCGCGAGCTTGGTTTCCGCCTCGAGGCGGTAGGTTAGCCGCAGAGCCGTTCCCTTTTTCGGCGTCGGGGACTCCCCTGCCGCTGCCTGGCAGCGGGGGCTCGAAGCGAGCCCCGCTGCCAGCATCAGGATCAATCCGAAGGTTGTCGTTCGCCCGGACAGATACTCCATTGATCGCTTCCACCTTTCGCCTGAAGAACGATCATTTCCCCGTCAGGAAACCTTTCAACTTTCGCAGGCCTCGTTTGAGCAAGCCGATCAGGGAATTGTCCGGAACACACCTGCAGCGCTCACTGGTGCAGGACGGAGAATCCCCTTCCGGGCAGCATGCCTCGCACAATCCCTCGGTCCTGCACCAGCCGCCGGGACAGTCCTCCGTGTTACCGCAGGGCGCCAGGCCGGCATCCGCCTCCCACGCGGCATCCCCGGGAGACCACCACGGGGCAGGTCCCATGGACACCGATCCCGCGAGGGACGCCCCCGGCGCCGCCCCGTCGCCGGCCACCGCGACGGGCGCGAGGAACGCGCTCATGACCGCCACGAGCACGGCCGCACGCAGGCAGGAGCTCCCGAGCCGTCCACCACGCAACATGACCTTCCAGACCATCGGTCCCTCCTCTCCCGGCGGCCGGTTCCTCGCCGCGAGGAACCGTTCCCGCCGTTCGCGAGGGATCCTACGCTGGCCCGCGGGCCGGGACGGAGCTTTCCGCCACGCCGGATCCGCCGAGCCGGATTCCGGAACCACGGAAGGACGATCACGGCCCTGCCGACCGCTGGGCCTCCCCTGCGATCCGCAGTCTCGCGGCCTCCTCGTCGTCCGGCCCCGCCAGCGGCTCGTACCGGGGAGCGGACCAGGTCCCGGACGGTTCCAGCCGGCACCACCCCAGCGCATCCGAGCTGTCTTCCCAGTCCACCCAGGTCACGCCGGTGGAGCGGGAGTGATGCAGCCGCACGTCGATGTTCCCCGTGCCGTCCAGCCCCGCGAACGACGTGGTGGCCAGCGTCTCCGGCAACCAGGACCCATCCTCGAGGCGCCGGGCCACCCGGACGTCCTTCTGCGGCCCGCCGGCAACGACCTGCTGGTACGCCACCCGGTCCACGGGGTCCGCAGCCACCGAGGGCTGGCCGCCGACGTCCACCTCTTCCGGGGCGGTCCAGTCCTCTCCCGGCGGCCGCCGCACCACCCACACCCGATCCCCCCGCTGGAAGGCGATCCTGGCGGTTCCGTCCGGGCCGTACCCGATCCGGGGATCGGTGTCGTCCACGTCGTTCGCCGTGAGTGACCGGGGCGGAGACCATCCGTCGCCGGTCCAGTGAGAGATCACGATCTCGTAGTCATGGCCGTCGTGACGTGCCCAACAGACCTCCGGGCGGTCGGCAGCAGGATCCCAGCCAAGGGACGGGGAGCCGTCCGCCGGCTGCCGGTCGTTTCCTCCGGGGTTCAGGATCCACGCCGCCGGCACTTCCGTCCTGACGGTCGGCCACGGGAGGGGCTCTCCACCGCCACCGCCGACCTCCAGGAGGGAGAGGCCCGTCACCCGGCCCTGGTGCACATCCACGGAAACCTCGGCCCCCGCCGGCAGCACGACCGCACCGGCGACCAGCGCGCCGCCGGCCAGCACTACCCGGAGCAGCGGCCACCGCGTCCTGGTCGTCATCGTCCCTCCTCCTTCTCCGCGGCGAGGGTGGCACCGGGTTCGGGTACCCAGATGGTCGCCAGCTTCCTGGTCACCGGGTCCGAGACGGTCGCGGCCCGGCGGCGCCACCTCCGGGCCGCGGCATAGTTCCCGGATCGGACGGCCTCCCGCTCCAGGATCCACCAGGCGGCCAGGGCTTCGGCACGATGCCGGAGACGGCAGCGGGGTGACGCGGCGAAGGCGAGTTCCCGGCACGTGGCCTCGTATCCCTCACCCCGGGCCAGGGAAGCCCGGG
>CAZOTT010000109.1:0-8624 GCA_964582785.1 uncultured Acidobacteriota bacterium | reverse complement strand
CACCGACTCCCCGCCCCCTCCCGGCAGCGGCGGAACCCCCACCACCGGCCACACCCCCACCCACAGCAGGACGAGGACGACGGGGACGGGATGGGAGAAGCGCGCCCTCCTCCTGTTGTTCCCGCGGAGGACCCGGCCGGCCCGGGACGGTCCGGGGCCAGGCCGGGCGGGGAAGGCCTTCCCGGCACGGGGAACGGACCGCTTCGACTGTTCGGCTCGCGGGAACCGGGCCATCACTCGCACTCCTCTACCACGCTGCCACCCGCCGCCTCAAGGGAACGGAGGTGCGCCGGCAACGAGGGGCGATAGAGGGTGCAGGGGCCCGGCTGGTGAACAGGGGACCCGGTTCCTCGCGGGAACTCGCGCCGTCCCGGGCGCCGCGGCGGCCCGCGTGCGGGACGCGGCGGGAGTCGGCAGGGGGTGCCGGGTCACGGCGAAACCGGGGGCAACGCGACAGGAAGGGCTGCTGGACAGGGATGTTCCCGGCAGGTGGAACGCCGGACCAGGGGCCTGATGACAGGGGAGGGGCGGGACAATGGTCGACCCGGCAGATTGCCCCGCAGGGAACTGGGAACCCGGCAGGAACGCGCGGGCCGGGGATCCCCCCTGACGGAATCGCCGTCTCCGCCGCGCCTCCCGCGCGTCCGCCCCGTCCGGCCGGGGGAGACTTCCCGCGGGGGCAACGCGGGGGCCCGGGATCTCCCGGGACCGGTCCGTTTCCCGCCGGCACCGCCCGGTCCTGCCCGCGGGAACCGGTGGCCCCCTTCCTCCTTCCGCCGAATCCTTCCGCCGGCCCCCCGGGAAGGAGGACGGAGCATGGCACCGGCGAACGCGAAGCTGCGGGAAGCGGTCGGGCGGGCCCTGCGCGGGCTGCGCCTCCGGGAAGGACTCTCCCTCGACGAGGTCGATCTCGGGAGCCGGCGGGCCGGGGTCCGGGTGACCCGTTCCCACCTCTCCCGGGTGGAGAACGGCCAGGCCGAGCTTTCCCTGTCCCGCTTCCTCGCCCTGGCGGAGGTCCTCGGCACCAGTCCCGAGGACGCCCTCCGGCCGGTCTGCCGGGCCCTCCTCGCCAGCCGGGACGGCTGCCCGGAACCGCCCCGGCCGGAGCCCGGCCTTTCACCCCACCACGAGGTCCGTCGCTGGCGGCTGCTGGCCGGTGTCGCGCCCGGGACCCTGACCAGGGCGGACCGGCTCGCCTGGGCGGACGCGGAGACCCGGGTCGGGCGGTGGGACGGGGCGGCCCGGGTGCTTCTCGAGGTGCTCGACGGGGCCCCGGACGACGGGGACCTGCTGGCCCTCCTGGCGATCGCCCGGGCGGCGGCCGGGCGGGGAGCGATCGCCCGGGCCCTCGTGGCCGGCCTGCCGGCAAGGACGGCCCCCCTCGTCGGCGCGGTGGTCGCGGTCACCCGGGGGAGGCCGGTGGCGGGGATCCTCCTGTCCACCCCGGCCGCGGACCCGGGAGGCGAGGCGCTGCGGGGAATCCTGCTCGCCGGTCACCACCTGGGCCGGGGCCGGCCCGGGGCGGCCGTCCGGGCCGCCTCGGCCGCCCGGGACGCGGCCCGTTCGACCGGGAGCCCGGTCCTCCGGGCGGAGGCCGACCGGCTGCTGGGCCGGGCCCGGTCGGAAGCCGGGGACGGACCCGGCGCGGCCCGGGCCTTCCGCTCCGCGGCGCGGGAGGCGCGCCGCGCCGCCGAACCCGGCCTGCTGCTGGCGGTCCACCGGGAAACGGCCCTCGCCGCGCGGCGCACGGGAGACGGCTCCGCGGCGGCGGCGGCGGAGGCGTCCGCCCGGGCCCTCGTCCGGCGACAGGGGCTTCCCCCCGGGCCGGTTCCTCCCGGGCCGCTGCGGGGGGCGTGGTGCTGGATCAGGGGTGGCGGGCCCACCGGGCCCGCGGTGTCAGAACGCTCACCCGAACCCGCCGCAGGAGCCGGCGGAGGAGCCGCCGGTTGAGCCGGTCCCGCCGGTCGACGCGAAGGAGGAGAAGAGCTGGACCAGGTTCTCGGAACCGCACTCCGGGCACGTGAGGCCCTCGGCCCCCTGGCCCATCCGGCGCAGGGCCTCCATCACGTGGCCGCAGTCCTCGCAGCGAAACTCGTAGATCGGCATGGTCCGGTACCTTTCGCGGTCGTGCACGCGTTCAGGCCCCGGGGAGCGCGAGGAGGGCCGGCAGCTCCCCCATCGCGTCCACGCGGGCGTCACCTCCATGGATGCCGAAACCGACGACGGGGATACGCGCCCCGTGGCCCGCCGCCACGTCCAGGTCGGTGTCCCCGACCAGGACCGCCCCCTCCGGGCCGGTCCCGAGGCGCGCGAGGGCCAGGTGGACGACGGCGGGATCCGGCTTCCCCCGCTCCACCTCGTCCCCGCAGGCCAGGGCCGCGAAGCGGCCGGCGACCCCGAGGCCCCGGAGGATCCGCTCCGTGAGGGCGCGGGGGCTGTTCGTCACCACCGCCGCCGGGATCCCCGCCCCCTCCAGGGCGGCGAGGACCTCCCGGGTCCCCTCCCGGAGCCGCACCCGGTCGAGGTGCCGCTCGAAGCCCCGGTCGTACTCCCGGGCGAGCAGGCCCGGGTCCTCCCCGGGGAAAAAGCTCTCGCAGTCGGCGAGGATCCCCTGGCCCCAGGTGGCCCGGACGGGCCCGGGGCCGAGGGGGGGCAGGCCCCGCCGGGCCCGGCACTCGTCGAGGACGGCCACCCAGGCGTCGAACGTGTCGACGAGGACCCCGTCCAGGTCGAAGAGCACGGCCCGCGGGGGGCGGGGCAGGGGTGCGACCGGTTCCGCCATCGATCCCGTCCTCCCCCGCCCTGCCGGGGCCGGGGGGAGCCGGTATAGTGCCACCTCCCGTGGAGGAACGCATGGCGATCCGGGTGACCAGCGAGGTGGGGCGGCTGCGGCGCGTGCTCGTCCACGAGCCCGGTCCCGAGGTGGACCGGATGGTCCCCGCCATGATGGAGGACCTGCTCTTCGACGACATCCTGTTCGGGGACCGGGCCCGGGAGGAGCACCGTCGCTTCAAGCGGCTGCTCCAGCTCTTCGGGATCGAGGTGCTGGACGCGGGGTCCCTGCTGGCGGAAACCCTCGCCGGCGAGGACGCCCGGCGGTGGCTCTTCGACGTGCTGCTCGAGGACCTTCCCCTCGCCCTCCGCCGCCACCTCGCCACCCTTTCCCCCGCCGGCCTCGCCCGCGCCCTCGTCGCGGGCCTGCGCCGGGACGAGGCCCCGGGTTTCCCCGGGGCGGGGGACGAGCTGTTCGCCATCCTGCCCCTGCCGAACCTCTGTTTCCAGCGGGACCCCCAGGTGGTCCTCGGCGAGGGTGTCGTGTTCGCCGCGATGGCCGCTCCCGCCCGGTGGCGGGAGGCGCTGCTCGCGCGGGCGATCTTCCGGCACCACCCCGCCTTCCGGGACGTCCCGGTCCTCTGCGATCCCCTGCGGCCGGAGGGAGACCGGGCCCTGTTTCTCGGCCTGCACCGCCCCCGCCTCAAGGGCGGGGACCTCCTCGTCCTCTCCCCGGACGTGGTGGCCGTCGGGCGCTCCGAGCGGACGAACGCCCGGGCGATCCAGTGCCTCGCCCGCTCCCTCGCCGGGCGGGAGGAGGGCCCCCGCTGGCTGCTGGTCGTCGAGCTGCCCCGGGGCCGGGCGTTCATGCACCTCGACACCGTGATCACCCCGGTGGACCGGGATGCCTGTCTCGTCTATCCCCCCCTGTTCCTCGGGGAGGGGCCGCTCCGGGCCGCCGCCTGGGAGATCGACCTGCGGGGGGAGGACCTGGAACCCCGCCCGACGGAGGGCCTGCTGGCGGCGCTGCGCGCCCGGGGGCTGGACCTCGAACCGATCCCCTGCGGAGGAGAGGACTCCCTGCTCCAGCAGCGGGAACAGTGGACGGACGGGGCGAACGCCTTCGCCCTCGCGCCCGGCGTCATCACCCTCTACGAGCGGAACGCGGCCACGGCGGAGACCCTGGCCCGGCGCGGATTCCACGTCGTCGGGGTGGAGGACGTGCTTCTCGGCCGGCACGAGCTCGACCTGGACGCCCCCCGGCGCACGTGCATTCTCCTCTCGAGCCACGAGATTTCCCGCGCGCGGGGCGGGCCCCACTGCCTGACCCATCCCCTCGCCCGGGATCCCTGACCCTTTCAGGGGGCCGCGGCCTCGATCTCGTCCACCGCCTGCAGGTATCGGTCCTTCCACCGGAGCGGGACCTCCCGGAGGAGGGCCCGGACCCGCCGGGCTTCCCCGGCCAGGTCGCAGCCGGCGGGGTTGTGACCCGCCCGGGCCGCCCGGTCGACGGCGAGCAGCGCGTAGAACGCCGCCAGGGCCCGTTCCCGCGGCCGCCGCCGCGCGAGGAAGGCCGACCCGCCCAGGGTGTCCAGGGCCCAGGTGCCCCAGTCGTAGAGGGCCTCCCGGGTCAGCCCGCGGGCCCGGTCGCCGCAGGTCGAGGCGACGGCGGCGTACCGCCACAGCGCGAGGGCGGCCACCTCCGGGTCGGCGGCGCCGTCCCGGGCGAGCCGGGCGAGGGCGGCGGCACGCTCCCGCCCCAGGGCCCGGGCGAGGACGAAGACGTTGCCGACCAGGGTGTCGCAGTCCCGGAGTTCCCCGCTGGCCGCCGGGCGGACCCCGGCGAGGGCTCCAAGCAGCCCGTCCACCGCGGCCACCGGGTCGCCCGCCGAGCCGGCGGGAAGGTCCACTCCGCCCAGGGCGTCCCGCAGGTCCCCGCGCACCTCCCGGCAGGTCCCGGGTCCGACCGCCCGGGGCGGCCAGCCCGCGAGCGACACGGCGAGGGCCTCCCAGCGGGCCTCTTCCGCGGCCGGCAGGGGCGGCAGGCCCCGGGAGGCCGCCTTCGCCGGCGCCGGGCCGGGCTCGCCGGGAGCGGGCGCCGGTTTCCCGGCGACGGGGGCGGGCCGGGGAGCCGGCGGGGGAGACGCCCCGGGGTGGACCCGCGCCAGGAGCAGCCCCGCCAGGACCACGACCGCGGCGAGAAGGATCCAGGTGAGGACCGGGCAACCGGAACGGGACGGGGGAGCGGGAGCGGTCACGGCGACACCTCCTCGGTCGGCCCATTCTCCCTCCCCTCCCCCCGCCACGCATCCCCTTGGCGGCCCGGCACGCACCGGCCGTATATTGCTGCGGCCCCGGCAGCCCGCCGGGGGCACCCCGACCCGGAAGGAGTCGAACCATGCGCCCGTTCTCCGCCGTCCTCCGCGTCGCCGTCCTCTTCACCCTGGCCTCCGCCCTCGTCCCGCCCCTGCCGCTCCTCGCCGCGGACGGCGGACAGGGGATCCCCTGGGTCGAGGACTGGGGAGAGGCCCTCGCCCGGGCGAAGAAGGAGCAGCGCCCGCTGCTGGTGGACTTCCACACCTCCTGGTGCGCCTTCTGCCGGAAGCTGGACGCGGAATCCTTCGCCGACCCGGCGGTGGCGAAGCTGGCCCGGGAGCACTTCGTCTGCGCCCGCCTGGACGCCGACGTCCAGAAGGCGGCGGCCCTCCGGTACCGTCCCACCGGCTTCCCGACCGTCGTCTTCGCCACTCCCGCCGGGGAGGAGATCTGGCGCTTCGAGGGGTTCCGGGACGCCGCGGGACTCCGGGGCATCCTCGAGAAGGTGGTCGCGATCGCTCCCCGGGTCACGGAACTGCGGGGCCGGATCCGGGCGCAGAAGGGCGACCCGGAGCCGTTCCTCGAGCTGGGCAGGATCTACCTGGACCTCGGTTCCGGCGCCGAGGCGGCGCCCCTGCTGCGGAAGGCGTGCCGCCTGCTCCCCCGCCGGGACGCCGCCCGCCAGGCCGAGGCGATGCTGCTGCTCGCCCGGGCGGAGCGGCAGGCCGGCAACGAGGGGACGGCCCGGAAGATCCTCCGGAAGCTGCTCCGCCGGTTCCCGGATGCTGCCGCGGCCGGGGAGGCGCGCCGGGAACTGGGGAGGCGCGGCTGAGCCGGGGGTCGCCCCGGAACCCTACTTCCCGCCGGGGCGGGGCGTGTAGATCGGGCCGGGGAACGGGGTGACCCGGGAACCCTTCTCTCCGGGGGTGACCCGGCTCGCGCCCTCCCGGTCCACCTCGTCGATCCGCAGGACGGCGTGGATCGGCACCTGGAACCGCCGGACCCCCTCGAACTCCCGCTTGAGGCCCTCTTCCGAGGGGTCGACGACGACCTGGGACTTCTCCCCGAAGAGAATCCCTTCCACCTGGACGAAGCCGAAGAGCTCCCCCTGCACGACCTTCTTCGCGTAGATCTCGTAGATCCGGCCCTGCTGGTGAAAGACGACCCGGTACCGGCGCACCCTTCCCGCCATCGGCTCACCTCCGGCCCCGCCCGGGGTCGCCGGGAGGATAGCGAAGGGTCGCCGGGCGCGCGAGCCGCGCCGGCACCCGGACCGGTGCACCGGGCCCGGAACGGAAACCCCTCCCGGGCGCGGCCGGCGCGGGGATGCCGACGGACCAACTCTCCCCCCCGGCCCGCCCGCGGCGACTCTCCCCTTCCCCGGAGGTCTCCCACGGAAAGAGCGGTGCACCGGGAACGGGGGTCGAACCCTGAACCGATGGTCCCGGAAGGATTTCCGGAGGGGCTGCCGGCGCGGTGCGCGGCGGCGGAAGGGCCTTTCACGCCGGCCGTTTCCGCGGAGACCCGGCCCCCATTCCCGGCGCTTCTCCCACGGAAAGAAGGGGCCGGGGTTTTCGCCCCGGCCCCGGTCGGCTGCTGGTAGCGGGGGGGGGATTTGAACCCCCGACCTTTGGGTTATGAGCCCAACGAGCTACCGGACTGCTCCACCCCGCGTCAACGTCCTTCGCGGCCGCACGCCGACGACCGCGGAGCGCATTCTAGGGAGGGGTCCCCCCGGTGTCAACCCGCTCCCCGGCGAGCGGATCGTCCCCGTCGCCGACGATGAAGACCCGTTCCCCGGGCCGCTGCCAGTCCAGTTCCCGGCGCACCGCCGCCTCGATCGCCAGGTCGTCCTCCCGCAGGGCGCGGATCTCCCCCGCCAGGGCGGCGTTCCGTTCCTGCACCCGGGCGAGACGCTCCTCGAGAGCCCGGATCTCCCGCCAGCGGGCGAGTTGGCGCAGCAGCCCCTCGTCCCCGAAGAGAAACCACGCCCACAGGACGGCGGCGAGTCCCCAGAACGCCCACTTCCGCCAGCGCGGGGCGAGCAGGCCCGCGAGTCCTCCGCCTGCCGTCCCGCGGCGGTCCACCGGACCTCCCGCGGATCAGCCCGGGAACCCGTACGGGTCCCGCCCCGCGTAGGCGGCGGCCTCCGCCAGGTCCTCCTCGATGCGGAGGAGCTGGTTGTACTTCGCCACCCGCTCGCCACGGGCCGGGGCGCCGGTCTTGAGCTGGCCCGCTCCCACCGCGACCGCCAGGTCCGCGATGAACGTGTCCTCCGTCTCGCCGGAGCGGTGGCTGATGACGGTCCCGTAGGCGGCGGACTGGGCGAGGGCGATGGCGTCGAACGTCTCGCTCACCGTGCCGATCTGGTTCAGCTTGATCAGCACGGAGTTGGCCACCCCGGTGTCGATCCCTTCCCGGATGATGTCGGGGTTCGTGACGAAGATGTCGTCACCGACCAGCTGGACCCGGGTCCCGAGTTCCTTCGTCAGTTCCCGCCAGCCGTCCCAGTCCCCCTCCGCCAGGCCGTCCTCGATGCTGATCACCGGGTAGGCCTCCACGATTTCCCGGTACCAGGCCACCAGGTCCCCGGCGGAACGGTCCTCGCCCTCGAACCGGTAGGAGCCCTCGTTCCAGAACTCGCTGGCCGCCGAGTCGATGGCGAGGAAGATGTCCTCGCCCGGCCGGTACCTGGCCCGGTCGATCGCCTCGACGATCAGGTCGAGGGCCTCCCGGTTCGAGCCGAGAGAGGGAGCGAACCCTCCCTCGTCGCCGATGGAGGCGTTCAGCCCCTTTTCCTTGAGCAGCTTCTTCAGGACGTGGTAGACCTCGGCGGCCGCGCGGATCGCCTCGGAGTACCGGTCGAGGCCGGCGGGAACGATCATGAACTCCTGGATGTCGAGGTTGTTGTCCGCGTGAACCCCGCCGTTCAGGATGTTCAGCATCGGCGTCGGCAGCACGTGGGCGCGGGCCCCGCCCAGGTAGCGGTAGAGGGGCAGCCCCGCGAGACCCGCGGCGGCCCGGGCAACCGCCATCGAGACCCCGAGGATCGCGTTCGCGCCGAGTTCCCGCTTCGTCGGCGTGCCGTCCCGCTCGACCATCACCTGGTCGATCACCCGCTGGTCGGTCGGGTCGAGGCCCTCCACGGCCGGCCCGAGGATCTCGTTGACGTGGCGGACCGCCTTCTGGACCCCCTTGCCGCCGAAACGGGTGGGCTCCCCGTCGCGCAGCTCCAGGGCCTCCCGGCTGCCGGTGCTCGCGCCGGACGGAACGGACGCCCGCCCGACGTACTCGTCGTCGACGGTCACCTCGACCTCGACGGTGGGATTGCCCCGGGAATCGAGGATCTCCCGGGCGTAGACGCTGGTGATCTCGGCCATCTTCCTTCCTCCTCCGGACCCGGACGGGGATCGCGTTTTCGAGGTAGTCTAGACCCGTTCGGCCCCGCCCGGAAAGGGCGGGCGGGAGGAACCGATGGAACGTTCCGCCGCCGCGCTGTCCGCCGTCCTGGTCACCGCTCCCGACGAGGAGACCGG
>CAZOTT010000108.1:0-8673 GCA_964582785.1 uncultured Acidobacteriota bacterium | reverse complement strand
ATGGATGCCGCCGAGGTCCGCCCGGGGGGCCCCGTCCGGCCCCTCGTGGACCTCCAGCCAGCCGAGGAGCCGGGCGGGGGTCGGGTGGCTCTCCTCCACCACGGGGGCGCCCCCGGCGCCGGTCCGGTCCACCAGCACGTGGACCCGCAGGGCGGAAAGGGGGTCCGGGGCCTGGCCCTCGTCGCCTTCCCCTCCCGGCAGGGTTTCCCCCGTGGCGAACATCCACGGGAAGACCGCCAGCAGAAACTCGCGCGCTCCCGCGAGGAACCGGTCGAACGCCTCCCGGGTCCCTTCCGGGATGCCCACCCGGCGGCGGATCCCCCGCAGCACCTCGTCCACCAGCGGACGGGCCGCCGCCCGGTCCTCCTCGGCCAGGGCCTCCCGGAGCTGCGCCGCCAGGTCCCGGAGCTGCCCGGAGGTCTCGGCGAGCCGCGCCGCCAGGTCCGGCTGCCGGCGCCGGAAGCCCTCCGCGGCCTCGGGCGACACCTTCCCCTCCGACTCCAGGGCGGGGAGGTCCGCGAAGGCGACCGGCCGGCCGTCGACGACCGGGGCGATCTCGTGGCGCTTCACCTGGCCGAGGGAGACCTCCACCAGCGCGAACCCTTCCTGCTGGACCTGCTCCTGGAAGGCGGCGAGGAGCCGCGCCTGTTCTTCCCGGAAGCGGCGGGCGACCGCCTCCCGCCGGCGCCGGTGGCTGCCGGAGGCCTTGAGGGCCGCGAGCCCCTGGCGCAGCGCCTCCTGCGCCTCGGCCAGGGCCTCGCGGAGCACCCGCCCCTTGCCCGGGGGCAGCCGGAGCAGCCGGGGCGAGCGGGGATCCTCGAACCCGGGCACGTAGCACAGGTCGTCGGGAGCGAGGCGGCGGGCCGCAGCCTCGGCGAGGACCCGGCGCACCGTGCTCGTCCGGCCGGTCCCGGACGGACCGGCGACGTAGACGTTGTAGCCCGGGGCGTCGAGACCGATTCCCAGGCGGAGGGCGTCGATCGCCTCCCGCTGGCCGGTCGCCTCGGGACACGGCCCGGCAACGTCGCTCGTGGTCGCGAAACCCACCCATTCCGGGTCGCAGGCCCAGGCCAGTTCCTCGACGGGAAGGGGAACGGGGCCGGAGGGATCGTCGCGCATCATCGCTCCTCGCGGAAGGCGGGGCGGTTCCCCGCCGGCCCCGAAGCATACCCCCGGGAACCGCTCGCCCGCCCCCCCCCTTCCGTTCGGCTCCCGCGGGCGGGCGGAGCGCCCGCGCCGGTGTCACGATGTTCCCATGCGTGGCCTGCGCCGGCTGTTCCTCCTCCCCGCCCTCGCGGTCCTGGTCGCGTCCCTGCCCCGGGCCGGCCCGGCGGCCGGGTCTCTCCGTTTGCTGTCCCCCCGCCCCGGCATGCCCCTGGTCGGAGAGGTGCTCGTCGCCTTCCTCCCCGCCGGGATCCCCGACGAGGGGATCGCGGAGGCGGTGATCCTCCTCGACGGGCGGGAGGCGGCCCGGCTGCCGGGACCGCCCTGGCGGGCGCGGGTGAACTGCGGCGGCAGCCTCGCGCCCCACCGGCTCATGGTCCGCCTCCGGCTGCGGAACGGCCAGACGACGGAGCGGTCCTGGAGCTTTCCGCGACCGGCGGCCTCCCTGGTGGAAAGCCGGCTCGTCGCCACCCTGGTCGCGGTCACGGATCCGCGGGGACGTCCGGTCACCGGTCTCGGGGCCGGGGATTTCGCGGTCGAGGACGGCGGCCGGAAGGTCACCCTTCTCCAGTTCGAGGAGGGCCCGGTCCCCCTCGCCCTCGCCCTCGTCATCGACGTTTCGAACTCCATGCGGGGCCGGAAGCTCGCCGGGGCCCGCCGGGCGGCCGCCGAGGCCCTGGGCAGCCTGCGCCGGGAGGACCGGGTGGCCGTCCTCCCGTTCGACGAGCGGGTCCGGGTCGCCTGTCCCCTCACCCGCGATCACGACCGGGCGCGGGAAGTCCTGGCGTCGCTGGCCGCGGGCGGGGGCACGGCCCTCTACGACGCCCTGGCGGCGGCGGCCCGCCTGCTGGCCCGGGACGCTCCCCTGGCCCGGCACGCGGTGATCCTGCTGTCCGATGGAAGGGACGAGGCGGCCAACGGCCTCGGGCCCGGTTCCCGGACCACCCTGGAGGGGGCGATCCGCGCCCTGCACGCCGCGGACGCGGTGGTCTTCCCCCTCGGCCTCGGCGGGGGCCTCGACCGGGAAACGGTCCTCGGGGGCACCCGGACCACCTGGGAGGTTCTCGCCCTCCTCGCCCGGTCCACCGGCGGCTGGCCCCGGCGGGCGGACCGGGGCAGCCGCTTCGGCAGGTTCCTCCGGCGCGTGCTGGACGACCTGCGGCACCGCTACGACCTGGCCTGGGAAGCCCCTCCCGCCGCGGCGGGGGAGTGGCGGCCGATCGTCGTCCGGGTGCCCGGTCGCCCGCGGGTGCGCGTCCGGGCCCGGGAGGGCTACTACGCCCGCTGAGACCCGCTCAGCCGTCGCTTCGCCGGAGGGGAGCGACCTCGGTGGGCCCGTTCCGGCGCAGGAGGGCCAGGTTCCGGAGGTAGATGAACAGGCCCACCCCCTGGCCGAGGGAGAAGACGATGTCCCGGCGCCCGAAGGCGGCGTAGGTGAACAGGAGCATGCCGCCCCCGATGCTGAACCACCAGAACGCGTTCGGAATCGTGCTCCGCCGGGCGCGCTCCGAGCTGATCCACTGCACGATGAAGCGCAGGGAGAACAGGGCCTGCCCCGCGAACCCGAGCAGGGTCCACCCGTCGATCGTCCAGCCACCGAGGCTCATGCTCATCCCCGCACCTCCCAGGTGAGCCACCGTTTCTGCATCCAGCGGACCGCCAGCAGGTCCGCGAAGGCGCGGAACGCCCGGTTCCACATCCCGTACTTGGAACGCCCCCCCTGGCGGGGCCGGTGGTCCACCGGGATCTCCACGACCGTGCGGGCCCCCGCCATCCGGCAGAGGGTCGGCAGGAACCGGTGCATGCCGTCGAACCGCAGCGGGATCTCCCGCAGGTGGCGGGCGCGGAACGCCTTGAGGGAACAGCCGGTGTCCCGGATGGTCTCCCGGGAAATCCAGTTCCGGATCCCGTTGGCGATCCGGGACTGGACGAGTCGCCAGGCCGAGTCCCGGCGGTTCCGCCGCCAGCCGGCCACCAGGTCGACCCCGTCCTCCATCGCCTCCAGCAGCCGCGGGATCTCCGCCGGGGGATTCTGGCCGTCCGCGTCGAGCGTGACGATCACCTCCCCCCGGGCGGCCCCGAACCCGGCGGCGAAGGCGGCCGTCTGGCCGCTGTTGCGCACCAGGTGGAGCACGCGCAGGCGCGGGTCCCGCTCCGCCGCGCGGTCCAGCCATTCTCCCGAGCCGTCCGTGGAACCGTCGTCGACGAGAACGACCTCGTAGTCGATCCCCGCCGGGTCCAGGGCGGCGTGGATCTCCTCGACCAGGCCCGGCAGGCAGTCGATCTCGTCGTAGACCGGGATCACCAGGGAAACGAACCCCCCGTATCCCCTGCTCGTTTCGCTCATCGCGCGACTCCCGAGCTGCGGCCGAGTCCCTTCCGGTTGAACGGCCACAGGCGGCGCCAGCGGGAGTACCGGGCGAGGAACTCCCGGTCCTCGGCGGTCACCTCGTCCGGCGCCAGGATGACCTTCCACTTGACCAGCGCCGCCTCGTCGATCCGGCGCAGCCGCGGAAAGAGCAGCCGGTAGGCCAGGCTCCCCGGGCGGAAGGCGAGGGCCCCCGCCCAGTCCAGGATCACGACCCGGTCCCCCTCCGCCACGTGAACGTTCTCCCGGCCCCGCAGGTCCAGGTGGACGACCCCCAGCGCGTGAACCTTCGAGAGGGCCTCCGCGATCCGGGGCAGGTACCCGGCGCGGCCCGCGTCCCCCTTCCGGTAGCGGTGGAGGGGCGTTCCCCCGAGGTGCTCCAGGACCAGGGCATCCTTCCCCAGCCGCCCGAGGAGGCGCGGCACGACCCCGGTGGCCGCCAGCATCTGCAGGAACCGGGCTTCCCGGGCCACCTGGACCCGGGCCCAGGGCCGGGCGATCAGCGGCTTGCCCGCGAAATCCTTCACCACGACGGGGGTTCCGTCCGGCAGGCGCGAGGCCCACAGGTCGGCCTTGGACCAGCGGCCCCGGACGAGCCAGCACTCCCGCCGCGCCTCGAGACCCGCCCTGTCCAGTTCCGGGACCACGTCGCCCACCTGGAGTTCCTCCGTGCCCGCTCTGGCGACCGGGGAACGCCTCCCCGATAATGCCGCGGGCCCGGCGCACGCAACGCCGCGCCGGCGGCCATTCTACCCGCCCGGGGTGGCCCGCCCGGGCCGGGCGGAAGGAGGCGGCATGTCCCAGCGTTCCCCGGCGGAAATCCTCCGCCTCGTCCTGCTCTACGGCCTGGTCGGCTTCCTCGCCTGGCTCTCGGAGCCGGAACCGGTCTCGGCCACGGCGGGAGCGGTGCTGGTCCTCGCCGGCGAGCTGGTCCGGGTCTGGGCCGCCGGGCACCTGCACAAGACGAAGGAACTGATCACCTCCGGCCCCTACCGCTTCACCCGCAACCCGCTCTACCTGGGACGCCTGCTGATCTTCACCGGCGTGGCCCTGATGGCGCGGCTCCCCTGGGCCCACGCGAACCTGGTGGTCCTCCTCCTCGGCTGGCTCGTCTTCTTCGGTTACTACATGCCGCGCAAGGAACGGATCGAGCCGGCCCGCCTGGAGCGGGTCCACGGGGAAGCCTACCGGAGGTACTACGCCGCCGTCCCGGCCCTCTTTCCCCACCGCCGGCCGTGGCCCGACCCGGGGGGCCGCTGGCGCGCCGACAGGTTCCGGCGCAACCGCGAGCTGCTGACGGCCGTGGCGCTCGGCCTCCTGGTTGCCTACTTCCTGCTGCGGGCCTTCGGGGTCGTCCTGCCCTCCCGGAACTGACCCCGTCACCGCTCCACGTCTTCTTCGCCGGCCTGGAGCCGGACGAGCCGGGCATAGGCGCCGTTCCGCGCGAGCAGGCCGGCATGGGTCCCCGACTCGACGATCCGGCCCGCCTCGAGGACGTGGATCCGGTCCGCCCGGGCCACGGTGGACAGGCGGTGGGCGATCACCAGCGCCGTCCGGCCGGCGAGGAGGTTCTCGAGGGCCTGCTGGACCACCCGCTCCGCTTCCGCGTCCAGCGCCGAGGTCGCCTCGTCCAGGACGAGGATCGGGGCGTCCTTGAGGAACGCCCGGGCGATGGCGATCCGCTGGCGCTGCCCCGCCGAGAGCCGCGACCCCTTCTCGCCGATGGGGGTGTCGTACCCCTCCGGGAGGGCCAGGATGAATTCCTCGGCATGGGCCGCCCGGGCCGCCCGCCGGATCTCCTCCAGCCCGGCTTCCGGCCGCCCGTAGGCGATGTTCGCCCGCACGGTATCGTCGAAGAGGTGGGTCTCCTGGGTGACCAGGGCGATCTGGCGGCGCAGGGACGCCAGGGTCACCTCCCGGAGGTCGTGACCGTCGATCGTGACCCGGCCCCGGGTGGGATCGAGGAACCGCGGGATCAGCATCGCCAGCGTGCTCTTGCCGGCGCCCGAGGGCCCGACCAGGGCATGGACCTCCCCGGCGCCGATCCGGAGGTCGATGTTCTGGAGGACGGGACCCCGGCCGTAGTCGTACCCGACGTCCTCCAGGCGGATTTCCCGGGAGAAGGGAGGCAGGTCCCGGGCCCCGGGTGCGTCCCGGACACGGATCGGCTCGTCGAGGAGCCCGAACACCCGCCGGGCCGCCGCGAGGGCCTGCTGCACGGCGTTGTTCAACTGGCCGAGCCGCCGGATGTGGCTGAAGACGACGAAGAGGGCGAGGATCGCGACGAGAACGCTGCGCCCCTCGACGGCGCCGGACCGGATCAGGGAACCCGCGTAGATGATCAGCCCCGCCCCGGCGAACGCCCCCAGGAGTTCCATCGCGGGGGGGGTGGCCGCCGCCGCCCGGGCCACCCTGAGGTCCTCCCGCAGCATCCGCGTGAGCGCCCGGTGGAACCGCTCCACCTCGTGCCGGACCGCCCCGAACGCCTGGACCACCCGCCGCGCGACCAGCGCCTCCTCGATCACGGAGGCGAGCTCCGCGGCCCGTTCCTGGCTCCGGCGCGAGGACTTCTTGATCCGCCGCCCGAACCGGCTCGCCGCGTAGCCGAAGACCGGGATCGCCACCAGCGTGGCCAGGGTGACCTGCCAGGCGTGGAGAAAGGCGATCAGGAGGAGCACCACCACCACCGGGATCGACTGGAGGGCCTGCCCGATGTCGGTGGAGAGGATGCGCTGGAGGCGGGAGACATCCCCGAGAATGCGGGAGAGCAGTTCTCCCGCCGCGTGGACCCGGAAGAAGTCGTCGGACTGCTCGAGCACGCGGGCGTAGAGCTGCTCCCGCAGTTCCGCCACCGTGAGCAGCCCCACCCGGCGCAGCCCGTAGACCGACAGGAAGCCGAAGACCCCCTTGAGCACGTAGAGGAACACGATCGCGAGGGGAACCCGCACGTACCCCTTCTCGAGGAGCCACCCGCGCACGGGACGCCACGCCCGTTCCAGCCGTTCCCGCGCGCTCCGGACGAACCCCGGGGACAGGTCCCGGGAACCGGCCGGCGGTTCCGGGAGGTCCCTCTCCGCCGCCGCGGCGACCCGGTTCCCGACGGTCAGGGCCTCCACCAGGTCCTTGACCAGGCTGACCGACCCCCCGAGGAAGACCGACGCCAGGATCGACGCGAGGATCGCCCCGACCAGCGTGAACCGGTAGCGGGCCAGAGTCCGGACCAGGCGGCCGAAGTCGCTCAAGGAAAGGGCCTCCTCCCGGGCGCGGCCCGGGCGTGCGGAGGCTAGCGCGATCCTCCCTCCCGGGCAACGGAACGGCGCCGCACCGCGGCGGGGCCGTGCGCCCAGGTCTCGGGGTCCCCTCGCCGCGGGTCGGCGCCCCCTTCCCGGAGCAGGCCGGCGATCGCCGTGCGGAGGCGGGCCAGGAACTCCCCGTCGGATTCGCCGGGGCCCGGCGGCGGAATCTCCGGCCCGAAGAGGATCCGCACCGGGTGGGGAACGAACGGCCATCCCCGCGGCCACGCCCGGTAGGCTCCCACGATCGCCGAGGGCACCACGTGGGCGCCGGACGCCCGGGCCAGCCAGGCCACCCCCCGCCGGAACGGCTGGAGGTCGCCGCGCCAGGTGCGCTCCCCTTCCGGGTAGATGCAGAGCACCCGCCCGGCCCGCAGGCCGGCCAGGGCCGCGCGGATGCCGGGGAGGAGGCCCGGATCGGCCGAGATCGGCTGGACCCGGAACAGGAGGGAGGGCAGCCGGCCGGCGCCCCGGCCGAAGTAGCCGGTGAACCCGACGAAGAACGCGTCCCGGAGCACGTTCCGGGGCAGCACCCCCCCGAGGAGAAACGGGTCGATGTTCGACTGGTGATTCTGGGCGACGATCAGCGGGCGGCGGCCCCAGCGGACCCGCTCGAGGCCCTCCGCCCGGAGGTCGAGCTTCCGGCGGGCCACCGCCCGGCCCACGGAAAGGCAGGCGAGGACGAGGGGCCACCCCAGCCGGTGGGGACGGGACAGCCGCCGGGCCATCCCGGCCGCCCCGTCGACGGGACCCTCGAGGACCGCCTCCGGTCTCGCGGCCCAGCGGCCCGGCGCGGGCGGCGGAACGACGCCCCGGCCGGACAGCAGCTCGACCAGGTCCCCGAGGGTCCGGGCCGCCGCCAGGTCCTCCTCTCCCATCTCGATTCCCAGGTGCTGCCCGAGGGACAGTACGAAGGCTGCCCGGTCCAGGGAATCGAGGCCGAGGTCGAACTCGAGGGAGGTCTCCCTCCACAGGTTGGCCCCGGGAGGAACCCGGTCGCAGGAACGGAAGAGCGCTTCCCAGTCCCGGGGCAGCGGCTCCCGCCCGGGGGGGTCCGCCGGCCAGCACCGCCCGGGCCGGGAGCCCAGTTCCCGGGCCAGCCGCTCCCGGTCCGGCTCTCCGGCGGCGGTGACCGGCAGGGGCGCCCGGGCGATCGTCCATCCCCGGGGCCGCCCGGCGGGCGGCAGCGCCGTCGCCGCGTTCTCCAGGCGGAACCGCAGGTTCTCGTAGAGGTTGGCAAACCGCTCCCGCCGGAGTTCTTCCTCGTCGGGCCACGCGACCGCCCAGGGCCCCGGCGGGTCCCCGGCACGGACCACGACCGCGCGGGCGACGAAGGGAGCTCCCGAGAGGATCTCCTCGGCGCGGCGCAGGGCGGCATCCCCCGGTTCCCGTGGCATCCGGTCCTCCCCCGGCGTCCCGGCCCCCGGCCGGGCCACCGTCGCGGATCAATGTACCGGGAATCCGGCCGGGAGCCGCTACAATGCCGCCACGCCCCGGGTGGAAGGGCGCGGGGCGTCCCGCGGGGATGCCCGGCCCCGGGCGAGATCCCGTTCGCCGCCGGGGGCGCGACCGGGAGCCGGTTCCCCGGCCGGGGGCAGGGTTCCCGCGCCCCGAGGAGGACCAGGATGTCCGCGAATCCGCCGCTTCCCCCCGCACCCCGGATCGACGGGGAGGTGCTGGCCCCCTGGGAGGGACGCACCGTCCTGGTCACGGGCGGCCTGGGGTTCATCGGGTCCACCCTGGCCCACGCCCTGGTCCGCGCCGGGGCGCGGGTCCGGATCCTCGACCCGCTCCTTCCGCCGTACGGGGGCAACTGGTTCAACCTCGCCGGGGTCGCGGAACGGGTGT
>CAZOTT010000107.1:3462-8847 GCA_964582785.1 uncultured Acidobacteriota bacterium | reverse complement strand
CCCCCCTCTCCATCGCCCGGAAGCCGTCGATCCGGGCGGTCGACCGGGCCCTGGCCGGCAACCGGATGGTCCTGCTGGTCACCCAGAAGGAGCGGGACCTGGACGACCCGGGCCCGGACGATCTCTACGGCGTCGGGACCGTCGCGGTGATCATGCGGATGCTCAAGCTCCCGGACGAGCGGATCCGGGTCCTCGTCCAGGGGGTGTGCCGGGCCCGGCTGGAGGAGCTGGAAACCGACGGCCCGTACCTGGCCGCCCGGGTGACCCCGCTCCTCGAGCCCGCGCGGGATCCCCTCGAGGGGGAGCACGGTCTCGAGTGCGAGACCCTGATGCGGACGGTGAAGAAGGCGCTGGAGCGGGGGGTGAACCTGGGCAAGAACCTGCCCTCCGAGGTCCAGGTGATCGCGAACAACCTCGAGGACCCGGGACGCCTCGCCGACCTGGTGGCGTCGAACCTGGACCTGGACGCGGGGCAGGCCCAGGAAGTGCTCGAGGTGGTCGATCCCGTGCGGCGGCTGCGCCTGGTCGCCCGGCAGCTCAAGCGGGAACTGGACATGCTGTCGATGCAGCACGAGATCGATTCCCTGGCCCGGGACGAGATCGACCGGAGCCAGCGGGAGTACTACCTGCGCCAGCAGATGAAGGCGATCCGCAACGAGCTCGGGGAGGGGAGCGAGATCGAGGAGGAGGTCGAGGAGATCCGGGAGAAGATCGCCGACCGGGACCTCCCCGACTACGTCCGCGAGGAGATCGAGAAGGAGCTGCGCCGCCTGGAACGGATGCACCCGGACGCGGCAGAGACGGCGACGATCCGGCACCACCTGGAGTGGCTGGTCGAGCTGCCGTGGGACGTGGCCACGGAAGACAACCTGGACCTGGCCCGGGCGCAGGAGATCCTCGACGACGACCACTACGGGCTCGAGCAGGTCAAGGAGCGGATCGTCGAGTACCTGGCGGTCCGCAAGCTGCGGCCCGAGCACCGGGGGCCGATCCTCTGCTTCGTCGGTCCCCCGGGCGTGGGCAAGACCTCCCTCGGGCGGTCGATCGCCCGGGCCACCGGGCGCAAGTTCGTCCGGGTGAGTCTGGGGGGCGTCCGGGACGAGGCGGAGATCCGGGGGCATCGCCGTACCTACATCGGCTCGATGCCGGGGCGGATCATCCAGTCGATCCGCCAGGCGGGTACCCGCAACCCGGTGATGATGCTCGACGAGGTGGACAAGCTGGCGAACGACTTCCGGGGCGATCCCCAGGCCGCCCTCCTCGAGGTCCTCGACCCGGAACAGAACAATACCTTCCGGGACCACTACCTCGGGATCCCCTTCGACCTGAGCCAGGTGCTGTTCATCGCCACCGCCAACCTGATGGACACCATCCACCCCGCCTTCCGCGACCGGATGGAGGTGATCCGGATTCCCGGGTACTCCGAGGAAGAGAAGCTGGAAATCGCCCGGCGGCACCTGGTGCCGAAGCAGGTGCGGGAGAACGCCCTGGACGACGGCCTGATCCGCTTCTCCGACGGCGCGATCCGCGCGCTGATCAACCACTACACCCGGGAGGCGGGCCTGCGGAACCTGGAACGCCGCATCGCCGCCATCTGCCGGAAGGTGGCCCGCCGGGTGGCGGAAGGGAAGCGGTCCCGGGCGGTCATCACCGCCGGGCGGCTGGAGAAGTACCTCGGGCCCCCGCCCCCCCAGGCGGAAGAGCGCCTGGAGGGCGCGATGGTCGGGGTCGCCACCGGGCTCGCGTGGACCGCCGCCGGCGGGGAGGTTCTCTTCGTCGAGGCGATCCGGATGAAGGGGCGGGGCCGGCTGTCCCTGACCGGCCACCTGGGAGACGTCATGAAGGAGTCCGCCCGGGCGGCCCTCTCGTGGGCCAGGAGCCACGCCGGCGACCTGGGCCTGGCCGAGGACCTCTTCGAGGAGACCGACCTGCACGTGCACGTCCCGGAGGGAGCGATTCCCAAGGACGGGCCGTCCGCGGGCATCACCCTCGCGACCGCCATCGTCTCGGCCCTGGCCGAGCGCCCCGTCCGCCGGGACGTGGCGATGACCGGGGAGATCACGCTCCGGGGCCGGGTCCTGCCGGTCGGTGGCATCAAGGAAAAGGTCCTGGCGGCCCGGCGGGCGGGCGCCCGGGTGGTCGTCCTGCCCCGGGCCAACGAGAAGGACCTCCGGGACCTCCCCCGCCAGGCGCGCCGGGAACTCGCGTTTCACCCGGTGGAGACGATGGAGGAGGTTCTTCGCCTCGTGCTCGCCCCGTCGGGGGAGGCCCCGGACCCCCCGGGGGAGGCCCGCGAGGAGCTGGCCCTGCACTCCTGACCGATGGGCGGGGGGCGCCGGGTCTCGCCGCGACCACTGGACGCACCGGGGCGGTCGTCCGTAGAACCGGGTGAGGGACCGGGCCGGGGAGACCTCCCGTGAGGGACGAGCGGGAACTGCTCCGGCGGGCGGCCCGGGGTGACCGGGACGCCTTCGGCGCCCTCGTACGGCCCCGCTGGGAACTCGCCTGGCGGGTGGCCCTGCGGGTCGTCGGCGACCCCGAGGAGGCGAAGGACGTGGTCCAGGCGGCCTGTCTCGACACCTGGCGCAACGCCCGGCGGATCCGGCCCGAGCAGGGCTTCGAGGCCTGGTTCCTGCGGACCGTCGTCCACCGGTCGATCGACGCCCTGCGCCGCCGCCGGGCCCGACCCGAGGAGGCCCGGGAGACCCTCCCGGAGCCGTCACCGCCCCGGCCGGGGACCCGGGGGCCCGCCGCGGAACTGGAGACCCGCGAGCTGGAGCGGGCCCTGGGGGAGGCGATGAAGCATCTTTCTCCGCGGCGGCGCGCGGTCTTCGTCCTCTGCCGGGTCGAGGGCTGGTCCGTCGGGCGGACGGCGCGGGTCCTGGGGATGAGCCCCTCCACCGTCCGCAGCCATCTCCAGGAGGCCCGCCGGGAAGTTTCCCGGTGGGTGGCGGCGCACTGGCCCGGTTTCCCGGGGGAAGGGCGGGAGCGGTGAGGGGGGGCGTCCACCCGCTTCCCGCCGCGCTCCGCGCGATCGCCGCCGGGCGGCCGCCCTCGGTGGCCGAGGCCCGCCACCTTCGCCGCTGTGCCGCCTGCCGGGGAGCCCTTCTCCGGGCCGCGCCGGACGCCGTCTTCGCCCTGCTGGACCCCGGGGCGGCCCTCGATCCGGCCCCGCCCCTGCCGGTCCTGCCGGCACGCCCCGGGGCCCGCGTTCTCCGCGGCGCCCTCGCGGCGGCCGCCGCCGGCCTTCTTCTCCTGCTGGTGGGTGCCCTCCGGGGCCCGGCCCGGCACCCGGTTGCCTGGCCGGGGGACCAGGGAGTCTGCCGGGCCACCGTGGAGGCGCCCGGAGCGGAGGTGGTGACCTTCGTCCCGCGGGACCCGGACGCCCCCGTGCTCACCCTCGTTCTCGACCGGGAGTTCGACCTGTGAAACCGATCGGCGCGGTTTTTCTCCTTCTGTTCGCGCTCCTGGCCCCGGCCGCGGTGGCGGCGCCGCCCCCGGGTGACGGGGGGGAAGGCTGCCCGGGGACGACCATCGAGCGCCGGGTCTTCCCGGTCCGGTTCCGCTCGATGGCCGAAACGGCCCTGCTCCTCGACCAGCTCGTCGGGCCCTGCGGCGCCTACCGGGTGAGCAAGCCGCTCCGGGTGGTGACCGTCGACGATACCCCGGGGAACCTGGAGCGGATCCGCCAGGCGCTGGCGTCGTGGGACGTGCCTCCCCGGTCGGTGGAGATCACCGTGAGCCTGGTGCTCGCCACCATGGATCCGCCCTCGGGCGAGGGAATCCTGGAGGAGATCCGGGGCGTTTCCCGCACCCTGGCCGAGGTGATGCGCTGGAGCCACTTCGAGCGCCTGGGGTCGGTCAGCCTGCGGGTCTCGGAGGGAGGACGGGCGGAGGCCCTGCTCGGGGACGAGTGGCAGGTCGTCTTCCGGGTGGCCGCGGTCGATCCCGACCAGGGGGTGATCCGCCTGAAACCGTTCGAGCTGTTCCGGTTGCCGTCTTCCCGGGAGGCCGCTTCCGGGCTTGCCGCGCCGCGGCGGGTTCTCGGTTGGACGCTGAACCTTCCCGAGGGCAGGATGAACCTGGTCGGCGCCCCGTCCCGGGGCCGCGACCGGGCCCTCTTCGTCGCCATCGAGGCCTGGACCCTCGACCCGGCGGCCCCGGGAGGGGAGTAGCGATGCCGGAATTCCGCTGCCGCCTGGCGACGGCGACCGGGGAGGTCGTCGAGCGCACCTACACGGCCGAGAGCGCGGAGGCCCTGCGCCGGGAGCTGGAGGGACAGGACTACCTCGTCCTGTCGATCCGGCGGCAGTCACCCCTGGTGGCGGCCCTGCGGGATCTCTTCCGGCGGCGGCGCCGGGTCAACATGAAGGAGTTCCTCTTCTTCAACCAGGAATTCGCGGCCCTGATCCGGGCCGGCATCCCGATCCTCGAGGCCCTTGCCCTCCTGATCGAACGGCGGAAGAACCCCGTCTTCCGGGAAGCGCTGCGGGAGGTCCACGACCGGGTCAAGGGAGGGGAATCCCTCTCCGAGGCGTTCGAGGCCCAGGAGATCTTCCCGCCCCTGTACGCCAGCACCATCGCCTCCGGGGAGCGGAGCGGCGAGGTCGCGACCGTCCTCCAACGGTACATCCGTTTCACCCAGACCGTGATGGGCATCCGGCGAAAGGTCGTCTCGGCCTTCACCTACCCCGCGATCCTCGTGGTGATGGCCCTGGGCCTGACGATGGTCCTGATGACCTACGTGCTGCCGAAGTTCAAGGGGTTCTTCAGCGACTTCGGCGCGGAACTGCCCCTGCTGACCCGCGCCCTGCTGGCGCTGTCCACGGCGATGCGGGAAAAGGCGCTGGTCTGGATCGGTATCGTCGCGGTGGGGCTGGTGGCGTTCCTCGTCTGGAAGAGGACGCCGGTCGGGCGGGTCCTCACCGAGAAGGCGGTCTACCGCAGCCCCCTCGTCGGGCCGATCGCGCAGCAGTTCGTCGTCACCCGCTTCGCGCGGACGCTGGCCACCCTCGTGGCGGGCGGGATCCCGCTGGTGAGCTGTCTCGAGATCGTGGCGCGGACCATCGGCACGCCGGTCTACGGCGAGGCGCTGCGGACGGTGGCGTTGAAGGTGCGGGAGGGGGCCGCCCTCTGGTCGTCCCTCGAGGAGACGGGACTGTTCCCGGACATGATGATCGAGATGGTCAAGATCGGCGAGTCGTCGGGCAGCCTCGCGGAGATGCTCGAGCACGTGGCGGACTTCATCGACGAGGAAATCGAGCACCGGATGCAGACGCTGGTTTCCCTGGTGGAGCCGGCCCTGCTGGTGTTCATGGCCGTGATGGTCGGCATGATGCTGCTCGCGATCTACTACCCGCTGCTCCAGGTCTACGCGAACTCGAG
>CAZOTT010000107.1:0-3452 GCA_964582785.1 uncultured Acidobacteriota bacterium | reverse complement strand
CGCTCTGACGGGGCACGGGAGGAGGACGCCATGAGCGAGACGACGCCCCCCGGGACCCTCGGCCCCGACGCCGGCGGCCCGGTCCAGGACTCGGTCAACGAGGAGATCGAGGCCCGCATCCGCGCGGAGCGGCTGGGACTCGAGTTCGTCGATCTCAAGGACCTCTCCATCGACCACGAGCTCTTCGAGACGATCCCGGTCGAGCTGATGTTCCGGTACAACTTCGTGCCGTACCGGAAGGACGGCGAGCGCCTGGTCGTCGTCGTCACCGATCCCACCGACGTGCTGATGATCGACGAGCTCGAGCTGCTGCTGGGGCAGCCGATCGAGATCGTCGTCGGCACGCGTTCGGCCGTCCAGGAGATCCTGAAGCGCTCGGAATCGTCCCAGCGGGTCCTCGAGGAGGCGACGGAGGAACTGCGCATCCAGATCGTCCGGGAGGACGAGGACGGGGAAGAGATCCTCTCCATCGACCGGATCACGGCCGACCAGAGCCCGATCGTCAAGCTGGTGGACTCGACGATCTTCAACGCGCTGCAGCGGCGCGCCTCCGACATCCACATCGAGTCGCGGGACCGGGACGTGGTCGTCAAGTACCGGATCGACGGCGTCCTCTACCAGGCGATGGAGCCGATCGACAAGCGGTTTCACAACTCGATCATCTCGCGGATCAAGGTGATGTCCGAGCTGGACATCTCGGAAAAGCGGATTCCCCAGGACGGGCGCTTCAAGCTGCGGATCAAGGGGCGCACCGTCGATTTCCGGGTGAGCATCATCCCCACGGTGCACGGCGAGGACTGCGTCATCCGGATCCTGGACAAGGAGTCCGCGTCGGAGAAGTTCAAGACGCTCAGCCTCGAGGTCTGCGGGTTCGAACCGGACGTCCTGAAGAAGGTCCGGAAGTTCATCCGCGAGCCGTACGGCATGTTCCTCGTCACCGGGCCCACCGGGTCGGGCAAGACGACCACCCTCTATGCCGCCCTGGCGGAGATCCAGTCGAGCGAGGACAAGATCATCACCATCGAGGACCCGGTGGAGTACCAGCTCCAGGGGATCGTCCAGATCCCGGTGAACGAGAAGAAGGGGCTGACCTTCGCGCGGGGGCTGCGGTCGATCCTGCGGCACGACCCGGACAAGATCATGGTCGGCGAGATCCGCGACGAGGAAACCGCCTCGATCGCCATCCAGTCGGCCCTGACGGGGCACCTGGTGTTCACCACGGTGCACGCGAACAACGTGGTCGACGTGCTGGGACGGTTCCTGAACATGAAGGTCGAGGCGTACAATTTCGTCTCGGCGCTGAACTGCATCCTGGCGCAGCGGCTGGTGCGCCTGATCTGCGAGAACTGCAAGGTGCGGGTGCAGCCGACGGACCAGCAGCTGCTTGACTCGGGGCTCGACCCGGCGGAATACCGGGACCGGCCGTTCTACGAGGGGCGGGGGTGCATCGAGTGCCACGGGACGGGGTACCGGGGCCGGGAAGCGATCTCCGAGCTGCTGGACCTGTCGGACCGGATTCGTGAGATGATCCTCGATCGCCGGCCGGCGGCGGAGATCCGGAACCAGGCGATCGAGGAGGGAATGGTGCCCCTGCGGCAGTCGGCGCTGCTGAAGGTGTTCCAGGGCAGGACCACCCTGCGCGAGGTCAACAAGGTGACCTTCGTCGACTGAGCGCGGGAGCGGGCGAGGAGCGGGATGGACGCGAACGAGCTGGTGACGGCCCTGGCCGAGCGGGCCGGGGGGATGCTGGGACGGCGGTCCTGGCTGCGTCCCCCCTACCCGCCCCTGGCGGTCGAGCTGCGGGAGGACGGGGTGGCGGTGGCCCGCCTGGCCCGGCGGGGGGGGCGCTGGGTCCTGGCCGGGCACGCCCGGCAGCCGCTGCCGGAGGGCGCCTTCTCCGCGGCCCTGGTGCGGCCGCGGGTGGAGGATGGCCGGGCCGTCCTCGCGGCGCTGGGGACCGCGCTGCGGCTCGCCGGCGCGGAACGGGCCGGCCGGCTCTCGGTCGCCCTGCCGGACACGGTGGCGCGGGTCTTTCTCGTCTCGCTGGCGGAACTGCCCGCCTCCCGCCGGCAGGCCGTCGAGGTGCTGCGGTGGCACCTGCGCAAGAGCGTGCCCTTCGACCCGGAGCAGGCCCGCCTGGCGTGGCAGGTGCTCGGGCGCAGCGAGGAGGGGAAGATCCAGGTGCTCGCCGTTCTGGCGCCCGAGGAAGGGGTCGGGCCGATCGAGGACCTGCTCGTGGGAGCGGGTTACCGGGTGGGGCTCGTGGACCTTTCCTCGTTCGGCATGTACAACGCCCTCCGCGTCGCCGGGATCGAGGCGGAGGAGGGAAGCGAAGCGGGGGACGTGGGGATCCTCAGCGCCACGCCCCGCTATTTCAGCATGATGATCCTGCGGCAGGGACGCCTGATCTTCTACCGGGCCAAGAACTACCACCTTCACGGCGGATTCCAGGGAGAGGAAAGCCTGCGGGTGGTCGGCCGGGAGGTGCGATCGACCCTGAGCTACTACGAGGAACACCTCCTCGGCGAGGGATTCAGCCGGATGCACGTGCGGGTCGTCGGGATCCCCGCCGCGGGGTTCCTCTCGCTGCTCGAGGGAGCGGACTGCGGGGAGATCCGCGAGGTCGACCCGGGGCGGGTGGTGAGCGGCCTCGGGGACCTTCCCCCGGAGGAGTCCCTCGAGCTGCTGCCCGCCGTGGGGCTGGCGCTGAGGAGGGTTCCGTGAAACCGCTCGATCTCAACCTCGCCTCGCGCCCGTTCACGAACGATACCCCGGTGGTGGTCGGGCTGCTGCTCCTGGCGATTCTCGCGTTCGGCTTCACCGCCTACGACGTTCACGCCTGGCTGACCGCGGACACCCGCAAGGCGGAACTCGAGACGCAGATCGCGGACCACCGGGTGCGGATGCGGAAGATGAAGGCGGAGGCGGCCCGGCTGCAGAAGGAACTCGACGGGCTGGACATCGACGTTCTCTCCGCCCAGGCCGAGTTCGTGGCGGACGTCCTGCGGCAGCGCAACTTTTCCTGGACGCGCCTGTTCAACGACCTCGAGGAAGTCCTCCCCTGGAACGTCCGCCTGGTGTCGATCCGTCCCACCTTCGAAGCGGGCCGGATCGTCCTCGGCCTGGACGGGGTGGCGCGAAACAGGAAGGCGATGTTCGACTTCGAGGAGGTCCTCGAGCGGTCGCCGGTGTTTTCCCGGGTGACCCCGGGCGGGTTCCGCCAGGCGGAGGGCTCGAACAACGTGTTCTTCAGCCTCGAGGTGCGCTACGCGCCGGCGGAGGTCCCGCAGCGGGAGGAACCCGCGGGGGAGCTGACGGGCGAACGGGCCGCCGCGGGGGCGGGGGGGAAGGCCCCCTCGGAAGTGATCGAGGTCGAGGGGGAGAGCGGACCCGAGGAAGAGGCCGCGGCGGAACCGGCTCCCGCCCGGGAAAGGGCCCCGGCGATGGCGACG
>CAZOTT010000106.1:0-8956 GCA_964582785.1 uncultured Acidobacteriota bacterium | reverse complement strand
ACCGTCCGGACACCACCGGACACTCCACCCTCCTGAAAGCTTCGCTACACCATGGACGGTGCGCGGGGCGGTCCTGCCGGGTATCCTCCCCCGCTGGAGGTGGACCGTGATCCCCCGCGCCCTGCTCGTCCCGCCCCTCGTTCTCGGGCTGCTCCTCGGGCCCGCCGCGCTCCCCGGCCTCGCCCGGGAGCGGAAGGAGGCGGATCCCCTGGGAACGTCGACCATCCGGGGGACGGTGCGCGACGCGTCCGGCCGGCCGGTCGCCGGCCTCACGGTGGCGGCGGAATGCATGGAGGAACCCGGCACCATCCGCCGGGCCCGGACGGACGACAAGGGCCGCTACCGGCTGGAAGGTCTCCGCTACGGCCACTGGAAGCTCGCCTTCGAGGGGAACGACGGGGCCTGGCCGGCGAACCGGGTCCTGCTGGTGCCTCCCCGGAAGAAGGTCGAGGCCAACTTCACCCTCGGACCGGCCCGCCCGGAGGACGAGGAACTGGGTCTCCGGCCCGGAACGAAGGTTCCCCTCGCGGAGCGGCCGGCCACCGGGGTGGCCCACCTGGAAGAGAAGCTCGGGCCTTCCGGCTGGGCCTGGTTTCGCACCGGGAAGGGGGTGGCGGTCCTCCTGGGCGGGTCGGCGCTCCTGGTCGCCGGGGTGATCGCCCTCGCCGAGGACACCAACCAGGTTATCGCAAGTCCTTCGAATCCATAGAGTTATTGACAATGCCCCCCGGGCGTCCGCCTCCCCCGGTCCGGGGGCGGTCTTCTCTGTCCGCGAGGATTCGCATTCGTCCGAACTCCCCCCCTTGATCCCGGCCGGTCGATGCATTACGTTTAGCTCGTGGCCACTCGTGCCGCGGGCGTTCCGGGCGTGTCCGGGGGACCGGACGCGGGCCGGCCCGGGCCGAAAAAAGGGGAGACGGGATGCATACGAAGTTCGAGACGGTGCGTCGCCTCGCGCTGATCCTCGTGATCGCCGGGCTGGTGCTCGGGCCCCAGACCACCCTGACCCTCGCCGCCGGAACGGCGGGCAACGTCGTCCTCCGGGGCAAGGTCGGTTCCGCCGAGACGGGGGAGCCGATCGCGGGTGCCCGGGTGTACGCGGTCCATCTCGACACGAAGCAGGTCTTCACCTCGGCGCCGACGAACGCCAAGGGGGAGTACCAGATCACCGGGCTGCCGTTCGGCTATTACGACATCGCGGTGGAAACGACCGACGGCCTCTACCTGGCGAACCGGGTCATCAACGCGCCCGCGGGCGAGAAGGTCGACATGTCCCTGATGCTCGGGCCTCCCCAGCCGGAGGACACCGAGTGGTGGTCGGCGGAGCCGGACCGGCGGATTCCCGGGCTCGACCGGGTTCCCAGCGGCGTCGCCCGCATCGTGGAGGGCCGGGTTCCCCTGGCCAAGGCCCGGGCGATGGCCGCGGCGGGCGGCGCGGCGGCGGGCGGCGCGGCGGCCGGCGCGGGTGCGGCCGGGGCCGCGGCGGGTGCGGCCTCCTGGCTAGTGCCGGCCCTGGCGGTGGCCGGGATGGTCGGCCTGGCGGCGGTCGTCAACGACAACAACGACACGAACGACTCCGAGGCCAGCGAGTTCGAGTGAGCCCCGGGGCGGTGGACGACGCGAGGCGGGCCGGCCGGCCCGCCTCTTCGCGTTTCCCGCCCGTGAAATTCCTTCAACCGGTCCACATCTCGCGCCAGCGGGTCTTCTCCCGGCGGCGACGGATCTCCCGACGCTCGACCAGGTTCCAGAGCTGCTCGACCTCGCCGCGGCCCGCCTCCAGGCAGGCCGCGCAGAGTGGAAACGGGCTCATCTCCTCCAGCTCGACCACCGTCTCCACTCCCGCCCGGTCACAGGTCACGCAGTAGTAGCGGCCCCGCGCGGGGCACCGTTCTCCCGGCTTCCAGGTATCCTGCTGCGCCAGCACGTCGACTCCTCCCTGGGACCGACCCGGTCCCGGAACAGGGGTCCCATGGTGCCCCGGCGGGGCCGGGCGATCAAGCGCCTTCCCCGCTTCCGCCGCGGGCCGTACCGGACTTCCGCCCGGTCCCCCGCGACCCTCCCCGGCGTCCGGTCCCCTTCCGCCGGCGGACCCGGATCCCCAGGGCCTCCGCGATCACCTCGGACAGGTCCTCGACGAAGACGAACTCGAGGGTCCTGCGCAGCTCCGGCTGGATGTCCTCCAGGTCCTTCTCGTTGTGCCGGGGCAGGATCACCCGCCGGATTCCCGCCCGCCGCGCGGCGAGCACCTTTTCCTTGATCCCGCCCACGGGGAGAACCTTGCCCCGCAGGGTGATCTCGCCGCTCATCGCCAGCATCGGACGGACCTCCCTGCCGGCCAGCAGCGACAGGAGGCTGACCACGATCGTCACCCCCGCGGAGGGACCGTCCTTGGGGATCGCACCGGCCGGGACGTGCACGTGGATGTCCGACGTCTCGAAGACCGCGGGATCGATCCCCAGTTCCTCGGCGTGGGAGCGGATCCAGGAAAGGGCCGCCTGGGCGGACTCCTTCATCACCTCGCCCAGTCGGCCGGTGATGATCAGCTTCCCCTTGCCCGGCATCCGCGTGGACTCGATGAACAGGATGTCGCCGCCGGCCTGCGTCCAGGCCAGGCCGATCGCCACTCCCGGCCGGTCGGCCCGTTCCGCAACCTCCCGCCAGTACTTCGCCGGCCCGAGGTACCCGGGAACGTCCTCCGCGGTGACCCGGATCGGCCCTTCCCCCTCCCCTTCCTCGACGAGCTTCCGCGCGATCTTCCGCAGGAGTCCGGCGATCTCCCGTTCCAGGTTCCGCACGCCGGCCTCCCGCGTGTACTCGGCGATGACGCGGCGGATCGCCTCCTCGGTGATCTCCACCCCCGCGTCCGCGAGGCCGTTTTCCTCGAGCTGTCGCGGGATCAGGTGCCGGCGCGCGATCTCGACCTTCTCTTCCTCCGTGTACCCCGGCAGGGAGAGCACTTCCATCCGGTCCCGGAGCGCCGGCGGGATCGTGTCCAGGACGTTGGCCGTACAGATGAAGAAGACCTGGCTCAGGTCGAAGGGCACCTCGAGGTAGTGGTCGGAGAACTGGAAGTTCTGCTCCGGGTCGAGGACCTCCAGGAGGGCGCTCGCCGGGTCGCCCCGGAAGTCGGCCCCCAGCTTGTCCACCTCGTCGAGGACGAAGACCGGGTTCTTCGTCCCGGCCCGCTTCAGTCCCTGGATGATCCTCCCCGGCAGGGCGCCGACGTAGGTGCGACGGTGGCCCCGGATCTCCGCCTCGTCCCGCACTCCCCCGAGAGAAACCCGCACGAACTTCCGCCCCATCGCCCGCGCGATCGAGCGGCCGAGGGAGGTCTTGCCGGTCCCGGGAGGCCCGACGAAGCAGAGGATCGGGCCCTTGAGGTCGGGCTTCCGCTTGCGCACCGCCAGGTACTCCAGGATGCGGTCCTTGACCTTCTCGAGGTCGTAGTGCTCGGCGTCGAGGATCTCGCGGGTCCGGGTGAGGTCGATCTTGTCCTCGGTCGTCTTCGACCAGGGCAGGCTCGTCAGCCAGTCGAGGTAGGTGCGCGAGACGGTGTACTCCGCGGAGGCGGGGGACATGCCGGCCAGGCGGTCCACCTCCCGCTCGGCGATCTCCCGCACCTCGTCGGGCATGCCCGCTTCCTCGATCTTCCGCCGGAACTCCTCCACCTCGCGGCTGCGATCGTCCCCCTCCCCGAGCTCCTTCTGGATCGCCTTCATCTGCTCGCGGAGGTAGAACTGCCGCTGGGTCTTCCCCACCTCGTCCATCACCTTGGACTGGATCTGGGAACCCAGCTCGGTGACCTGGATCTCCCGGACCACGCGGTAGGTGATCTTCTCCAGCCGCTCCCGGAGGGAGGCCACCGGCAGCAGGGCCATCTTGTCCCGCACCGGGATCGGGAGGACCGAGGCGACCAGGTCGGCGAGACGGGCCGGGTCGTCTTCCGGCAGGTGCAGTTCCGCCATGTCCCCGGACAGGTTCGGGTGGATCTCGACCAGCTTGCGGAACTGGATCGCCAGGTTGTGGGCCAGCGCCTCGATCTCGAGCCCCTCCTCCTCCACCTCCGGAATCCGGAGGAACTCCGCCGCGAGGTACGGTTCCTGCTGCACGAAGCGGACCACCTGCAGGCGATCGAGGCCCTGGATGATCAGGTTGACGTTGCCTCCGCCCACGCGGATCGCCTTGAGGATCCGGGCCAGGGTCCCGTGCCCGTACAGGTCGTCCGGCCCGGGATCGTCGACGGTGGCGTCCTTCTGGCTGACGACGGCGATCGGCAGCTCTTCCTCGAGCGCCCGCTCGATCAGGGCGAGGGTCTTCTGGCGGCCGACGGAGATCGGCATCACCGCGTGCGGAAACAGCACGCTGTTGCGCAGCGGCAGGACGCCGAACGTCTCCGCCGCGGCCGCGGCCGCGGCGCTTCCCGCTTCCGCTCCGCCTTCCCGCTTCACCTTCCGTGCCATCGTGGCTCCCTTCCGCCCCGCGAGGGGGGCGGACCCGTCAACCGCTCGAACCGAAGGGGCGGGAGCCGCTCTCCCGCCCCGCGAGGCAGGTCCGCCGGGCGTCCCGGCCATCCGGCACGGGGCCGCCCGCTCAGGACCTGATCTCGATCTTCCGCGGCCGCGCTTCCTCGGCCTTCGGCAGGATCACGCGGAGAACACCGTCATGGTACTGCGCCGTGATCCGGGAAACGTCCACCGAGGCGGGCAGGGCGAACGTCCGGGTGAACTTTCCGTACGCCCGTTCCGTCCGGTAGACCGTGCTGTCCTGGTACTCCGCGGGCGGCTTGCGCTCTCCGCTCAGGGTGAGCGTGCGGTTCTCCACCGAGATGTCGATGTCGTCCCGGCTCACCCCGGGCAGGTCCGCCACCAGCACGAGGTCGTCCCCGTGCTCGATGATGTCCACGGGAGGGGCCCAGAGGCCCGCCGTCGTGCTGGTGGTTCCCTCGACGCTCTCGAACGCGTCCCGCAGCATCCGCGCCATTTCGTCCTGCATCCGGGCCAGGTTGCGCAGCGGCTCCAGTCCCACGAACGCCATCTTCCACCTCCTTGCCGGGATCCTTCCCCGGGGCCCAGCCTGCGGGGGAACGGACCCGACCACCCCGCGACACCCCGGCGGCCGGCAGGCGTTACGTAAGATGCGGGCGCACGGGCGTCAAGAGTCAGCCCAGGCGCAGGTGGTCGCGCCGGGCGATCTGCTCGGGAACCGCCACGTAGTCCCACGGTTCCAGGGCGAAACTCCCCCGGCCCTGGGTGAGGGAACGGAGGTCCGTCGAATACCCGAACATCTCCGCGAGCGGCACGAAACCCCGGACCACCACCTGCTGACCGACCACGGTGGATTCCCGGATTTCCGCCCGGCGCGCCCCGAGGTCCTTCATCACGGCGCCGAGGAAATCCTCGGGAACGCGCACTTCCAGCCGCATCACCGGCTCCAGGACGACCGTGTCCGCCCGCTGGATGGCGGAGCGGAGGGCCAGGGAGAGGGAAGCCCCGAGGGGCAGCAGGGGATCCGGCGCGTCCCCCAGCTCGAGGCGCTCGAGGCGGACCCGGGCGTCCACCACGGGGTAACCGTACAGCCCCGCCCCCTCGCAGCCCGTCCGCAGGATTTCCTCCGCCTCCCGGGCCAGTTCCCCGGGCAGCAGAGAGGCGAACGAGCCGAGGTCGACCTCGACCGGGGGAAGCGACCGGTCGCCCGGCTGCCGGGAGCGCGGTTCCACCGCGACCACGGCCCGGGCGACGACCGGCGTCTCCCCGATCCGTTTCTCGAACAGGCCTTCCCCCGTCGCCGGCCCGGCGATCGTTTCCCGGTACGAAACCCGCGGCTTCCCGAACCGCGCATCGACCCGGAAGTCCCGCTGCATCCTGTCCCGCAGCACCTCGAGGTGGAGTTCTCCCATCCCGGAAAGGATGAGCTGCCCCGTTTCCTCGTCGGTATGGCAGCGGAACGTCGGGTCTTCCCGCTGGAGCTTTTCCACCACCTCGAGCAGCCGCTCCCGCTCGGCCGCGGTGCGGGTCTCCACCGCCACCGAGACGACCGTTTCGGGAAAGCGGATCGGCTCGTAGGCGATCGGGTGCCCGGGGTCACAGAGGGTGTCGCCGGTGACCACGTTCTTCAGCGCCGGGGCGGCGACGATGTCCCCGCACGCCGCCTCCGGGACCGGCTCCGTGCGGTCCGCGTGCAGGCGGAGCAGGCGGCGCAGCCGGAGCCGCGTCCGGGTGCGGGGGTTGTAGCAGCGCTCGTCCGTGGTCAGGTTTCCCGAGTAGACGCGCAGCCAGTGGTAGTCGGTGTTCGGCGTTGCCACGACCTTGAAGACCAGCGCCGAGAACGGGGCCGCGGGTGACGGCTCGCGGAGCAGGGTTTCCCCCGTCTCCGGGTCGTGCCCCTCCGCCGGGGGCCGGTCCAGGGGCGACGGGAGGTAGTCGCAGACGGCATCGAGCACGGGCCGGATGCCCAGGTCCTTCAGGGCGGCCCCGCAGAGCACCGGTACAAAGGCGCCGGCGACCGTCGCCTCCCGGATCGCCCGGCGCAGGTCCGGGACGTCGATCGGTTCCTCGGCCAGCCAGCGGTCGGCGAGCCACTCGACGACCTCCGCCACCGCCTCGATGAGCCGCTCCCGGGCGGCCTCGGCCGCGGGAAGGTCCGCCGGGGGAATCTCCCGGGCCTCCAGTTCCCGGCCCCGGGTTTCCGGGTCGAAGACCAGCCACTTCATCGCGAGCAGGTCGATCACCCCGTCCAGGTCCCCCTCGAGGCCGTGGGGAAGGTTGACGAACGCCGCGTGCGCGCCGAGTTCCCCGCGGATCTCGCCGAGCACCCGCTCGTGGTCCGCCCCGGCCCGGTCCAGCTTGTTGACGAACGCCAGGCGGGGCACGCCGTACCGGTCCGCCTGGTGCCAGACCGTCTCGCTCTGGGGTTCCACGCCCTCGACCCCGGAAAAGATCGCCACGGCCCCGTCGAGGACCCGCAGGCTGCGCTCCACCTCCGCCGTGAAATCCACGTGCCCGGGCGTGTCGATCAGGTTCACCTGGTGATCGTTCCAGAGGAACGTCGTCGCGGCGGCGGAGATGGTGATCCCCCGCTCCCGCTCGTCCGGCCGGAAGTCCATGGTGGCTTCCCCGTCGTGAACCTCCCCGATCCTGTGGGTGAGACCCGCGTAGTAGAGGAAGCGCTCGGTGGTCGTCGTCTTGCCGGCATCGATGTGGGCGATGATCCCGATGTTCCGGACCTTCTCGAGGGCCTTGAGCAGCATGTCCGCCTTCCCCGGGGGAGCGCCCACCCCCGTTCCCGCGGCCCCGGGGCCGCGATTCCTGCACGGTACCAGCCGCCCCCGGGACGCTCAAGATGGGAAAAGAGATCCCCCGCGGCCGGGGCCGCGGGGGATGGCCTTTCTGGCTTGGAGAACCTGCTGATCCGGATCCGGTCCGGCGGGCCGTTCCCCACCCGTTCTCTGCTGACCCGCGCGGTTTCCCGGTATCCGGGCCCACGAGCCAGGTTCTCCGCTGGCACAGGGGAGCGTCTAGACGACCCTCCCTTGCGAACTAATTATTCAGGATCCGTTGGGCCCTGTCAAGCAGGGGAGGCGCCGCCCCCCTCTTCCGGGGGGAACAGCTCGCCGCGGAACGGGCGAACCGCCCCGAGCACGAACGGCGGCGGGGCCAGGATCCCCGGACTGGCGCTGCCGGGGATGTCCGGGGCCCCGTACACGACGAGCCCCGGCGGGACGGACGGGTCCACCTCGACCCGCACGAGCACTTCCCGCTCCCCCGCGCGGGCGCGCGCCGGGCGCCCCGGGACGAGATCCCGGCTCTCCGCCGTCCCCGGGGCCAGCCGGACGGCCGGCGGGTCGCCCGCCGGGCGGGGCCGGAAGCGCCGGCCGAGGAACAGGAGGCCCCCGTCCTCCCCGGAAAGGCCCGGGTCCGGGCGCCAGGCGGCCGGGTCCGGACCGGGCCCCGGGGGCGGCCCCCCCCATCCCGGCTCCCCCGGGAACCCCTCCCCGGGATCTTCCGGCGCGAGGAAGAGCGCCTCCGGGGCGCCGAGGCGCCGGCCCACCGCCCGCCAGGTCGCGAGGACGTCGCGGACATCACCTCCCCCGGGAGCGGAGAGGGGACGCCCCCGCCAGGCCCCCCCCGGCCCCCGGCGCGTCCCCCCCCTCGCCAGGGGACCGGGTCCCGGGAGCACCAGGTCGGCCCGCCGGGTGACCGGCCCGGACCAGGGGCCGAACACGGCGACCAGGCCGGCCCGATCGAGAAACCCGCCGAGGTCGGCGGCGCCCGGAGCCCCGGCGAGGGGATCGATCCCGACGACGACGACCGCGGTGCGGGGAGCCGGCAGGCGCTCGAGGAGACCCGGCAGGCCCCCGGGCGCCACCGACACGACCCGGCCCTCCCCCGGGAGGGCCGGCTCCTCGAGCGGGGGGGGAGGGGCGACCACGACGTCGAAATCCCGGACCCGGGCCAGGTGGGCGAGGGCGGCCAGGGTCTCGTCCGGCTGCGCGGCGAGGGGCGCCCCGGGAAGGAGAACCCGGCGCGACCGGGCGGTCTCCACGAGCGCCACGACCCGTTCCAGCAGGGCCGGGTCCAGGCCGGTCTCGTCCGCGAACCGGCGCAGGCTCCACCCCCCGGGAGCCGGCCGGCCCGGGGCCGTGGAGAGCACGAGAGCCAGGGCCCCGTCCCAGCCGGGGGGCGGCGCGACGACCACGTCCCCGCCGGCGCCATCCGCCCCGGCCAGCGGGCCGACGGACACCACCAGCGCCCCCCGGGCCCGGGCGGCACGGAGCCAGGCTTCTTCCCGCGCCCAGCCCTCCGCAGGGTCCGGGTCCCAGGCCAGCACCAGGTCGCCGTCGGCGGGAGACACCCGGTCGAGGGACACCAGCCGCTCCCGGGAAACCTGCCGGGAGAGCCGCCGCGCCAGCAGCCACGGGGCGTGGGGAACCCGGAACAGGTGCACCGGGAGGCCGAGC
>CAZOTT010000105.1:0-9598 GCA_964582785.1 uncultured Acidobacteriota bacterium | reverse complement strand
AGGTATGGTCCGGGTTCGGCCGGGACGCGGAGTGGGTGGAGACCCGCTACGACCTCTCCCCGTTCGTCGACCGCGAGGAGGAGGTCTGGATCCGCTTCGAGCTGGAAACCGACGGCGCGACCACCCGCGCCGGCTTCTACGTGGACGACTTCCGGATCTGCGGGGACGAACTGCCGGGCCCCGGGGGACGCCTCAAGTACCGGGACCACGAGGTGGACGACTCCGACCCGGCCTACGGCAACGGAAACGGTCGCTGGGACGAGGGAGAGACGATCACCCTGCGGGTCGAGGTGACGAACACCTCCGACCAGGATGCCCGCGCCGTCACCGGGGTCCTCTCGACGGAGACGCCGGGAATCACGATCCGGAACCGGGTCGCGGACTGGCCCGACGTGGCCTCCGGTGGAACGGCCTGGTCCCTCCCGCCCCACTTCACCGTGACCGCCGACACCGGGTGCGGCACCGACGTGACCTTCCAGCTCGAGATGCGCTGGAACGACGGCAGCACGTCGACCAGTACCTTCACCGTGCCGGTCGGCGTCGTCATCCACGAGGACGTCCTGCTGGACGACTTCGAGGAGGACCGGGGCTGGACGGCGGGCGGTGACGCCCACGACGGCCTCTTCGTGCGGGAAGACCCCCACGGCGTCGACGACGCGACGGTGGGACCGGTCCAGCCGGAAGACGACCACACGGACTTCCCGGGGGAACTCTGCTGGGTGACGGGGAACCCCGTCCCCGGCCCCGGGTTCGTCCCCGAGGACGGGGACGTCGACAACGGGACCGCCTGGATCGAGTCCCCGGTGTTCGACGGCACCGGCGAGGGGACCCTCTACCTGGAGTTCGCCCGCTGGTTCCACCGGACGAAGCTGAACCCCCTCGACGAGGCGGACTACACGCTCGAGGCGAGCAGCGACGGGGGCGCCACCTGGACCGAGGTGGAAAAGCTGGAGGCGAACGCCTCGGCCTGGGAGGTGGTCCGCTTCGACCTGGACCAGTTCGTGCCGCGGTCGAGCAACATGAAGCTCCGGTTTTCCGCCCGGGAGCTGAAGCGCCAGCCCGGCGATCCCCTGGTGGAACTGCTGGTCGACGACGTCCACGCCTGGCGCGAGAAGGAGGAGTGCGATCCGTTCACCCCGGGGGAAACCCTGCCGCCGAACCCGGTGGGGAACACGGTCCTGGTGACGCGGCGGGGCTTCGACGTCCGCATCCGGTGGTCGGCGCCGCCCGAGGACGGGAACCACGGCCCCGCCCGGTTCTACCCGGTCTGGCGGTCCGACCGGCCCGACGGCGGGTTCGGGGAGGTCGGGTCTCCCACCGCCACCTTCCACGTGGACGTGGACGCCGGCGGGCCGACCTCCGGGACGTACTTCTACGTCGTCTCCGCGGAGAACGCCGCCGGCGACTCGGGAGAGGCCCCGTAGCGGGCGGGAGCGGCCGGCTCCGGGGGGCGGCCGGCCGCCCTCACCGCCGCCCGGGGAGCGTCAGCGGAGCCAGGACTCGACCATCTCGTCCGTGATCCGCGCCGGGTGGTTGCGCCAGACGACCTTGCCGTCCCGGATCACGGCCGCCGCCGGGATGCCGCGTACGGCGAAGAAGCTGGCCAGCTCCCCCTTCTCCTGGGCCACCGGGTAGGTGACATGCTGCTGGTCGAGGAACGCCTCCACGTCCGCGGGCGTCTTGCCGTGGGTCAGGCGGGTCAGGCCGATGATCTCGAGGCCCCGGTCGTGGTAGCGGTCGTAGAGGGCCTGCAGCTTCGGCACCTCCCGGCGACAGTGGGGGCACCAGACCTCCCAGAACACGACGATCGTCGCCTTCGCCTTCTCCGGGTGGAATCGGTCCTGCCCGCGGAACCAGCGGACGACCTTCGGGGCGATCGCCGGCGCCTGCTTCCCGACCACGTTCACCTGCGCGAGCAGCGAGATGGCGCGCCGCCCGGCGGGGGTGTCGGCGTAGTTCCGCCGCAACTCCTGCAGCAGTTCCCGCGCCCGCGCCAGGTCGTCGCGCCCCAGCGCCTCCCGGGCCTGCTTGAGCTTCGTCGCCGCCTCCTGGTTGCGGACCCCGGCCGCCGGCGCCTTCCCGGATGCCGCCGGCCGTGCCGGCTGCGCGGCCAGCTTCTTCTCCAGCTCCGCCATCCGCCCCTCGAGGGAGGCCTGCAGCTCGGCCAGGGCCTTCTCCAGCTTCTCCACGCGGGCCTCGAGGGCGGCGATCTTTTCGTCGGTCTTTTTCCGGCCGGCGAGGGCCGGCGCGGTGACGAGGCCGCACAGCAACACCACCAGGACGGGCACGATTCGCTTCATCGGGTTCACCTCCGGGATCGCGTCGCCGCCGAAGATACCCTCCCGCCCGCCGCGAGGCACGCGGCACGCTCACGGGCACCCTTCTCCCGCCGCGGCCGATCCCCAGGGGCCGGGCCCGCCGCACCCGTCGTCCACGCCGCGGAACAGGTAGTGCCACCCGGCGGCCGGCGGCGGTACGGCCGGGTCCTCGAAGACCGTGTCGGTGGGGTCCGGGTCCTCGTCGGTGGCGCACTGGCCGTCCCCGGCATCCCCCAGGCGTCCCCGGGCCACGTCGTACCGGTCCGCCGTGGGGACCGGGTCCCAGGTGAACCGGGCGACCGCCCCGCCGGCCCTGCCGCCGCGCACCCCGCCCACCTCGCCGGGGGTCCCCTCGCCGGGGTCCCGGGGCGCGCAGTCCGCCCCGTCGTCCACCCCGTCGCCATCCGCGTCGACGGCGGCCCGGGCGAAGTCCCCGAACACGTCCAGGTGGTCCGAGGCGTTGGCGCTGGTCCCGCATGGCAGCGGATCCCCCGCCTTGGGCAACCGGTCGCCCGGCGGCGGGTCGTCGACGCCGTTGTCGTCGCAGGCGTCGTACACCTCGGTGCCCGTGGTGGCCCCGTGTTCCTCCAGCCAGAGCAGGTCGAGGCGGCGGAGGGTGGGCGGGTGGGTCACGGGGTCGTCCGGGTCGTCCTCGTGGGCGGCGTCCAGGAGGAACATCCCGGCGTCTTCCAGCGTGGCGAACGGGTCGTACACGACCGGGAACTCGATGTCGTTTCCCAGCCGGTAGGTGGCCGGGAGCCCGGGGGGAAGCTCCTCGAAGACCGGGCTGCCGAAGGGGCCGTTGCGGGGGTCCTCGTTGAAGTCGCCGAGGAGCACGATCGGGGCGCCGGGCGTTTCCTCCCGGATCCGGTCCAGGGCCTGGACGACCCGACGGACCTCCACCTGCCTCCGGAAACGGTCCGTGTCCGAGGTCCCGGCCTTCAGGTGCACGACGAGAAACGCCCACGGGTGGAGGCCCGGATCGACGGAGATCCAGGCGACGAACATGTCCCGGGTGATGTCGTTGGCCCCGGGGTCTCCCGACAGCTCCGCCGCGGACCAGGACTCGGTCCGGGCGACCGGGAACCGGGACAGGACGCCGTTGCGCAGGTTCCCGGACAGGGTGCCCGAGACCTCCGACGCGGCGTGGAACGGGTAGCCGGCAGCCTCCGCCAGGTCGTCCAGGTGGTCCAGGTCCGCGCTCCCGTGGATTTCCTGGAGGGCCACCACGTCGGCGTCCACCCGGCGGAGGACCGCCACGAGGGCGTTCCACCCGGTGGACCCCGGAGTCCCGAACCCCCCGCTGTTGTACGTGGCTCCCCGCAGGCCGTCGGCACGGCCGGGGCCGGCGGTCGCCAGCAGGGCGATCACCAGGAAGAACCGGGGAATGCGACGAAACGGTCCCACGGCGGAAATCTCCACCGATCCGGCGCCCGGCGCCACCCGTGCGGTATCGTGGACGGCGCGGAGGATGCCCGTTGGCCACGTCCCCCCTCGAGCGCTACGACGGCCGGGAGTTCGACGTCCTCGTGCTGGGGGCGGGGATCACCGGTGCGGCGGTGGCCCGGGAGCTGGTGCGACGGGGCTGGGCCGTCGCCGTCGTCGAGCGGAAGGACCCGGGCTGGGGAACTTCCGGGCGTTCCAGCCGCCTCGTCCACGGTGACCTGCGCTCCCTGGCGGCGGGCAGGATCGGCCTCGTCCGGGCCGCCCTGGCCTCCCGGCTGGAACTGGCCCGGGAGGCCCCCCACCTGGTCCGCCCGGTGCCGTTCCTGCTGCCCCTGCCCGGGCCGCGGCCCCGGCCCGCCGCCCGGGCGCTGCCCCTCCTGGAACGGTTGTACGACCTGCTGGCCCGGCCCCGGCGAGGGTGGCCCGCCCCCCGGGACCTCGAGCGGGACCAGGCGCTGGTGCTCCTGCCCGGCCTCGACCCCGGCCTCCTTCCGCGCCGGGTCCGGGTCTTCTACGAGGGGGTGACCGACGACCGCCGCCTCACCGTGCTGACGGCGGTGGCCGCCGCCCGGCAGGGAGCGGTCCTCCTGGTCCGGACGGAGGTCGTCCGGGTCGACCCCGCGGGCGCCGGCCGCCTGCAGGTCACGGTGCGCGACTCCCTCTCCGGCGACCACGCCCGGGCCCGGGTGCGGGCCCTGGTGGCGGCCACCGGCCCGTGGGCGGACGCCACCCGCCGCCAGCTCGGCCTGCCGGCGGCCCGCCCCCTGGTCCGGCCGACCCGGGGGAGCCACCTGCTGTGGCCGGCCCGGGCCGAGGCGGGGGCGGTGCTCGTCCACCCCGCCGACGGCGGGATCCTCCTGGCGGTTCCGACCGCGGGGGGGCTCCTGCTCGGCACGACCGACGTGGACGACGGGCAATCGCCGGACGGGGTCCTCCCGCCCGCGGAGGACCTCGACTACCTGTCGGCCGGGGCCGCCCGGTTCCTGCCCGGGCTGGGAGATCCCCCCCGGGCGGGGTTCGCCGGGGTCCGGCCCCTGGTCGCCGGTCCCGGGTTCCCGGGCCGGCTGTCCCGCCGGGCCCGGGCGGCCGCCGAGCGCCTCGAGGGGGTGCCCCTCCTCCACGTGGTGGGGGGCAGCCTGACCCTCCACCGGGCGATGGCGCGGCGCCTGGCCGCCCTCCTTGCCCGCACGATCGGTCCGCCCCGCGGCCGGGAACTCCCCCCTGTCCTGCTGCCCGGGTGCCCGGTCGCAACGTTCGCCGGGGAGACGGCGGCGGCCCGGGCGGCGGGGCTCGAGCCGGTCCAGGCGGCCTGGCTCGTCCGGCGGCACGGAACCGGGTGGCGGGCGGTCCTCGACACCCGGATGTCCGGGGACCCCCGGCGTCCCCTCGGGGAGGGACCGGTCCCCCTCGCCGGGGAGGTCGTCTTCGCGGTCCGCGAGGAATCCGCCCGGACTCTCGCGGACGTGCTCGCCCGTTTCCGGCTGCCGGAGATCGCCCGGGACCGGGCCGACGAGGACGGCATGGCGCTCGACGCGCTGGCGATCCTCGGCGGGGAACTGGGCTGGAGCCCCGAACGCCGGGAACGGGAACTGGACCGGTGGTTCCGCGAGCGGGACCGGGCCTGGCTGGCCCCGCCCCGCCCGCCGGAGGAGGGACCCCGATGACCCGTCATCACCGCACCCTCGCTCCCCTGCCCCCGGAAACGCCTCCCGGACGGCGGCTGGTCGCCCACCGGGGGATCCCGCTCCGTCACCCGGAAAACACCGCCCCCTCCTTCCGGGCCGCCCTCGCAGCCGGGGCCCCCGCCGTCGAGCTGGATGCCCGGCCGACCGCGGACGGCCTCCTCGTCGTCCTCCACGACCCCGACCCGGGGAGGCTGACCGGCGAGACCCGCCCCGCGGCCGCCCTGGCCGCCCGGGAGCTCCTCGGCAGGGACCTGCGGGACGCCCCCGGGGTACGCCTGCTGCTGCTCGACGAGGCGCTGGCCCTCCTGGCGGGGCGGGTCACCCTGGACATCGAGCTGAAGAGCGGGGACGGGATTCCGGCCGGGGACCTGGCCTCGCGCCTCCTCGCGGCGCTGGAGCGGGCCGGGTTCCCGGGAAACCTGGTCGTCACCTCGGACTCCCCCGACGTGCTGCGGGAGCTGCGGTCCCGGGCCCCGCTCCTCGCCACCGGTTTCATCGCCCGGTCCCGGGACCCCCGGGACCCGGTCGCGACGGCCCTCGGGGCCGCCGCCGACGTGGTGGTCGTCCACCGGGGCCGGCTGGACGGCGTCCTGGTGGAACGGGCCCGGTCCGGGGGGCTGGTTCCCTGGGTCTACACGGTGAACGACCCGCGGGAGGCCCGGCGGTTCCTCGATCTCGGGGTCGAGCGGCTGGTCACCGACGACTTCCCCTCCCTGCGGAGGATCCTGGAACCGGAGCCGCCGGGGGCTCCGGCCACGCCCGGACCCCCGGCGGGGGACCTGATGCTCGTCCTGGACCTCGGTTCCTCGACGACGAAGGCGGCCCTGGTGCACCCGGCGGAGGGGATCGTTGCCCGGGCCTCCGTGCCGACCCCGGTCCACCGGCCCGGACCCGGCCGGGTGGAGCACGACCCGGACGCCGTCCTCGGGGCCGCCCGCGAGGTGATCCGGCGGGTGGCGGAACGGGTCCCCGGCCGCTTCCCCCGGGCCGCGGCGGTGACGGGCCAGCGGTCCACGTGCCTTTTCGCATCGCCCGTAGACCTCGTCCCCCTCACCCCCGCCGTTTCCTGGCAGGACCGCCGGGCCAAACCCCTCGTCCGGGAACTCGCCTCCCGGGCGCCGGAACTCGGGCGGATCGCCGGGCTCCCGCCCGCCCCCTCCTGGTCCGGCTTCCTGGCCCGGGCCCTCCTCGACTCGTCGCGGCTCCCCGGCAGGGCCGTGCTCGTCCCCCTCGTCCCCTGGGTCGCCGCGCGGCTGGCCGGGGCTCCCCCCTGCCCGGACCCCACCTTCGCCAACCGGACCTTCCTGCTGGACGCGGAACGCCTCGCCTGGTCCCGGGAACTGGCGGCAGCCCTCGGGATTCCCGTGGAGTTCCTGCCCCCGGTCCGTCCGACCCTGGCCGACCGGGGGCGGCTCCCCTGGCCGGGCCGGGCCGGGGGCGTCCCGCTCCGCGCCCTGGTCGGCGACCAGCAGGCCGCCTACGTGGGACTCGCCGGACCGACCGGGACACGGCCGGTCCTGAACGTGGGCACCGCCGGCTTCGCCATGAGGACCCGGCGCCGCGGAGAGCAGGTTCCCGGGGACGCCCGGGTCGCCCCCCTCTGGACCACGGGAAAGCGGCGGGGTCCGGACCTCCTGGAACTGGTCGTCCACGAGGACCCGGGGGGCGGGGATCCCCTCCCGCGGGAGCCCGGGGACGCGGCCCGGGATGCCGCCCTGCGGCTGGCCCTCGGGGACCCCCTCCCGGCCCGTTTCGCCGGGGCCCTCGCCCGGGCCGTACGGCGCCTCGCCGGGACGCGGGACCCGGCCGTCCCGGTGGGCGGAGGGATTCTCGCCAGCCCCCACCTGCTCGCCCTGCTCGGGAGAAACCTCGACCCGCCCCCCGCCCTCGCCCGGGAGCCGGAGGTCACCCTTCTCGGGGCGGCCCGCCTCGCGGCGGTCGCCGCGAGGGTTCCCTGGAGCTGTCCCCCGGGGGGCGGACTGGTGCCGCCCCCGGGTCCCGGCGGCGAGGCGCGGTGGTATCCTGCGGGCGGTCCGGGACCCTCCCGGAGGTGACCGATGGATCGACCGAGAACCGGCGCCGGCTCGCCCCCGCCCCCCGGGGATCCTCCCCCGCGTTTCACCTACCGGGCGCTGCGGCTGCCCTCGGGACGGCTGCTCGCCATCGAGGAGCGCATCGGCCGCCGCCTGACCCGGACGATCCGCCCCGAGAGCCCGGAGGGGCGTTCCCTGCTCCGGGAGGGACGGGTCGAGGTCATCGACCTCGGCGAGCTCTGAGCCGGTCCGCCGGGACCGGCACCCGCCGGGTGGCCGCGTTCCCCGCCCCGTCCACCGCCCGGAGGAGGAACCCGTCCCCCGCGAAGTCCCCGGGGATCTCGAGGCGGTAATCTTCCCGCTCCCCGTCCTCGACCCCGTCCTCGGGGGTCAGCGCCCGCCACGTCCCGGGAACCAACGAGACCTCCACCCGGCCGATCCGCCCGCCGGGGTCCTCCACCGCGAAGCGGACCTCCGCCTTCCCCTGCGCCCAGGTGACCGCCCCGATCGCGGGCGGCCGGTGGTCGATCACGACCGGGCCGCTCTGTTCTTCGGCGGTGCGGCCCTCCCCCAGGGGGTTGGCCGCGGCGTCGGAAGCGACGACCCGGAACCGCCAGGTTCCGTCGGGCAGGTTCCGGGAGTCGAAGCTGTAGAAGGGGCGGTCCAGGTCCCGGGCGAGCACGCGCCACTCCCTGCAGGGACCCCCGTCGTCCCGGCAGGCGGACAGCTCGTAGCGGAGCGGGTCTCCGTCCGGGTCCCGCGCGGTCCAGCGGATCGTCAGGGCCCCGGGCTCCCAGGCCTTCTTCGAGCGCCACTTCGCGGGTTCGCTCCCGAGGGCCCGGGCCGCCTCCGGGTTGCGGGGGGGCGGGATCACCGGCCGCTCGCCGCTGGCGACCTTCGGGGGCGGCACCGGTCTCCAGGCGACGCCGGGGGGCAGCGCCTCCACCCCCTGGACCCGCGGGGGCCGGTTGACCGGCCGGTACCGGGCGACCAGCCGGCGGACCGCGGGCGCCAGCGCCCGGTCTCCCCCGAACTCGAGCCGCACCTGGAGGAACCGTGCCAGGGGAAGGCGGGCGGCGGCGCCGGCGGTCCCGGGAGGACCGGCCGCCCCGGCCAGGGGAACCCACCGGGTCCAGGCGTCGCCGGGCTCGGAGGTGTTCCCCGCCCGGACGAAGACTCGCACGTTCCCGGCCCGGTCGCGGGGTGCGACGGCGTGGACCCGACCGAAGCGGGCCCGCACCCGCGCATCCAGCACGTCCGAGGTCCACCGGGCGGGACGGGCGGGACCCGGGCCGTAGACGAGCAGGGCCGCCGGGTGGCTGGTCGCCGCCAGGACGCGGTCCCCGTCCGCGCGCAGGGCGGAGAAGGCCCTCGCCTCCGGGCGCTCGTCCCAGAGTCCCTCGCGTTCCCCGGAGTCGAACCACCAGATCCGGGCGGGGGTCCCGGTGGCGAGCAGGACGCCCCCTCCCGGGGCGGGGGCCAGGGCGAGGGGAGTCTCCTTCCGGTCCTTCCAGGCCACCCGCGGTTCCCCGCCCTCGGGCAGGTGGACCAGTTCCCCTCCCCCGCCGGGAAGTTCCGCCACCCGGGACGGTGCGGCCTCCGCCTCCCCGCCCTTCTCGCTCTTTTCCCCCGAGGCGGCCGCCGGTTTCACCGTGATCGAGACGGTCTTCGTCCGTCGGTTCTCCCTGCGCGGCCGCTCTCCCGTTCCCCCGGACTCCGCGTCACCCGGATTCCCCGCGAAGGCCGCCCAGGTGCTGCCGTCCGGGGCGGCGACGATCGCGACGGTCTCGGGGCGGGGGGAATCCCAGAGGACGAACGCTTCCCCGTCCCCGGCGAGGCGAACGAGCAGCCCGGAGCCGGCGGTGCCGGCCAGCACCCGTCCCCGGCCATCCCGGGCGAGGCACCGGACGTGGGGGTCCGGGCTTTCCCACAGGACGCGCAGCAGCGTCCCCCTGTCGGGATCGATCTCGAGGACCCGGCCCGGCAGGCCGGTGGCGACCAGCAGGGTCCCCCGGTCCGTCGGGAGGAGGTCCCACACGTAGGCCGCGTCGGGGCGGAAGACCTCGACCGCCTCTCCCCGCTTCCGGTCCAGCCGGTAGACGGCGCCGGCGGGCCC
>CAZOTT010000104.1:0-9619 GCA_964582785.1 uncultured Acidobacteriota bacterium | reverse complement strand
TCCGGGTGGCGATCATGATCGTCCCGAGCGCCATGTGGATCGTGAAGAACGGCAGGAGCGGGCTGAGCATCCCCCCGGTGAAGTGGACGGTCACCAGCAGGGCGGCGAGGTCCATCACCATCTGCCGCAGGGCGCAGGCCCTGAGCCCCCGCAGGCCCCCGGGATGTCCTTCCCGCCGGCCCAGCGCCACGCGGAAGAACACGTTGTAGGCGCAGACGAACCCGCCGACCACGCCCAGGGCGGGCCACGCCCCGGGCAGGCCCAGGGCCGGGCCGAACAGGGAGGTGGCGACGAGCCCGAGGGCCGCCCACCAGCGCAGGCGGACGAACCACCGGAGGCGCTCGTACAGCTCCGGGGCGAAGATGTAGCTGAAACGCTCCTCGTGCAGGGTCAACCGATCACCTCGGCAACATGCTCCAGCAGCTCCTGCGGCGCGATCGGCTTCTCCAGGTACTTCTCGCAGGGAACCCAGTCCTCCTCCACCTCCATGCGCACGTTGTAGACCTGGTCCACGCCGGTCAGCATGATGATCGGGATGTCCCGCGTCTTCTCGTCGCGCCGCAGTTCCCGGGCGACGTCGAACCCCTCCGACAGGTGGTCCATCATCACGTCGAGGATGACCAGGTCCGGGGGGTCCTCCCGCACCCGCCGGAGGGCCTCCGTCCCGTTGGGGGCCGTCTCGACCGCGTAGCGGGTCTCGAGGACGGCCCGCACCGCCTCGACGAACACCTCGTCGTCGTCCACCAGCAGGATCCGTTTCCCCGGCATCGCTTCCTCCCGCCCCGCGGCGCCCCGCTCACTCGGCCTGCACCGCCCCGGAGGGACAGGCCGCAAGGCAGGCGCCGCAGTGGATGCAGGTGTCCTGGTCGATCACGTGGACGTGCTTCTTCTCCCCGGAGATCGCTCCCACCGGGCACGCCCGCGCGCAGAGCGTACACCCGTTGCAGATCCCGGCGTCGATCGTGTAGACGAGGAGCGCCCGGCACTGCTTCGCCGGGCACTTCCGGTCCCGCACGTGGGCCTCGTACTCCTCCCGGAAGTGGCGCAGGGTCGAGAGGACCGCGTTCGGCGCGGTCTGGCCGAGCCCGCAGAGGGACGTCTGCCGGACGTGCCGCCCCAGCCCCTCGAGCAGGTCCAGGTCCGCCGGGGAACCCTCCCCCCTGCAGATCCGGTCGAGGATGTTCAGCAGGACCCGGGTCCCGATCCGGCAGGGGGGGCACTTGCCGCAGGACTCGTCGACGAGGAACTCGAGGAAGAACCGGGCGAGGGAGACCATGCAGGTCCCCTCGTCCATGATGATCAGCCCCCCGGAACCCATGATCGCCCCGAGCTCCTGGAGCGACTCGTAGTCGATCGGCACGTCCGCCGCCGCTGCCGGGATGCAGCCGCCCGAGGGCCCGCCGGACTGGGCCGCCTTGAACGGCCGGCCGGTGCGCAGGCCGCCGCCGATCTCCTCGACGACCTCCCGGAGAGAGATCCCCATCGGGACCTCGACGAGCCCGGTGTTCGTCACGTCCCCGGCCAGCGCGAAGACCTTCGTTCCCCGGCTGCGCCCGGTGCCGATGGCCGCGTACCAGTCCGCCCCGCGCAGCAGGATCGGGGGCACGTTCGCCCACGTCTCGACGTTGTTCAGCAGGGTCGGCCGGTTCCACAGGCCCCGCTGGGCGGGGAAGGGCGGCCGCGGGCGGGGCATTCCCCGCTTCCCCTCGATGGAGTGCATCAGGGCGGTTTCCTCCCCGCAGACGAAGGCCCCCGCCCCGATGCGGATCTCGATGTCGAAGGCGAAGTCCGTCCCGAGGATCCCCTCCCCCAGCAGGCCGTACCGCCGGGCGGCGGCGAGGGCCGCCTCGAGCCGGGCGATCGCCAGGGGGTACTCGGCCCGGACGTAGACGTACCCCTGCCGGGATCCGACGACCCGCCCGGCGATCGCCATCGCCTCGATCACCGAGTGGGGGTCCCCCTCGAGGATGCTGCGGTCCATGAAGGCGCCCGGGTCCCCCTCGTCCGCGTTGCAGACCACGTACTTGACGTCGCCCGGGGCGTCCCGCACGAACTGCCACTTCAGGCCCGCGGGGAACCCCGCCCCGCCGCGCCCCCGCAGGCCGGAGCGCTTCAGGGCCGCCAGCACGTCCTCCGGGCGCATCTCGAGGAGCACCTTCTCGAGCGCCCGGTAGCCGTCCATCGCGATGTACTCGTCGATCTCGAGGGGATCGATCACGCCGCAGTTGCGCAGGGCGATCTTCACCTGGCGGGCGAAGAAGGGCACCTCCCGGCTCCGCAGCCGCTTTCCGTCCGGGCCTTCCCAGGAGAGTTCCGCGTACCGGACCGGCTCGCCCCCCGCCAGGTGTTCCCGGACGATCCGGCGGGCCAGGTCCTCGTCCACCTTCGGGTAGTAGACGCCGTCGGGCACGACGAGCACGAGGGGGCCGGCCTCGCACAGTCCCATGCAGCCGACCCGGACGACCCCCGCCCGCCCTTCCAGGCCGGCGGCCCGGATCTCGTCCTCCAGCACCGACGCCACCGGCAGCGACCGGCACGAGATGCAGCCGCCGCCCGCGCAGACCAGCACCTCCCGCCGCGCTCCCGCCTCCAGCTCCCGGGAGGCGAGGCGCGCCTCGACGCCGGGCCGCACGCGGGAGCGGATCGCGGCCAGGTCCTCCGGCCGGAGGACGTGCCTCTCCTCAGCGCTCGCCCGGTTCACCGCGGTCTTTCCCATCGTCCTCGCTCCCGGCCTCCGCGGCCTCTCGCCGCAGCCGCCGCAGCAGGCGCTTCAACCGGCGCCCGTCCAGGTTCCCGTGGACGTCGTCGCCCACCATCATCGCCGGCGCGATCGAGCACGCCCCGATGCAGCGCACCTGCTCCAGGCTGAAAAGGCGGTCTTCCGTCACCTCGCCGACGCCGATCCCCAGCTCCTCCTGGATCGCGTCGACGAGCCGGTCCGCGTGGCGCACGAAACAGGCGGTTCCCATGCAGACCTTGAGCTGGTAGCGGCCCCGCGGGGTCGTCGTGAAGAAGTGGTAGAAGCTGACGACGCCGTGGACCTCCACCGGGGACATGCCCAGCCGGTCCGCCACGTACTCGAGGACCGGGTACGGCAGCCAGCCGAGCCGCTGCTGGACCCGGTGCAGGAGCGGGATCAGGCGCTCCCGGCCCCCGGGATGGCCCGCGAGCCACTCGTCGATGTCGTCCCACGTCCCGGGCGGCACGTCCGCCAGGCCCGGCAGTTCCTCCGCGCCCCAGTAGTCCGGCGGCACCACCGCCGCGGGAGCATGGCCGTGATCGTTCATTCCGACCTCCTCAGGCGGGCCCACACCGGGCCGTGCCCCGGCGGGAGGAACGAGGGCGGCCCCTCCTCCCGGTCCCGCCACGGGGCGAGGACGGAGCCGGGCCGGACGGTCCGGTCGATCCGCGCCCGCAGGAGCACCGCCCGCCCGTTCGCCTCGACGACGACCCGGTCGCCGCCGCGGACCCCCAGCCGCCGCGCGTCCGCCGGCGCGAGGCGGAGGGCCACCGCGGGGGCGAGCCCGGAGAGGGTCGGGCTGCGGTAGGTCGTCGTCCCGGAGTGGAAGACCTGGGGACCCACGTCCAGCAGGAACCCCTCTCCCGGGGTGAACGGCGCGGGGGCGGGGGCGGGCGCGAAGCGAACGTCCGGCGCGGCCCGCAGGGCGGCGATCCCCTTCTCGATCCGCCGCTCGATGTCGGCGGGCGACGGCAGCTCCAGGTCGAGCCGGGCGGCGATCTCCCGCAGGAGTTCGCCGTCGCCGGGCAGCCCGCAGGGCGGGGCGACGACCGGCGCCACCCGCCGCCGGGTCCCGTCCACGGAGACGAGGGTGCCCGCCCGCTCCCCCAGCATCCGCACCGGGAGCACCACGTCGGCCTGCCGGGCGGTGGCGGTCTCGAACGGGTCGAGCACGCAGACGAAGTCGGCCCCCTCGACCAGCCGCTCCCCCCGGAAGGCCCGCGGCCAGCCGGCCACCGGGTCGTGGGCCGCGAGGCAGAGGAACCCGAGCCGGCACTCCCCGGCCGCGTCCAGCAGTTCCTCGAGGCGCGGGGCCTCCCCCCGCCAGCCGTGCGAGCGGGACTCCTCCCGGTCCACGTGGCTGCCCGGGCGACCGAGGAGCCCGGCGACCAGCAGCCCGCCCAGGTCGGCGCCGCCCCAGGGAACGAGTACCCGGCCGGGCAGCCCGTCGCGCCGGAGCAGGGTCGCCAGCTCCAGGGCCGCCCGGGCCGCCTCTCCCTCGTCCCCCGGAAGGCCGGTCCCGCAGAGGACGGCGAACACCGGCCGGCGCGCCGCGGCGAGCTGCCCGGCGACCGCGTCCAGCACCGCCTCCCCGGCGCCGCAGGCGGCCTCCACCGCCGCGGCGTCGTAGCGGGCCAGGCTCTCCCGCCAGGCGCCGAACCCCGGCAGCCGCTCCAGGGGACCGGGGGTGCGCAGCCCCCGGTCCAGCAGGCGGCGCGCGATCCCCCGGAGAAAGACGTCCTCGCTGCCCGGGTGCAGGGTCACGTGCCGCGTGGCCACGGCGGCGAAGCTCCCGGAAAGCCCGTGGGCGGAGAGGACGACCTTCTCCTGCTGCCGGACCTTCTGCACCAACGCCGTCTTCAGCAGCGGGTGGGTCCGGCCCGGGTCGGCCCGGAGGACGACCACCACGTCGGCTTCCTCGACGTCCTCCCAGCTCGCCGTGGGGAACGGGCGGCCGGTGAACGCGGCGACGCCGTCCAGGAGGGCGGCGGTTCCCGGGACGGGGCCCGCGGCGACCCCCCGGGCCCCGAGCTTTTCCCGCCAGAGGGCCCGGAAGAGGATCGCGTCCTCGACGAGGAGCCGCGGCCCCGCGAGGGCCCCGATCTCCCTGCCCGCCTCCCGGGCGGTGCGGATCGCCTCCTCCACCATCCCGAGGGCCTCGTCCCAGGTCGCCTCGACGAGCCGCCCGTTGCGCCGCACCCGCGGCGAGCGCAGCCGGTCCGGGGAAGCGAGCACGTCCCAACCGAGCCACCCCTTCGCGCAGAGCTTGCCGCTGTTCGGTCTGCTCGCGGGATCCCCGGTCACCCGGACGATCCGCTCCTCGTGGACCTCCACGGTGACCTCGCACCCGCACGGGCAGAACGAACAGGCGGTCGTCCGCGCCTCCCGGAGCCAGGGCGGGATCGACGTGTCCCAGGGTTTCGCCACCAGGGCCCCCACCGGGCAGGCGTTCACGCACTGGCCGCAGAACTCGCAGTCCAGGGGCCGGTCCAGCATCGTCGAGACGGTCGTTTCGAGCCCGCGGTGGAGAAGGCCGATCGCGGAGACCCCCTGGACCTCGTGGCAGAGCCGCACGCAGCGGCCGCAGAGCACGCACTTTTCCGGGTCCCGGAGGATCACCGGGGACGACTCGTCCCGGGGACGGCGCACCAGCTCGAAGGGGAGTCGCTCCGGCTCGACACCGTGCTCCCAGCAGAGGTCCTGCAGCCGGCAGTCCCCCCGCCGCTCGCAGACGGGACACTCCATGCGGTGATTGAGCAGGAGCAGCTGGAGCTGCCGGCGGCGGTTTTCCCGGACCGCCGGCGTGTCGGTTTCGACCTCCATCCCCCGCTGCACCGGGGTCGAGCAGGCGGGGACCAGCCCGCCGCGCCCGTCCCGCCGCTCGACGAGGCAGAGCCGGCAGCCCCCGTAGGGGGTGAGCCGGTCGTCGTGGCAGAGGGTCGGCACCTCGATCCCCAGCTCCCGCAGGACGTGGAGCAGCAGCCGTCCCGCCTCCGCCTCGACCTTCCTGCCGTCGACCGTGATCGCGACCGTCTCCCGCGCCATCGTCGTCCCTCCCCTCGTCACGGCCGCGCGGGGCGGAGCCGCCGCAGCGCCCACTTCGTCCGCAGGCGGTTCCAGTAGCGGAGGAGGCTCCCGGGCGGCTTTTCCCGGGCCTTCTTCGTCCAGTCGTCGGCGAGCAGGAAGTCGAGGGCGTGGATCGCCTCCTTGCCGCCGGTGGCGAGGGCCATCCGGCACCCGGCGCAGTAGGTGACCATCGGGAGCCTGCTCTCCCCGACCCGCCGGCGGATGATCGCCTTCGACAGCTCGGTGTCGACCGGCCAGATCATCCCGCCGAAGCCGCAGCAGCGGGCCTTCTCCCGGTCGTACTCCAGCTCCTCGATCTCCGCGCCGGCGTCCCGGAGCAGGGCCCGGACCCCCTCGTGGATTCCCGCCGCGTGACGCGCCTTGCACGAGTCGTGGACCGCGACGCGGACCCCCGCCCGGGCGGCGGGCGGTTTCCACTTCCCGCCGAGGGCCTCCCAGATCGTGGTGGTCCGCAGCTCCGGGACCCGGTCCCGCAGGGTGTGGGCGCAGTCCGGGCAGGCGCAGACCAGTTCCTCGGCGCCGACCGATGCCGCCATCTCGAGGATCTTCCGCCTCGTGTCGCCGAACTCCCGCTCCATGCCGATCAGTTCGACCGGGGCCCCGCAGCACACCATCAGGACGCCGGTCCCCGGGAGGTGCCGGCGCAGCTCCTCGTAGACCCGCAGGGTGTTCCGCGGGGAAACGGCGGGCAGGGCGCACCCGGTGAAGAAGAGCCGCTTCGCCCGGGTGCTCCCCGGTTCCGGCATGACCATGGTGAAGAGGTCGGAGACCCCGGCCTTCCAGTAGTTGATGATCGGCTTGTGTTCCCTGAGCGGGCCCGTCCCCTGCTCCACCGCCCGCCGCCGGGCCTCGAGGAGGAGGCGCCCGGTATCCAGGTCCTCGGGGCAGACGGTCGCGCAGAGGGAACAGATGTTGCACGAGTAGGCCATCTTCAGGACGTCCGGATCGACGACGCCCCGCTCGAGCACCTGGCGGGCCAGCTCCCGCGGAGAGGAGCAGTGCTTCCGCAGGAACTCGCAGTCCTGCACGCAGAGCCCGCAGGTGCAGTCGAGGCAGCGCTCCGCCTCGGCCCGCGCCTCGTCCTCCGTCATGCCGGGACCCGCGGGGATCATCATCGTCGGCGGCCGGACCCGCCGCCGCCGCTCCTCCTCGTCCACCTCGAGCTTCCAGAGGAGCCGGGCGGGCAGGGGCGGCTCGCGGCCCTCCCGCAGGTCCCGGCCGGCGAGCCACCGGTCGGCCGACTCGGCGGCGCGCCGCCCGACGGCGAGGGACTCGATCACGGTGGCCGGCCCGGTGACCGTCTCCCCGCCGGCGAACACCCCGGCGATCCCGGTCTCGCAGGTCAGCGGATCGGCCCAGGGGGTGCCGCGGGCGGTTTCCCGGAACCGGCCCCGTTCCCGGGCGAGGAACCGCTGGCCGCCCGCGAAGCCGAGCAGCAGCAGGACGGCGTCGTACTCGTCCCGGAGCCGGGCGAGGGTGACGTCCCTGCCGAGGGCCACCCCGGTGCGGACCTCGATGCCGAGGGCATCGATGACCGACAGGTCCCGCTCCACGACCCGCCGCGGCAGCCGGTACTCCGGGATCCGGTGGACGAGACAGCCCCCGATCCGGTCCGTCGCTTCCAGCAGGGTGACGGCGTGGCCCCGCCGCCGCAGGTCGTGGGCGGCCAGGAGCCCCGCCGGCCCGGCGCCGACCACCACCACCCGCTTCCCCGTGTCCGGTTCCCGGTCGAGGATGTGCCGCGGCTCCCCGGGCTCCCACTCGGCGAGGAACCGCTTGATCTCCCGGATGCGGACCGGCTCGTCCTCGTCGATCCGCATGCAGTGGAGCTCGCAGGGGTGGGCGCAGACGTAGCCGAGGATCCCCGGGAACGGCAGCCGCTCCCGGACGAGCTGGAGCGCCTCCCGGAACTTCCCCTCCTTCGTCAGCTGGACGTACCCGCGGGCGTCCACGTGCAGGGGGCAACGGGCGACGCAGTTGGGCGGACCCTCCCCCCGGCACCGCTCGAGGATCTCCTCCGCCAGCTCGCGCAGGGTGTCCCGGGGCCGGCCGGCGCAGGGCTCTTCCCGCCAGGAGACCGCCCCGGGAGCGGAAGCCGTCACGGCCATGCCACGTCCTCCGGCAGCCGCCCGTTCCCCGGGGGGACCGGCGGGCGGCGGTGTCACGGCGCCGTAACGCGGGCCTTCCCCGTTACGAAACGCCGTTCCCTCGGGCGGAAGTGCGCGCAGGCCGGCTGCGGCTGCTGGAACCTGCCGGTCACCCGGCAGGTCCCGGCATCGCCCCGGGTGGAACCCCATGCGGACGAAAGGATGTACAGCCCCGGCAGGGCCTCCTCGAGGGCCCGGGGGTCGTCGAGGAATTCCCGGCAGAACCGGCAGTCCCCGGGACCATCCTCGCCGCGAAACCGCATGCCGCACCTCCACCCGGCGAAACTGCAAGGTCCGTGCCCGGCCCGCGGCCCGCGAGCCGCCAGGCGCCAAGCATCCCGCGACCGCCCCCGGTCGAGCCGGCGAGACGGCCGGAGGCCGCACCCCTGTCCGGCGCACCCTTCCGGTGTGGTCGTCCACCGCCCGGCGCACGGGGCCGACCGCTCGGCAGCCGGTCACCCCGGCCCCCTTTTCCCGGCGCGGCCGCGGCGGGAGAATCTCGCTGATGTTCGTGCACCTCCGTTGGTGTGAGCACGCCCCCGGGCCCCCGTGCCCGGGGGCGTCCCCGTGCGGGCCCCGCCGTGGCCGGGCCCGCACGCCGATCCCGCTCCTCCTCCTGGTCCTGCTCGCCGCCGGTGGGATCGCCGCCCCGGCCGCCATCCCCGCTCCCGGCACGGCGCCGACCCCCGGCGCCCCCGGGACGGACGCCGGCACCTGTGCCGCGGAAACCTCCCTGCCCCCGGTCCCCCTCTCCTACCGGATCGAGCTGACGCTCGACCCCGGGACCGGCGAGTTTCACGGGCGGGAAACGATCCGCTGGCGCCGGCCCGGGCGGGAGCCGATCGAGACGATCCCCCTGCACCTCTACCTCAACGCCTTCTCCCACCGGGACACCACCTGGATGCGGGAGTCCGGGGAGTTCGGCCGGGGGCTGCCGGGAAAGATCCGCCCGGGGGAGTGGGGATACATCCGCCTCGACCGGGTCGTGCGGCTGCCCTCGTGGGGCGGGCTGGAAGCATGTGATCCCGGCGAGCTCCCCCTTCCCGGCCCCGCGGAATCTCCCGCCGAAACCCCCCTCGGGTATCGCTTCATCCGCCCGGACGACGGCAACCCCCTCGACGCCACCCTGGCCGAGGTCCTCCTGGACCGGCCCCTCCTCGAAGGAGAGACCCTCCTGCTCGGGATCGAGTTCTCGGGGAAGTTCCCCCGCATCATCGCCCGCACCGGCTGCACCGGCGGCTTCTGCCTCGGGGGCCAGTGGTTCCCGAAGCCCGGGGTGTACGAGCTGCCCGGGACCCGGGGCGCGACCCGGGAACGGTGGGTCGCCCACCAGTTCCACGGACCGACGGAGTTCTACGCCGAGTACGGCGACTTCGACGTGACCCTGGACGTGCCGGAAGGCGTCACGGTCGGCGCCACCGGCGTGGAGGTGCCGCCGGGACGGCGGCCCGACCCGGGCCGGGCCCTCCACAGGTTCGTCCAGCGGGCGGTCCACGACTTCGCCTTCACGGCGGCCCGGGGCCTCGCGCGGCTCACGGAAGAGCACGTCCCACCCGGACGCGCCTGCCCGGTGCGCCTCGTCGCGATCTACCCCCCCGGCAACGAGGGCCAGGCGCGGCGGGCCCTCGCCGCCGCGGCGGGAGCG
>CAZOTT010000103.1:2936-9891 GCA_964582785.1 uncultured Acidobacteriota bacterium | reverse complement strand
CGGGGGGAGGCGCCGGCCTCGATGCGGCGGCGCCAGGCGTCGGTGCCGGCGAGGAAGGGCCGGGCGGCGGGGGGGATGCCGGTTTCGCGGCGTCGGCCGAACCAGCGGGCGGCGCGGTGGTGGTCGTGGGCGAACTGCACTTCCATGTGCCAGAGATGGCGGAGGGCGGCCAGCGTTTCGGGCGCCGCCGTCCGCCGGAGCCGGCGGAGGACGAGGCGCAGGAGCCGGCGGCGGCCGAGGAAGCGGATGCCGGCGAGCCCCTCCTCGACCACCTCCGCCCGGGGGCAGCGGGTCAGCTCGAGCAGGACCGGCAGCACCTCGGTTTCCTTCTCCGGGAACAGGCCGAGCATGCGGGGACCGAGGAAGCGGGGCGGGGGATCCGGGCTCGTGCAGGCGGCCCGGGCCCGGGCCAGGAGCTCCCCGTAGAGCTCTTCCCGGGCGGCAGCGGGCAGCGTGCCGATCTCGCCGATCGGCCGGCCCGCGTGGCGCTCGATGATGGCGATCACCTCCCGGTCGGTTTCCGGCGAGGAGACCAGCAGGTCCCGGAGGAGGTCCTTGAAGGCGAACGTCCCGAGCTGGTCGTCGAGGCCGGCGACCAGGCCGAGGGAGGCCCGGTAGAGGGCGTCGCCGACCCAGGCCGGGTACCGCCACGTGATGAAGGCGTCGATCGGGCCGCGGTTCCCGTCCCGGAAGCGGAACGCCCGCAGGCGGAACTCCGGCCGCGACCAGAAGAGCCGCGCCTCCACCGCCCGCTCCCCGTCCCAGGTGCCGCGCTTCCAGCGGCGGAACTGCATCTGGGCGTAGTCGGCGAGCCCCTCCTCCAGCCAGCGGGGCAGGCAGCCCCGGCGCGAGGTGACGACATCGTGGATCACCCAGTGGACGATCTCGTGGACCTGGCCCGCCACCCCGGGACCGACGTCGAGGCGGTTCGGAGGGTGCAGGTGTTCCTCCGGCGGATCGGTTTCCCCGGGGGGGAAGAGCACGAACGCGGTGCCCGGGCGGCGCCAGGTCCAGGGGACGCCCGGACCCGGATGGGGCAGCAGGTACCACTCCGCGGCGACGTCGGGTGCCTGCAGGTACCAGGCGTCGGCGACCTTCGCGTAGAGGTCCTCCCCCAGGTGGTAGCGGAGGCCCCTGCGCAGGGAGTCGTAGTCCGCCGTGATCTCCCGGTGCCAGGCCTCCACCGCCCGGAAGAAGCGCTCCGGGACACCCGGGGCGAGGCCGGGAACGGCGTGCAGGGTGACTGGTTTCCCCTCGACCCTGCCGTGGAACGTCTCGGTGCAGGTGCGGACGGCCACGGTGTCCAGCCGGAGAAACCGGTCCCCGCCCCCTTCCAGGTACATTCCCGGGGCCCGGCACCCCCCGGCCGCCAGCAGGAGGAGGCAGCCGGGGAGCACCAGGGACGCGCGGAGGAACCGGCGGAGGATGCGGCTCGGGGTCATCGCGAACCTCCCGCCAGGAGCGCCTCGACCTTGCGCAGGGCGCCGACGGTGGCCGCGGTCATGCGGTGGCCGGGGACGAGCCACTCCTCGCACCGGGCCCGCATTCCTTCCACCTCCCGCCGGGCTCGCGCGAAGAAGGAGCCGCTCACCAGGACGTGGAACGTGTCGAGCATACCATGGAGCTCGGCCCGGGCGGACCGTTGCGGTGCTCAGTAGAGACCGTACTCGGCGATGCGGGAGCGCTGCTCCGCCTCGTGGACGGGGAAGGTGGCGGCGAGGTCGCGGGGGGAGGCGCCGGCCTCGATGCGGCGGCGCCAGGCGTCGGTGCCGGCGAGGAGGTCGAAGGCGGGGCGGTCGGCGACGAACTCGTACGGTTCCGTGCGCCAGGCGAAGCGGGCCGGGTCCAGGCTGCGGGCGGCGATCACGACGGCGAGGCCGGTGAGGACGGGGCGGAAGGCGCGGGGGTCGAAGACGTGGAGCTGGACGCCGCCGCAGGGGGTCCCGGCGTGCTTGTGGAAGGTCGGCACGAAGACGAGGGGCCGGAAGCGGACCCCGGGCAGGTGCTCGGCGGCGAGGGCGTCCGCGAGCGCCCGGGGATCGAGCCAGGGGGCGCCGACGATCTCGAACGGGCGGGTCGTTCCCCGGCCCTCGGAGAGGTTCGTGCCCTCGAGGAGGCAGGTGCCCGGGTAGACGAGGGCGGTGTCCGGGGTCGGCATGTTCGGGGAGGGAGGGACCCACGGGAGCCCGGTGCCGGCGAAGTCGTCCTCCCGGTGCCAGCCCCGGCAGGGGATCACCTCGAGCTCCACGTCGATCCGCCGGACCCGGGCGGCGAAGAGGAGCAGTTCCCCGATCGTCATCCCGTGGCGCTGGGGCACCGGCAGCTCCCCGACGAAGGACCGGAACGCCGGCTCGACGGTGTTCCCCTCCACCGGGATCCCCCCGAGGGGGTTCGGCCGGTCGCAGGCGATCACCCGCACCCCGGCGGCCCCGCACGGGGCGAGGGCCCGGATCGCCGTCGCGGCGAAGGTGTAGTAGCGGGCCCCCACGTCCTGGAGGTCGACGACGAGGGCGTCCAGGTCCGCCAGGTGCTCCGGCCGGGGAACGAGGGACTCCTCGGTCTCCCCGTAGAGGCTGACGACCGGCAGCCCGGTGACCGGGTCCCGCCGCTCCGCCACCGGGACCATGTCCTGGGCCCCGCCGGTCACCCCGTGCTCCGGGGCGAACAGGCGCACGACCTCCGCCCCCGCCTCCGCCAGCCGCTCCGCCGCGTGCCGCAGGTCCCGGTCCACGGACGCCGGGTGGGCGAGCAGGCCGACCCGGGCTCCCCGGACCAGGCGGGCCCGGTCCCCGCAGAGCACCTCGAGGCCGGGCCGGACGGTCACCGGCCGGCCCCGACCGGGGGCAGGCCGTCCATGGCGATCTCCACGTCCTTCCCCCGCCGGGACACCCGCCAGGTGCAGCCGGCGGGGGCCTTCCCGGCGAGGCGCTCCCGGGCGGCGACGGTGAACTCCCGGGCGTCCGCTTCCGTGTCCCAGGTGCTCCGCCAGCGGACCCGCCAGGCGCCGCCGGGGTCCTTCCAGAGGCCCGCCCGGTCCCCGTCCCAGCCGGCGGCGGCCGCCGCCGCCCGGTCCCGGGGCAGGACGGCGGCCAGCCACCCGCGGGTGCCCAGCTCGCCGAGTTCCACGGTCACCTGCGCGGCCCGGCCCCGGAGCCGGGGCAGGGTCACCGGGGTCGGCACGTCGTCCCGCCGGTCCGGGTGGAGGAGCTGTTCCGTCGAGGCGGGCGGGTGCCGCCAGAGGGCGTCCACCGCCTTCCAGCCCCCGGCCTTCCAGGTGTCCACGACGAGCTCGAGACCGAGGACGTACGGCTCGACGAGCTGCTCCCGCAGCCACGGGGGGGCGGCGTCCAGCCGCGGGTAGAGCCCGGTGCCCACCAGGTCGAACATCTGCCGGAGCATCTGCCCGGAGGGGAACGCCTCCCGGGAGAGCGGCATCCCCGCCGCCTTCATCATCGCGAGCATCATCAGGAGGGTGGCATCCCCCTCCGCCAGCGCCTTGCGGGCGAACAGCACGTCGTCCCGGTCCCGGAGCGACGGGTCCTCGAGGAGCCTTCCCAGGTCGAAGTGCTGGTCGGTGAGGGCGTGGTCCAGCTCGTGGGCGAGGATCGTCCGCCGGCCCAGGTCCAGGTTGCCGCCGAGGGCCTGCCGGGCGGCGTCGTCCAGTTCCGGCACGTAGAGGGTTCCTTCCGCCGCCACGTAGAACCCGGCCACCTGCTCCGCGAGGAGTTCCCCGAGCTTCCGCTCGAGGGGGTAGCCCTCCGGCAGGAGTCCCAGCTTCCCGAGCAGGGCCGCCAGGTCCGCCGCCCGCGCCGGGGGCAGTTCTTCCGCGACCATCGCCCGGAGCTTCGCCAGGGCCTCTTCCCGGGAGACCCGCCGGACCGCGACCGGGCGCTTCCAGGACAGCTCCCGCAGCCCGGCCACCGTCCGCTCGAGGGCGGCGATGTCCGGGCCGGGGACGGCCGCGGCGGACCCGGCCGGGGGGGCCGCCGCCGGGGGAGCGGCGGGGGAGGGGAACGGACAGCAGCACGCCGCCAGCAGGAGGGCGGCGAGCCGCGCGGCCCGGCTCACGAGACGGGCCTGGCGCCCCGGTCGGCCCGTTCCCGGGGCGTGCCGGGCAGGTCGCGGAGGGCCTCCCGCCGCTCCCGCCAGGCCCGTTCCATCCGCGGCGGCAGGATCGTGGCCGCCGCGTCCATCACCCGGAGCACCACCGGGACGACCCGGGACCCGGTGACGACCCGGGACCCGGGCGGCAGGAACGACGTGATCCCGACGAGCAGGGCCGAGAGGAGGAAGATCCCCCCGAGGAAGCCGACCGCCGCGCCGGCGAGCCGGTCCGCCCAGGTCAGCTCCGCCGCCCGGACCAGCTTCCCCGCGAGCCAGGCGACGAGCCCCGTCGCGACGAGGCCGCCGGCCAGCACCAGGACGAACGCCGCCAGCATGGCGAGCTGGCGGGAGGCGAAGACGCCGGAGAACCACTCCGGCCCCCGGTCCGCCAGGCGCAGGGCGAGGGCGACGGACAGGGCGAGGCCCGCGGTGCCGATGGCGATCCGGGCGAACCCCTTGAGCAGCCCGTAGACCGTCCCGGCGCCGAGGACGACGAGGAAGAAGATGTCGAGCGGGTTCATGCCCCGAGGATACACCGGCCCCCGCCGACGATCAGCGCCCCGGGTCCCCGCCGGTCTCCCCCGCGGGTTCCGGCCGGTGGCGGTCCCCCGTCGCGGACCCCTCCCCGCCGTCGCCCGGCACCAGCTCCGCCTCCACGGCCCCCTGCTGCTGGGACGAGCGGAGGAGACGGCCCTTCCCGTCGAGCCAGGAGACGATCTCCAACCCGGCGACCGCCACCGTGACCCGGCGGGCCGTCACCCGCCGGCCGTTCCACTCGATCTCCTCCCGCGGTCCCGTCCGCAGGTCCCCGGACAGGACCCGGGCGGCGTTCGGAGAGAAGAGGGGGACCGTCCGGGCGGCCCCTTCCTCCGCCGGCGCGGAGGCGAGCAGCAGGGAGAAGACGCCGAAGTTGTTGTTCGGCAGGAGGCGGGTCCCGGCGGGAAGCTCCACGTCCAACTCCTGCGGCCGGTCCCGGTCGCTGCGCTTCGCCGTCTCGTGGACCTTCCCCGGTTTCCCGGGACCGGGCCGGGAGAACGTGCAGGCCACCTCGAAGCGGAGCGTGCCGGCGGTCCCGCTTCCCCGGTACTCCCGCGGTTCCCCCCCGGGGCCGAGGACCCAGGTGGAGGAGGACTGCAGGGGTCCCAGCGAGAGTTCCGTGCGCCCGTGGACCGTGCCGTCCGGGTCGACCCGCTCGATGACCAGGGTCTCCGTGCCCGCCTCCCGGCCCCGGACCCGGTAGCGGAAGACGACCTTCCGGCCGGTCTCCCAGGGGACCGTGGGCCGGGCGGGGGCGAGGACGGGGGGCGCCGCCCCCCTCCGCCGGTCGCCCGCCACCCAGTCGAGGACCTTCACCTCGACCGGGTTGAAGGTCGCCCGTTCCCCCAGCCGCAGGTGGCCGGCGTCGCAGCGGTCCACCTCGTGCATCGTCGGGTCGACCGGGACCCAGCCGGGTCCCTTCCCCATGAAGATCTCCACCCAGGCGTGCTGGCCGAAGCTGCCCCCGTGGAGGTGGCTGTAGACCGCCCCCGAGACCACCCGGGCCGGGATCCCCGCCGCCCGGCAGAGGGCGACCAGCAGGGCCGCGTGGGCCCCGCATTCCCCCCGGCGGGTCTCCAGCGTGTGCTTCGCCGACCCCCCGGGGACCTGGTAGGCGATCTCCTCGGCGACGAACCGGGAGAGGCGGCGGGCCGCCTCCCAGGCGTCCCGGGCGCCCGCCGTCAGCTCCCGCGCCCGGGCCACGATCGCCGGGTCGTCCGACTCGATCATCTCCTCGGGCGCGAGGTACCGGGCGGGGACCAGGCGCCGGGCCTCCTCCCAGGGGAACGGGGGCGCGTCCCGGCCGTCGTACCGGGGCCAGGAGATCTCGAACACCCCTTCGACCAGGTTCTCGTGGACGGTCCCGGTGAACCGCTGGCCCGGCACGTTCAGCGACCCGGGAGTCACGGCCACGCCGACCGTGCGCAGCCTCGCCTTCAGCTTCATGAACGTGAGTTCCCGGGGGTTCGGGATGTCCACCCCGACCCCCGCGAAGATCATCCGGTCGTAGTCCGCGGCGGCGATCCGGTCGCGGACGGAGGCATCCGCGAGGGAGACGGTGATCCCGTTGCTCGCGGCGACCCGCAGGACGAGACCGCTGTCCGGGTCGGCCCAGGTGGTCGTGCCGAGCCCCATCGTCTCGTCCCGGGCGGCCACCCGGACCGCCTTCCGCCGCTTCCCCCCCACCTCGATCTCCTCCGTCCCTTCCCGGGTCCAGCGCTTGTCGTGCACCTCGAACCGGGGCGGGAAGAGCACCCGTCCCCGCCAGGTGGCCCCGTCCGCCGGGAGGTGCCGGAGGACGGCGGAGAGATCGTGCTCGTCCTCGAGGAGCACCCCCTCCATGGAGAGCGTCTTCCGGGCCCCGCCGTCCTCCCCCAGCAGGCGGGCCTCCCCGCCCGCGAAGGCGATCCGGGCCTCCTGCACGTCGTCCCCCCGGCGGAGGGAGAACTCGAGGCGGCGGGGTGCCCGGGTGACCGGGTCCCGCTCGAGGCGCGACCGGGTCCGCACGTCGAACGGCTGCCCGAGGGCGGTCAGCCGGACCAGCGACTCGGTTTCGACGATCTCCGGGTCCCCGGGCCGGACCGTGATCCGAGTCCACCCGGCGAGCTGCCCGCCGACCTCGACGCCGTACCAGGTGGTTTCCTCCGCCCGGCCTCTCCGGGCGAGGACCGGCGGGGCGGCCAGGGCGGCGGCGAGCAGCAGCAGGACGGCGGAGCGGCGGGCACGGTGCGGCATCGGTTTCTCCCCGGGGGCGGACCTCGCCCCGCGCCCCTCCCTACGCGCCGCGGGGGGAACCGTTGCGGACGCCGGCCGC
>CAZOTT010000103.1:0-2836 GCA_964582785.1 uncultured Acidobacteriota bacterium | reverse complement strand
TTCAGGGACAGGTGCACTCCGAGCGGGGACGCTCCGCGCCCGCCGAGTCGAACCCGGCGGGGCTCTCCACGCCGTCCACGTGGCCGGTCACCAGCAGGTAGCGGTCACCCCCGGGCACGTCGTCCGCCGGGATCGTCGTCCGTCTCCGCCCCTCGCCGGCGGGCTCCGTCGCCACGTCGCAGAGCGGTTTCCCTTCCGGCTCGTGCCCGTGGGTGTAGCGCCCTTCCTCGTGCAGCACGGCGAGAGAGCCGAAGTAGACGTCGTAGCGGTCCGCCCCGGCCAGCTCGTCGAAGGTGACGGCGAGGCCGCCGCCGTCCTCCTTCTCGACGGTGACGTTCGTCACCTCGGGGGGCCGTTCCTTCCGCCGGCCGTAGACGTCGAGCCAGACCGCGTCGACCACCACCCGGAAGTCGTCCCCGGGGGTGTTCGCCACCGGGGCCGCGACGACGCGCACCTCGGTGGTGCCGATCTCCTCCCGGGTCAGGGGCGGCCACTCGTAGTGGGTGCCGTCCTCCGCGACCACCGGGTTCTTCGTCAGGGTGGCGCTCACGTCCCGCCACTCGGGAACGTTCGGCACGACGAGCAGCTTCATCTCCGGGTAGTCCGGGTCCTCGGGGGGCATGTTCGGGCCGCCGGAGCCGACGATCGGGGTGTAGAAGTCCCAGTCGGTGGGGGTGAAGGCGTGCCCCGGCGGGGCGCGGAAGACGCCGTTGCGGGACGCCTCGACCCGGTAGAAGTCGTCGGTCACCGTCCCGGTGGTCCGGTAGCGGATGCCGACGATCACCCGCACCGGGACGATCTCGTCGTACCAGTCGGGGAAGCCCCGGAAGCGGACCTCTTCCGTGCCGATCCCGAGTCGGATCGAGGCTCCCTCCCCGTCCAGCGCGAACGCCTTCTCCGGGTCGGTCACCTCCGCCCCGTTCCGCGCCTCCCAGGCCGTCGGGAAGAGGCGGATCACCCGCTCCAGGTAGCCGTGGTCGGCCCCCGTGATCGACCCGGCGCCGATGCCGTCCTTCGGGCCGAGGTTCACCCCGTCCAGGGACTCCCAGACCTTCTCGCGGATCACGTGGTAGCCGTTGTCCTTCGGGTGGATGTCGTCGTCGAGCCAGTGGCAGATCTGGTCCTCGTACCCGGTGCACCCGTCCGCCAGGTCCTCGTGGGCGAACTCGGCGAACACCTCGGCGTTCGTCACCCGCCGGACCTGGCCCCAGGCCACGTCCCGCAGCATCCGGTTCATCACCGGGAGCCACTGCACGTGGAACGGCTCGGAGTCGCCGGAAGAGCAGTTCCACGCGAGGTTGTCGTAGAGGGTGTTCAGCTCGATGTCAGCGCCCGGGATCTCGCTGACCAGCGCGGAGAGGATCTCCTGGAGGTTCGCCCGGGAGTCGATCATCTCGGCGGCGGCGGTGTTGATCTCGTCCTGGGTCGGGTTCGCCGACGGCTCGTTGTTCAGGAGGTCGTTCCCGATGATCGAGATCGTCACGAGGTCGGACTGCGCCTCGATCACCCGGAAGACGTTGTTCATGTCGTCGTGGTCGTCCACCAGCAGGTCGTCGGTGTGCTGGCCCTTCACCGCCGCCTCGTCCAGGTCGACCGTGGCCGAGGGGAACGCGCACCGCAGCCGGTCCCGCACCTGCTTGCTGTACCAGAACGACGAGGTGTCCAGGCAGTTGTTCCAGTTCCAGGCGATCGAGTCGCCCATCGAGGTGTACCGGACGTGCCCTCCCTCGAGGTTCGCCACGAGGTAGCGGACCCCGCCGAAACGCCGCAGGCCCACCGGGTGGACGTAGCCGGGCGACCCGGGGGTCCGCCCGTCCGCCCGGGCGAGGGTGCGGCGCCAGCCGGGGGGATCCTCCACGTGGAGGAGGTAGCAGCCGTCGCCGGGGGAGAAGGAGAACGCGCCGTCCTCCCCGGTCGTCACCGTCTCGTCGAAGGTCCCGCCCGCGTCCCGCTGGCCGCGCAGGCGGACGGTGACCCCGGCAAGGGCGGGCTCGCCGGGATCGCGGATGCCGTCCCCGTCGTCGTCCCGGAAGACGACCCCGGCGACCTGCTGGGCGGGGGAGGGGAGGGAGGCGGCGCCGAGGGCCGCGACCAGCGCGGCGAGCAGGATCGTCCGGGCCCTCATCGGTCCGCCTCCCGCCGGAAGGTCCGGCGCCAGGTGAACCCCCCGCGCAGCACGCCGTGCCGCTCGAACCGCACGTCCACCGTCCCGGCCAGCCGGTCGCCGGGGGTCAGCCGGTACCTCTCCGTGACGACGAGCCAGGTGTCGTCCCCGGGCGCCGGCGGGACCCGGTAGGTGGCGGTGACACCTCGGCCGTCCGGGTCCGGCACGACCCGGGCGTCCTGCACCGGGACCGGTCCCCGCGGGGTGAACCAGCAGGGCCAGGGGGCGGACGCCCCGGACCGCTCGGCCCGCGCCGGGGTCCCTGCCCCGGCGGGGGAGAAGACCAGCCGGAACGGCCGGTCGGGCCCGGCGAAGTTGTGGGCCCCGTCCCCGTAGACCTGGCGTTCCAGGAGCCAGGTGCCGGCGAGGCCCCCGGCGAGGGCGGGGGCCGGAAGGAACAGGAGGGCGGCCAGGGCCACCGGGACGAGCGCGCGCATCGATCCTCCCCGCGGGCCGGCGGGCCCGCCGCCTCCCCTTGTACGGCGGAAAGGGGGGCGGGACAACGGGCGGACGGATCGTGCCCGTGGACGCGCCGGTTCCCGGGGAGGATCCGCCGGCACGGGCGGGCCGGCGGATCCGGTCCCGCCGCTACTGCATGACCGCCCTGTCCCCGACCTGGAAGCCGGAGCCGGAGACCGGCCTGGCCACGGAGAGCCGGTCGCCGAGCACCTT
>CAZOTT010000102.1:0-10000 GCA_964582785.1 uncultured Acidobacteriota bacterium | reverse complement strand
CCGCGACCACCGCCACCATCACCACCAGCAGGAGGGCCATCGTGATCAGGCTGCGCTCTCCGCGGAGCAGCTCCTGGACCGTCGCCCGGATGGCGCTCGGCAGGCGCGCCACGATCCCCGCGAAGATGATCAGCGAGATGCCGTTGCCGATTCCCCGCTCGCTGATCTGCTCGCCCAGCCACATGATGAACGCGGTCCCGGTGGTCAGGGTGAGCATCGTGATGAAGTAGAACATCGGGCCGGGGTTGCGCACGATCGGCTCCTCCCCGCCCAGCTTTCCGATCCAGATGCAGATCCCCGCCGCCTGGATCAGGGAGAGGATGATCGTCCCGTACCGCGTCCACTGGGTGATCTTCCGCCGGCCGACCTCTCCCTCCTTCTGCAGCCGTTCCAGGTAGGGCCAGACGACCGCGAGCAGCTGCAGGATGATCGATGCCGAGATGTACGGCATGATCCCGAGGGCGAAGATCGTCAGGTTGCGGAAGTTCCCCCCGGAGAAGAGATCGACGAGGCCGAAGACCGACCCCGCGTTCCGGGAGAACCAGTGGTTGAGCGCCTCGAGGTTGATCCCCGGGATCGGGATGAAGGCCCCGATCCGGTACACGCCGAGCAGGGCGAAGGTGAACAGCACGCGCTGCTTCAGGTCCTCGATGCGGAAGATGTTCTGGAGGCTTTCGATCATTTGCCGGCCGCCCCGCCGCCGATGAGCTCCACCCTGCCCCCGGCCGCCTCGATCTTCTGGCGGGCGCCCGCGCTGGCGGCGTGAACCCGGACCGTCAGCGCGACGCCGATCTCACCCTTGCCCAGCAGCTTGACCCGCAGGGTTTCCCGGCGACGCAGGATCCCCTGCTCGGCCAGCAGCTCGGGCGTCACCTCCGTGCCGGCGGCGAAGTTCGCCAGGCGCCCCACGTTCACCTCCGCGAACTCCTCGCGGAAGATGTTGGTGAACCCTCGCTTCGGCACGCGGCGGACCAGCGGCATCTGGCCACCTTCGAAGCCCCAGCGCCGCGAGTAGCCCGACCGGGACTTCTGCCCCTTCTGCCCGCGACCCGCCGTCTTGCCCCAGCCGGAGCCCGGGCCACGGCCGACGCGCTTCCGCCTGCGCTTCGCCCCGGGAGCCGGACCGATCTCGTGCAGTCGCATCGTCGTCCCTCCGCCCTCAACGTGCCTCGTCGGCCGCGGGGTCCTCCACGATCCGCACCAGGTGCGGAATCTTCTTCACCATTCCCCGGATCGAGGGATGGTCCGGCAGCTCCACCACGCGGTTCATCCTGCCGAGTCCCAGCGCCCTGAGGATGCGCTTGTGCTTCCCGGGGGCCCCGATCCCGCTGCGTACCTGCTGGATCCTGAGCTTCCCGCTGCTCACGACTCACCTCCCTCGGCCGCGACGGCGACCTTCTTGCGCGCCTCCGGGTCGAGCCGCTCGACGGGAATCCCCCGCAACCGGGCGATCTCCCGCACGTCCATCAGGTTCTTCAGGCCCTCGAACGTCGCCCGCACGACGTTGTGCGGGTTCTGCGTCCCGATGCACTTCGTCAGCACGTCCTGGACGCCGAGGGACTCCAGGATCGCACGCACGGCGCCCCCCGCGATGACCCCGGTCCCGGGAGCCGCCGGCTTGAGCAGCACCCGGCCGGCCCCGTGGCGCCCGACGACCTCGTGGGGAATCGTCGTCCCCCGCAGGGGCACGCGGATCATGTTCCGCTTCGCCTTCTCGATCCCCTTGGCGATCGCCGACGGGACCTCCTTCGCCTTCCCCATGCCGAAACCGACCCGGCCCTTGCCGTCACCGACGACGACCAGGGCGGAGAAGGAGAAGTTCTTCCCGCCCTTCACGACCTTCGTCACCCGGTTGATGAAGACAACCTGGTCCCGGAGGTCCGAGCCCTCGCGATCCCTGCCGCCGCGATCCCTGTTGAAAGCCACGTGGTCCTCCGCCGTCAGAACTCGAGGCCGGCCTCGCGGGCCGCCTCGGCGAGCGCGCGCACCCGGCCGTGGTAGCGGTAACCGCCACGGTCGAATACCACGCGGGTGATCCCCTTCTCCTGGAGCCGCCTGCCGATCAGGCCGCCGACCACCTTCGCCGCGGCAACGTTCCCCCCGTAGGGAACCTCCCCGCGGGCCTCGGGATCGAGGGTCGATGCCGCGGCCAGGGTCCGCCCCGCGACGTCGTCGATCGCCTGCACGTAGATGTGCTTCAGGCTCCGATAGACGGCGAGACGGGGCCTCTCCGCGGTGCCGGCCACCCGGCCGCGGATGCGCCGGCGCACCTTCTGCCGGGCAGCCTTGCGATCCTTCTTCGAGTACATCGGCTCTCTCCGCTGGCTTACTTGCCGGCCGCCTTGCCGGGCTTGAGGCTGATCCGCTCGCCGCGATACCGGATCCCCTTCCCCTTGTAGGCATCCGGCTTCCGCAGGGCCCGGATGTCGGCGGCGACCTGGCCGATCTTCTGCTTGTCGATGCCCTGGAGGATGATCACCGTGTTCCGTTCCTCCGCCCGGGCGGTGATGCCCTCCGGCAGGGGGAACTCGACGGGATGGGAATACCCCAGGCTGAAGATGATCCGGTCTCCCTTCACCTCGCCCCGGTAGCCGGTCCCGACGATCTCGAGCACCCGCTCGTAGCCCCGGCTCACGCCGTGGACCGCGTTGGCCAGCAGCGCCCGGGTCAGCCCGTGAAGGGACTTCTGCGGCTTGCTGTCGTTGCGGCGCTCCAGTTTCGCCTCGCCTCCCTCGACCGTGACGGTGATCCCGTCCGGCACGGGAACCTCGAGCCGGCCCTTCGGCCCCTTCACCCCGACGACGCCCGGCCGGATGTCGAGTTCCACCCCGGCAGGAAGGGGAACGGGCGTGGTTCCGATGCGCGACATGGCTGAACCCTCCCTACCAGATGTTGCAGAGCCACTCGCCGCCGACGCCCTCGCGCCGGGCGGTGCGCCCGTCAACGACACCCTTCGAGGTGCTGAGGATCGAGATCCCCATCCCGCCCAGGATGCGGGGGATCTCGCGGCGGCCCACGTAGACGCGCCGGCCGGGCCTGCTGACCCGCTCGAGACCGTGGATCACCCGCTCACCGCGCGGGCCGTACTTCAGCTCGAGGTGAAGGTGCCCCTGCTTGCCCGGCTCGTCCTCGTGGCGGAACCCGCGGATGAACCCCTCTTCCTGGAGGATCCGCGCGATTTCCCGCTTCATCTTCGACGACGGGATGGTGACATGCTCGTGACCCGCCATCAGGGCGTTCCTGATGCGTGTCAGCATATCGGCAATCGGGTCGGTCATGGACATGAAGGCTACCCCTTTCGCTTACCAGCTCGCCTTGCGCACCCCGGGGACGTACCCCTGGAGGCTCAACTCGCGGAAGCAGACCCGGCACAGCTGGAACTTGCGCAGGTACCCGCGGGGCCGGCCGCACCGCCGGCACCGGTTGCGGGCCCGGACCGGGAACTTCGGCTTCCTGTACATCGCTGCCATCTTGGCGGTGGTCGCCATCGAGCTCCTCCTCCCGGCTCTCAGCGGGCGAACGGCATGCCGAGCTTCGCCAGGAGCGACCTGGCCTCCGCATCCGTCTTCGCCGATGTGACGATGGTCACGTTCATGCCGATGGCACGCTGGACCTTCGCGTAGTTGACCTCCGGGAAGACCAGCTGGTCCCTGATCCCGAGGGTGTAGTTGCCCCGCCCGTCGAAGGCTTTCTTCGAGACGCCGCGGAAGTCGCGGACCCGCGGCAGGGCCAGGTTGAGCAGGCGGTCGAGGAATTCCCACATCCGGGCGGCCCGCAGCGTGACGGACACCCCCACCGGCATCCCCTCGCGCAGCTTGAAGTTCGAGATCGACTTCCGCGCGCGCCGGACGACCGGTTTCTGCCCGGTGATCTGGGTCAGTTCCTCGATGGCTTCCTCCAGCAGCTTCGGATCACGGGACGCCTCCCCGATGCCCATGTTGACGACGATCTTGTGCAGCCCCGGCACCGCCATCGGGTTCCCGTAGCCGAACTCCTCCTGGAGGGCCGGACGGATCTCTTCCTCGTATCTCTTCCGGAGACGCGGAACGTACGCCATGGCTGTCCTCACCGATCCAGCTCGGCGCCGGAGCGCCGGGCGATGCGGACCTTGCGCTTCTTGCCGTCCGGTCCGACCAGGAACTTGTGCCCCACCCGGGTCGGCTTTCCCGTCTCCGGGTCGACGGGGAGCAGCTTGCAGACGCGGATCGGCGATTCCTGCGCCACGACACCGCCCTGGATCCCCTTGGCCGGGTCCGGGCGCATGTGCTTCTTGCGCATGTTCACGCCCTCGACGATCGCCGACTGCTTGTCCCCGAACACGCGCAGCACGCGCCCGCGGGCCCCCTTGTCGTTGCCGCTGATCACGATGACCGTATCGCCCTTGCGGATGTGCATGGTCACCTTCCTCACAGGACCTCGGGGGCGAGGGAAACGATCCGCATGAAGTTCTTCTCGCGGAGTTCCCGGGCCACCGGGCCGAAGACGCGGGTGCCGATCGGCTCCCCGGCATCGTTCACGAGGACGGCGGCATTCTCGTCGAAACGGATGTAGCTCCCGTCCTTCCGCCGGTGTTCGTTCCGCGTGCGGACGATCACCGCCTTGACGACCGAGCCCTTCTTCACCGTCCCGTCCGGGCTCGCCTCCTTCACCGAGGCGATCACGACGTCACCGAGGCCGCCGTACTTCCCGGCGTTCCCGCCGCGCAGGCGGATCGCCATGATCTTCTTCGCCCCGGAGTTGTCGGCGACGTTGAGGATGCTCTGCATCTGGATCATGCCGGCCTCCTCCCCTTACTCGGTCGTCGCGGGCCGACCGGACTCGATGGCGGCCCCCTCGGGGCGGGCGATGATGCGGCGCACCCGCCACCGCTTCCGCGCCGACAGCGGCCGGCTCTCGATGATCTCCACCTTGTCGCCGATGCCGCAGGCATCCCGCTCGTCGTGGGCGAGGAACTTCTTCGAACGCCGGACGACGCGCTTGTAGACCGGATGCTGGACGAGGCGCTCGACGAGCACCTTGACCGTCTTCGCGCCGGGCTTCCCGACGACGACACCGACCTTCCGCTGTCCCTGGCCTCTGCCCTGAACCTGGGCCATCACCGGGCCTCCTTCGCGGCCTCGGCCCGCTCGCGCTCACGCAGGACGGTCAGCGCCCGGGCAAGGTCCTTCCGGGTTTCCCTCAGCTTGTGCGGCTTCTCGAGCTGCCCGATCGCCTTCTGCAGGCGCAGGTTGAAGAGGGCCTTCTTCAGCTCGAGAACCTCCTTCTGCAGCTCCTCGATGCTCATGTCCCGCAGCTGGGTCGCCTTCATCGTCCACCTCCGCTCAGACCGGCCGCCGGCGGACGAACTTGGCCGGGATCGGCAGCTTGCTCGCCGCGAGTCGCATCGCGCGCTCCGCCACTTCGGGGGCGACCCCCTCCAGCTCGAAGAGGATCTTCCCCGGCTTGACCACCGCCACCCAGTGATCCGGGGCTCCCTTCCCGGAACCCATCCGGGTCTCGGCAGGCTTCTTCGTCACCGGCTTGTCGGGGAAGATGCGGATCCACACCTTCCCGCCCCGCTTGACCGCGCGGGTCATCGCGACACGGGCCGCCTCGATCTGCCGGGCGGTGATCCACCCCCGGTCCAGCGCCTTGAGCCCGTAGTCGCCGAAGGCGATCGTCGAGCCGCGCTGGGCCAGGCCCTTCATCCGGCCCCGCTGCACCTTCCGGTACTTGACCTTGCTGGGCTGCAACATGGTTGTCTCGCTCCTCGGCCGTCAGCGCAGTCGGCCCCGGCGGGCCACCACCTCGGTCTGCTCGCCCCGGTAGATCCAGCACTTGACCCCGATCACCCCGTAGGTGGTCCGGGCAACGGCGAACCCGTAGTCGATGTCCGCGCGCAGCGTGTGCAGGGGCAGCTGGCCGTTCAGGTACCACTCCGCGCGGGCGATCTCGTGCCCACCCAGGCGCCCCGCACAGCGCACCTTGATCCCCTTCGCCCCGAACCGCTGGGCCGATTCCACCGCCTTGCGCATGGCGCGCCGGAAGGCGATCCGCCGCTCCAGCTGGGCGGCGATTCCCTCCGCGACGAGCTGGGCGTCCAGCTCCGGCTTCTCCACCTCGACGATGTCGAGGAAGACGTCCCGGCCGGTCTTCTTCTTCAGCTCTTCCCGCAGCTTGTCCACCTCGGACCCGCGCCGGCCGATGATGATCCCCGGACGCGCGGTGTGGAGCGTGATCTTCAGCTTGTGCTCCCCCGCCCGCTCGATCTCGATGGACGAGATGCCCGCGTGGTAGAGCTTCTTCTTCAGCTCGTCCCGCAGCCGGAGGTCCTCGTGGAGGAAGTCCGCGTAGCGCCGGGTCTCGAACCAGCGGCTCTTCCAGGTACGGTTGAATCCCAGCCGGAATCCGTAGGGATGAACCTTCTGTCCCATCTCTTCCCCTCGCGCGTCAGCGCCGCCCGCCGGCCCGGCCGGGCTCCAGCAGATCGAGCTCGATCGTCACGTGGCTGCGCCGTTTCAGCACCGGCATGAAACGTCCCATCGTCCCCGCCCGGCCCCGCCGCTCGGTGGGACCCTTGTCGACGAAGATCCGGGCGACGTACAGCCGGTCGATGTCCACCCGCTCTTCGAGTTGCTGGGCGTTGGCGATGGCCGAGCCGAGCAGCTTCTCGAGGGCGCGGGCCACCCGCTTCGGACTCGTCCTGAGGATGGCCAGCGCTTCCCCGACCTCCCGGCCCCGGATCTGGTCGGCGACGAGCCGGGTCTTCTGGGGGCTGGTCTTCAGGTAGCGCAGCGTTGCCCTGGAGATCATGCCTGCCTCCTCGTCAGCGCCGGGCCCGCTTGTCCTTGCTGCCCGCGTGCCCCTTGAAGGTCCGCGTCAGCGCGAACTCGCCCAGCTTGTGCCCGACCATGTTCTCGGTGACGTAGACCGGGATGAACTTCCGGCCGTTGTGCACCGCGATCGTGTGACCGACCATGTCCGGCGTGACCGTGGAGCGACGGGACCAGGTCTGGATCACCTTCCGGTCGTTGGTCCGGTTCATCTCCTCGATCTTCTTCAGGAGATGGTGATCGACGAACGGTCCCTTCCAGACGGATCGAGCCATCGCTGCCTCCCGCTACTTCTGGCCGCGCCGACGCACGATGAAGCGGTCGGTCCTCGGGTTCTTGCGCGTCTTGTGTCCCTTGGTCGGCACACCCCACGGGGTGACGGGATGCCGCCCCCCGGAACTCTTTCCCTCGCCTCCTCCGTGCGGGTGGTCCACCGGGTTCATCGCCACGCCCCGCACCACCGGGCGCCGGCCGAGCCACCGGCTCCGGCCCGCCTTGCCGATGCTCATGTTGGCGTGGTCGATGTTCCCCACCTGGCCGATGGTCGCGCGGCACTCGACGAGGACGAGGCGGACCTCCCCCGACGGCAGCCGCAGGTGGGCGTAGCGGCCCTCCTTGGCCAGGATCTGGGCCGAGGCGCCGGCGCTCCGGGCGAGCTGGCCGCCCTTGCCCGGGCGGAGCTCGATGTTGTGGACCGTCGTCCCCACCGGGATGTTCTTCAGGGGCAGGCAGTTCCCGACCACGATGTCGGCGTCCGGCGAGGAGATGATCTCCTGGCCGACCTGCAGGCCCAGCGGGGCGAGGATGTACCGTTTCTCGCCGTCCGCGTAGTTGACGAGGGCGATGTTGGCCGAGCGATTCGGGTCGTACTCGATCGTGGCCACCCGCCCGGGGACGCCGTCCTTGTCCCGCTTGAAGTCGATCACCCGGTACCGGCGCTTGTGCCCGCCACCCCGGTGCCAGACGCTCACCCGGCCGGTGCTCGTCCGGCCACCGGAGCGCTTCTTCCCCTGGGTCAGCGGCTTGTACGGCCTGGTCGTCGTGATCTCCGGCGAGACCACGACCTCCATCTGCCTTCTGCCCGGTGAGGTCGGCTTGAACTTCTTGATCGGCATGCGTTCGCCTCACGGCCTCGCGAGGAGGCGGATCAGCCCTCGAGGTAGTCGATCGTCCTGCTGCCCGGCTTCAGGGTCACGTAGGCCTTCTTCCAGGACGGCCTGTACCCCTCCGACCGGCCATAGCGGCGCTTCTTGCCCTTCAAGTTGATCGTCCGCACGTGGAGCACCTCCACGCCGAAGATCTCCTCGACCGCCTTCCGGATCATGAACTTGTTGGCGTCGGGGTGGACCTCGAAGATGAAGGTCTCGCCGCTCTTCTTCCGCCGGACCTGTTCCTCCCGGAGCCGCGTTCCCTTCTCCGTCAGTTTCGGCCGGCGAATGATGTCCCAGGATGTCAGTCCGCTCATCGGCTCAGCACCTCCCCGAGCGCCTCCGCCGCCGCCCGGCTCAGCACGACGGTGTCGTGGTCGAGGACGTGGTAGGCGTGCAGCTGGAGCGCCCGGATCGCGCCGATCGCCGGGTGGTTGCGGGTCGCGCGCTCCAGGCCCTCGTTCACGTCGCCGTGGTAGACCAGCAGGACCTTGCCCGGGAGCCCGAGGCCGCGGCGGACCAGCTCCTCGGCCCGCCTGGTCTTCGGCTCCGCGAGGGTGATCTCTTCCACCACGCGCAGGTTCCCCTCCCGCAGCTTCTCCGAGAGCGCCGAGGCGAGCGCCCGCCGGCGGGCCTTCTTCGGAAAGTGCCAGGAGTAGTCCCGCGGACGGGGACCGAAGACCGTCCCCCCGCCCCGCCAGAGGGGCGAGCGGATCGACCCGTGGCGGGCGCGGCCCGTTCCCTTCTGCCGCCAGGGCTTCCGCCCCCCGCCGCTCACCTCGACCCGGTTCTTCGTCTTGTGGGTTCCGCGGCGGGCACAGGCCAGGTAGTGGCGGACCGCCTCCCAGACCAGGTGCCGCTTGAGCGGGACCTCGAACGCGGTGGGCGGAAGGTCGACCCTGCCCACCTCCTCGTTCTGCAGGTTGTACACGCTGACTTCGGGCATCGTCTTCACTCCGCCCGGGCCGCCACGGACCCGTGGCCGCGCCGGATGACGACCAGGCTCCCCCGGGCACCCGGGACGGCGCCCCTGACCAGGAGCAGGTTGCGCTCCGGGTCCACCTGGACCACCTCGAGCCCCTTCACCGTCACGCGGCGCGCGCCCATGTGGCCCGCCATCCGCATCCCGGCGAACACCCGCGCGGGGTAGGCCGACGCACCGATCGACCCCGGGGCGCGGTGGAACATCGAGCCGTGCGTCGCCCGGCCGCCGCCGAACCCGTGGCGCTTCATCACGCCCTGGAACCCCCGGCCCTTGCTCGTCCCGATGACGTCGACCCGCTCTCCCGGCGCGAAGATCTCGCAGGTGACGGTCTCCCCGGGCTGCATGTCCTGCCCCTCGCCCAGCTCCACCTCGCGCAGGACCCGGGTCGGGGGCACGCCGGCCTTCTCGAAGTGCCCGCGCATCGGCTTCGTCGCCCGGCGGTCGGGCCTGTCCTCGACGAATCCGAGCTGGACGGCCTCGTAGCCGTCGCGCTCCCTGGTCTTTCGCTGCACGACGACGCAGGGCCCGGCCCGCAGGACGGTGACCGGCACCGCCCGGCCATCCTCGGAGAACAGCTGGGTCATGCCGATCTTCCTGCCGATCAATCCGTTCACCATCGTCAGGTTCTCCACCAGGGCTGCCGCCAGCCGCTCACTTGAAGGCCCGGATCTCGACGTGGACTCCCGCGGGGAGGTCGAGCTTCATCAGGGCATCGACCGTCTCCGGGGTCGGATCGAGGATCTCGAGGTACCGCTTGTGGGTCCGGATCTCGAACTGCTCCCGCGACTTCTTGTCCACGTGCGGGGACCGGAGCACCGTGTACAGGCTGCGCTTCGTCGGCAGGGGAACCGGCCCCGCCACCCGGGCCCCGGTGCGCCGCGCCGTGTCCACGATCTCGGTCGCCGACTGGTCGAGAATGCGGTGGTCGTAGGCCCTGAGGCGGATCCGGATCTTGTCGGAGGTCATGGTCGCGTCCTTCCCTGCGATGGGCGTCCGTCGTTACTCGATGATCTCGGTGACGGTGCCGGCGCCGACCGTCCGGCCGCCCTCGCGAA